>NZ_JBEPBA010000008.1:0-390133 GCF_040298885.1 Streptomyces sp. NPDC001137
GGCGACTCGTCGTCGTCGAACAGCGGCAACTCGGGGCAGCAGCAAGCCTGTCAGGCATCGACACCGGCTGAGGCGCCCCGGAGGCGAGCCCGACCATGGAAAGGGCGGGCATGACGTGGCCGAACTGCGCCTGGGTCCACTGCTGAGGTATGCCGACGGCTCGTCCGCGACGGTCTGGGTCGAGACGAGCCGTCCGTGCACCGCCGAGGTGCGCTGCGCGGACGGCGCACGCGGAGAGGCCCGCACCTTCCAGGTCGCGGGCCATCACTACGCCCTCGTACCGGTCACCGGTCTCACTCCGGGCACGACGACGCCGTACGACGTCCTCCTCGACGGCACGCGCGTGTGGCCGCTGCCCGACTCGCCCGGCTCCCCGCGGAGGTTCCCGCCCTCCGTCATCCGCACCCCGCACGAAGGCGACGGTGTCCGGGTCGCCTTCGGCTCCTGCCGCTGGGCCGCCCCGCCCGCCGACGCGCACGACCCTGTCGGCCCGGACGCGCTGGACACCCTCGCCGCGCACATCGCGTCCGACCCGGACGGCGAACGGCCGGATGTGCTGCTGCTGTTGGGCGACCAGGTGTACGCCGACGAGACCTCCGAGGCGACCCGCCGCTGGCTGGCCGCCCGGCGCGACCTGAGCGACCCACCGGGCAGCGAGGTCGCGGACTACGAGGAGTACACCCGCCTCTACTACGAGTCCTGGCTCGACCCCGAGGTGCGCTGGCTGCTGTCCACCGTGCCCAGCTGCATGATCTTCGACGACCACGACGTCATCGACGACTGGAACACCTCCGCCGCCTGGCTGGAGGACATGCGGGCCACCCCCTGGTGGCGGGAGCGGCTGCTGAGCGGCCTGATGTCGTACTGGGTGCACCAGCATCTGGGGAACCTCTCGCCGGCCGAACTGGCGGCCGACCCGCTGTACGCGGCCGTACGCGAACTGCCCGACGCCACCGACGAGTTGCGCGCCTTCGCCTGCAAGGCCGATGCCGACCCGAGCGCCGTGCGCTGGAGCTACCGGCGCGACTTCGGCCGCGTACGCCTGCTGATGGTGGACACCCGGGCGGCCCGCGTCCTGGAGGAGGACGACCGGGCGATGCTCGACCCCGGGGAGAGCGAGTGGCTGCGCGAGCAGGCCCTGACGGAGCGGGGGTCCTACGACCACCTCCTCATCGGGACCTCCCTGCCCTGGCTGCTGCCGCATCTGGTGCACGACGCCGAGGCGTGGAACGCGGCGCTGTGCCGGGGCGAGCGCGGGGCGCGCTGGGCGCGGTTCGGGGAGGATCTGCGGCGGCGGGCCGACCTGGAGCACTGGGCGGCCTTTCCGGCCTCCTTCACCGCGCTGACCGAGCTGATCGCCCAGGCCGGTTCGGGGGCCGAGGCGCCGGCGACGGTGCTCGTCCTGTCGGGGGACGTGCACCACGCGTATGTGGCCGAGCCGGTCTGGCCCTCCGGCGCCCCGGACGCCCGGGTGCTGCAGTTGACCTGCTCCCCCGTCCACAACTCCATTCCGCTGTCGATCCGGATCGGCTTCCGCTTCGGCTGGAGTGCGGCCGCCCGCGCCCTCGGCCGGCGCTTCGCCCGGCACGGGCGGTGCGAGCGGCCGGCGGTCGACTGGCGCAAGAAGGGCGGCCCCTGGTTCGGCAACCAGCTGCTGACGCTGACGCTCAAGGGCCGCTCGGCGCGGCTGCGGCTGGAACAGGCACAGCCGAACAGGGCGCTCAAGACCGTGGAGGAGTCCGCGCTCACCTCCCTGTGAGCAGGGGGCGCGGTGGCGCAACAGCCGTATCTCCTGATGGGTCGTCAAGGTTGATACCGCGAAAGGTAGTTCGCGTTCAGTGTGCCCACGGAAGGCGTGCACTGGGTGACGGCGGCGGAGGCCCGACCAGGGGTGGATTCGGTCACACTTTCGGACGCGGACGCGGTCGTCGGGGCGCCGGCCACGTGCGGCTACGGGCGAAACGGAACCGGAAACGGAACCGGACCGATGGCCGAATGTTGAACTTGCAAGCATCAATGGGGCAGACCTACGGTGAATTGCTCGCTCGGCTCGTCCCCCCGACCGGTCCGCCCCGGACCGGCCCGACCGAAGGAGTACCCCCCACATGACCGCTCGTCTCAACAACGCGCAGCCGTACGCCCTCGGACTGTTCCGCATCGTCGTCGGTCTGCTCTTCACCTGCCACGGCGCCGCCTCGCTCTTCGGCGTCCTCGGCGGCGCGGCAGGCACCGACGGCGGCACCGTCGAGACCGGCGCCTGGCCGTTCTGGTACGCGGCCGTCATCCAGCTGGTCGGCGGCATCCTCGTGCTGCTCGGGCTCACTACGCGCGCAGCCGCGTTCATAGCCTCGGGCTCGATGGCGTACGCCTACTTCAAGGTGCACCAGCCGAACGCCCTGTGGCCGATGGAGAACGGCGGCGAGGCCGCGGCGATGTTCAGCTGGGCCCTTCTGCTGCTGGTCTTCACCGGCTCCGGCGCCTTCGGCCTGGACCGGCTGTTCGCAAAGCGCGCCACGGCGCAGGACAAGGCCGCGGCGGAACAGACACCGGTCACTGTCTGATCCTGTGCGCTGATCCCAGGGCCTTCCCCCGACGGCGGGGAAGGCCCTGTGCGTTCTTCAACGGCGGTGTGCGCTCAACGACCCTGTGCGTTCAAAGACCTGTGCTTCAAGGGCCGACGGCGGCCGGTGAACGTCCTGTGCCGATCCCACGCGCCCCCCATGAATCTCCCGTCACAGCCCGGGCGTACGCTGTATGGCTGTCATGGCCGCCCTTGCCGCTCCCTCGCGACGTTCGCGGCACGGTCCGGTCCACGGGGGAGTCACGGGGAGTTCGCGGTGCTGGAGAGTGTGGAGCTGCTGACCGGCAGCCCATGGATCTACGCCATGGTGGCGCTGTCGGTCCTGCTCGACGTGTTCGTGCCGGTCCTGCCGAGCGGGGTGCTGGTGATCACGGCCGCCACGGCGGCGGCCGCGGGCTCGGCGAGCGGCCAGGTACCGCACGCGGTCCCCGACATCCTGGGCCTGACGCTCTGCGCCGCCGTCGCCTCCGTCCTCGGCGACCTGGTGGCATACCGACTGGCCTGGCGCGGCGGCGAACGGCTGGACCGCGCCATCGCCCGCTCCCGCCGGCTGACCACCGCGCAGGAACGTCTCGGCGCCGCCCTCGCCCGCGGCGGTGGCGCCCTGGTCATCCTCGCCCGGTTCGCCCCGGCCGGCCGCTCGGTCGTCTCCCTCGGCGCGGGCGCCGCCCACCGCCGCGCCCGCGAGTTCCTCCCCTGGTCCGCCCTCGCGGGCCTGACCTGGGCGACCTACAGCGTGGCCCTCGGTTACTACGGCGGCCAGTGGCTCGGCACCACCTGGGTGGCCACGGCGGTCTCCGTACTCGCGCTGTTCGGGGCGGGGGCGGGGGCGGCGTATGTGATGCGGCGCCCGGCGAAGGCGTCGTAGGCCCTGGGACCGAGGCCGGGCGGACGCAACGCACGCCGGGTCGGGCAGCGCCCCTTTTTTTGGGGGCGCGGGGCTGTGTCGATTTGCGGCTCCACCGCGCGGGCGCGACCAGCCACGACGGAGCCGCAGACAACTGACCACCCGAGCGCACCCGCGGCGGAGCCGCAGCCGCCAAAGCTAGGCAGAAGCCTTCTGCCCCCGCACCTCAAGCCCGGCCAACAACTCGGCCGTGGCCTCGGCAACCGCCTCGACGGCGCGGTCGAAAACCTCCCGGTTGTGCGCGGCCGGCGCCCGGAAGCCGGACACCTTCCGCACGAACTGCAGGGCCGCAGCCCTGATCTCTTCCTCCGTCGCCTCTTCGGGCAACGCGGGCGGGCGAAGTGTCTTGATGCTCCGGCACATGGGACCAGTCTCACCCAACTGCGGGGCTACTGCGATGATCCTTCGCAAGGCGGCCACCACCACGGGGCCGACCGACGGAAGGACAAAAGAATCATGGCGAACGACGCACTCACCGTGGCCGTCCTCGGCCCCGGCGGCATCGGCGGTCTGCTCGCCGGGCTGCTGTCCCGCGCCGGCCACCGCGTGATCTGCCTGGCCGGCGAGGCCACCGCCGCAACCCTGCGCACGGACGGGATCCAGATCCGCAGCGGCCTGTTCGGCGACTTCACGACCGGCGTGGACGCGGACACCGTACTGCGCGAACCGGTCGACGCCTGCCTGGTCGCGGTCAAGCACACCTCCCTCGACGCCGCCCTCGACCGCGTCCCGCCCACGGCCCTCGGCGACGCCCTCCTCGTACCGTTCCTGAACGGCGTCGAACACCCGGCGACCCTGCGCGCCCGCTACCGCCCCGAACTGATCGCCCCCGCGGTCATCCGCGTCGAGTCGACCCGGGTCGCGGCGGGAGTGATCGAGCACGGCAGCCCCTTCGCCGAGATCGACCTGACCGGCGAGAAAGTGGACCGCGACCGGCTGGACTCCCTGGCCGAGACCCTCGGCGCCGCCGGTCCGGCAACCCGCGTGCTCGACGACGAGGCGGCCGCCCTGTGGGCGAAGATGTCGTTCCTCGCGCCGTTCGCCCTCCTCACCACCCGCTACGGCCTCCCGCTCGGCGAGATCCGCACCCGGCACCGCGACGAGCTGACGGCCCTGGTGGAGGAGACCGCCGCGGTCAGCCGTGCCAACGGAGGCCCGGCGGATCCGGCCCAGGCGCTGGGCCGCTACGACGCCTTCCCGCCCCGGACCAAATCCTCGATGCAGCGCGACGCCGAGGCGGGCCGCCCGCTCGAACTGGACGCGATCGGCGGGGCGTTGCTGCGCGCCGCCGAGCGGCACGGGGTGCGTGTGCCGGTGACGGCGCGCGTGGTCCGGGAACTGGCGGACACCGGCCACTGACGCCGGAGCAGCAGGGCCCGAGCGGGTCCCGTCACGCGGGCTGCCGTATGGACTCCAGGTCCACCCGCCAGTCGTTGGACGTGATCGGATGCCCCTTCGGGTACTCGATGCAGACGGGCCCGAGCAGGGTGAACCCGGCCCGTCGGCAGACGGCGTTCGACGGGCCGTTGTCCTCCTTCGGGAAGGCGTGCAGATACCGGTGCTCACCGGCATCCCGCGCGGCCTCCACCACGGCCCGCGCCGCCCCCACGGCCAGCCCCCGCCCCTGGAACTCGGGCAGCACCCCCCAGCCCGCCTCCCACACCGTGCCGCCCCGCCACTCCTGGGCCCAGAACCCGACCGAGCCCACGCTCTCCCCACTGCCCGCCAGCACGACCCGGTACATCTGCCCGGGCCCCGGCTCCAGGTACCGCCGATGCCGGTCTGTGAGCTTCTCCTCGCTCTCAGGACCGCCCAAGTGCACCGTCATCTCAGGGCTGTTGGCCCGCCGCAGCAGCCAGAAGTCGCCCTCGCCCCAGGGCTCCAGCCGCACCTTCTCCACGCCCACGAAGTCCATGCCGCCAACCATAGAAGCCGCCTCTGACAACGCCCCTGGGGCGCCGCTGCGGCGGTCGGCCACCCTTCCGCATGAACCCCGGGAAGGCACTCGCATCCCAAATTCGAACAGGCGTAGCATTGGGCCGTGGCTACGACCTACGACTTTCCGAGTGACCTCCTCGCCGGTCAGGAGGAGCTGCATCAGGTCCGTTCGGAGCTGTCGGCCCTGCTCAAGCGGCTGCCCTGGTCGGTCGAGCCCCTGGACGGCTTCAGCGACACGGGCGGCTGGCGCAAAGTGGAACGCCCGGCCTCCCCCGGCTGGACGGCCGACGAACAGGCCGAGGTGGAAAAGCTCCGCCGACGCGAACACGAACTCGCGGTATTCGTCAGCACCCACCGCTTCTGGGCGGAAGTCGCCACCGAAAACCGAGTGGACGCCCGCACCAAACTGAAGCACGCCCACGAGGCATGAACGACCCGGCACAAGAAGACCCCGGCCGTGATCGGCCGGGGTCTTCTTCTCTGGAGCGCCCCCGCCACACGACACCGATACGCGCGCGTTCATCACGATCAGGTGAAGGTCCCCGATTTGAGGCAACCACACAGATCCTTCACCAGTCACACACGCGCAAGTCACAAGCACGCCCCAGGGGGGAACATGAGCAACCAATACCCGCAGCAGCCGCAGCAGCCCGGCTGGAACGGCCCGCAGCAGCCTGGGCAACCTCAGCCGTGGGGTGGCCCGCAGCAGGGATGGGGTGCGCCTCCTCAGCCGCCGAAGAAGTCCAGCGCCGGGAAGATCATCGGGTTCGGGTGCCTCGGATTCGTCGCCGTGCTCGTGCTGATCGGCATCATCGGCGCCGTGGCAGGAGGCGGCAGCGACTCGAAGTCCGACAAGGCCAACGGCTCCAACAGCGTCAAGGCCACCGCCGACGCGCCCAAGAGCCAGAAGCCGGCCGCCGACAAGGGCAAGGGCGAGGACGCGGAGAAGACCGACACCAAGCCTGCGAAGAAGGTCGTCACCTTCAAGGTGTGGGGAACCGCCCCCGCCGGTGCCCTCGGTCCGCTCGACATCACGTACGGCTCGGACTCCGACACCCGCCAGGGAAGATTCAAGAACGGCAAGTTCGAGGCCACCCTCCCCTTGAACAAGGACGCGATGTACTACACGGTGAACGCGCAGCTCCAGGGCTCCGGGGACATCAACTGCTCCGTCACGGTCGACGGCCACACGAAAAAGGGCCACGCGGCCGGCGGCTACAACATCTGCGACGCACAGCTGAGCTCCGGCCTGCTCGGTGGCTGGGACTGACGGAGTCACCATGCTCCGTACCACCGCGCTCGTCTCCGCGACCACCGTGGCGCCACCGGCACAATGAAGGCGCAACGAGCGCACACCGCTGCCGTTGAACGGCTCGCGCTGGGTATGTGGATCGGATGTGGACTTCGATCACAGGAAAAGGCCTCCCGGCGATCACACCGAGAGGCCTCTGACCTGCTATTCAAGCCCGGTGGGCGCGGACGGTTTCGAACCGCCGACATCCTGCTTGTAAGGCAGGCGCTCTACCGCTGAGCTACGCACCCTGGACAGGTCGACAGCCTACATTGTCCCGGGCGCTGTCCTGCAATCCCGTATCACGGGCGGGCAGGACGGCAGCGTTACTCCTGGAAGCCGAGCGGGAGTACGTCCTGCTCCCAGGACGTATGCCCGGCCGCGTGCCCCGAGCGGTGTTGAGCACGCTGGTCACCCACTTTCACTCCGCGTCCAGACGGCACGAATCGTGTCCGTGGTCCGGGGAGGCGGGGGCGGGGTCCCTCACGCCCCGGGCTACCCGGTCCGGCCTGGACGGTCCGATGCCCGTATCCATCGCTCTGGTGGGTACGGGGCGGTGCCGTCCGTCGCCGGATCGAGTGCCCGAGGGCGCGCCGTCCGATCGCCACGGCTGCCGCGTCGTGGCGAGTGGTCTTACGGATCTTCGTCGTGAGGGGTTTCTGCCAGTGCTGGGCGCCCCAGCGGCTGGTATAGGCCGGGTCCACCGCGACGATTGCTACGTTCTGCTCGGCAGCCATCGATACGAGCCTGGCCTTGAGCTTGATGGTCGGGAAGCGGGAGATGAGCCGGCGGAAACGCTTGTTTCCACCGTGCGCCTCCCGTGTGCTGCCCTCGCTGAAGTCGAGGTCTTCGATCGCGATCGCAGCCGCCCCGGTTCTCCGAGTGTGGTGGAGCAACCGGGGCCGGACTCTCCGTCTGCGGCCAGGAACATGCGTGCGGCATCCCAGCGTTCTCGCCACGCCTGCGCGCTGAGCCCGGCCTCGTCCAGATGATGCCGCAGGTGCGCGAGTTTCTTGCCGCCGCGGACCACACTCACCCGCCCGGTGGACCAGTCCGACTCCCGGGCAGCCAGCCGGTCGCGGAGCACCTGAAGGCGTCGCGACTTGGCATGCCACTCCGATCGTGTGGCATAGCCACGCACCAACCGGGCCCGCTTGTCGGCCTTGGCACCCAGCGGCCGGGCCGGCCTGGCCTCGATCCGTGTGATCTGCCCCCGCAGCCACGCCATCTCGGCAGCATGTCCGCGCCTGGCGAGCGCCCACTGGTCGTGCGTCGCCTTCGTGACACTTCCTGCCCAGCGCGCCGATGAGAGCACCGACAACTCCCGCTTCCGCGCCGCCCAAGAGGAAGCATCGTGGTCGGTCCCCTCCCGGGACCGCACCGCGAGATCTTTCGACGCCAGAGAGCCGAGGAACACACCCACGGCGGTCAGCACTGTCGCCTCTGCCGACGACACCCGCAGTCGCGATCGGATGGTCACGCCGACAGGACCGGGCACCACGAAGGCCGGCTTCAGCCCACGCAGCCCTGTCATCTCGCCCCTCTGACGTCGAAAGTCCGTTCATCATGCACAACGACGACCATCCGAAAAGGTCACTCATTCGACGCACGCACGTGTGTCCTTCAAGCCCATACGGGGGCTAACCCCACCCCAGACCCGGTAGCCGCCCGGATCCCCCCACCACCCCCCACTCCGTACCGTCGAAGCCCTCAGCATCCGTCCAGGGGGAGATCGTCATGGCCCGCGTCCGTGCCCGTTCCGTTGTTGTCCGTGGTGGTCTTGCTGTCGGGGGCGTGGTCGTTCTTGTCGGGGCGGTTGCCGGGTGTGGGGCTTCTGCGGGGGACGACAAGGAGCCCGACCATCGGGCGTTCGCGCTGGCGGGGCACACGCTCACCGTGGATTCGGACGACTCGGCGCTGGAGATCGTCGCCGCGGACGGGAATCCGGCGGGGAAGGTCGAGGTCACCCGGTGGTTCCAGGGGTCCGTCGCTCTCGGGAAGGGCCCGAAGGTGAGCTGGGCGATGGAGGGCGACAGGCTGACGCTGCGGATGAAGTGCTCCGGTGTGGTGGCCGACTGTTCGGCCAGGCATCGGATCGAGGTGCCGCGCGGGGTCACCGTGAAGGTGGAGGACGGGGACGGGAGCGTGCGGGCGCGGGGGTTCCGGGATGCGTTGAGTATTCGTACGGGGGACGGGTCCGTGCGTGTGACGGATTCCAGCGGGCCGCTGGAGGTGCACACCGGGGACGGGTCCGTGCATGCCGCGGTGTCCTCGCGGCGGGTGCGTGCCGAGGCGGGGGACGGTTCCGTGGATCTCGAACTCGGTGCCGTGCCGGACCTGGTGGACTCCCGCAGTCATGACGGTTCCGTCACCGTCGCGCTGCCGAGGGCCACGTACCGGGTGACGACCGGGACGGGCGACGGCTCGGTGGAGGTCTCCGTGCCGCGGTCCGACTCCAGCTCGCACGTGGTGTCGGCGCACACCGGTGACGGCAAAGTCACCCTGAAGACCGCGAACTAACCGGCCCGTGTGTTCGTCCTTAACCGGTGGGAGAATGAAACGAGGCACCGGCCAGGACGGATGACAGCACGGGAGAGGGATGTGACGGCGACACCTTCGCAGCCGTACTCGCCGTTGGTGCCGCGTGCACACCGTCAGGCGATGAGGGACGTCTTCACCCTTGTCGCCCTGCCTCTTGTCGTCGCGCTGGCGCTGCCCGCCGCGTTCGCCGGCGGGGGTACCCGGCGCTGGTTCGGCGGGCGGGCCGAGAGTCAGCGGGCCGAGGCGCAGGCCGCGAAGGACGCCGCGGCGGCCGCGTTCTACGAGCTGGACACCGCCCAGCGCGATCTGCGGATCTCGATCGAGACGATCACGGCGGTGGACGACACCCCTGCCGCGCGGCGGGCGGTGTCGGACTTCGAGGCGCTGGGGCGGCGGATCGACGAGGCCAGTCATCGTTATATCGAGGCCGTGGACGCGCATGATCTCGACCGGGACGATCTGGAGGCGTCGGTCGCGGCCCATGCGCGTACGGAGCTGACGAAGGCCAAGGACGAGCTGGCGAACGTCAAGCGGGAGCTGGATCGTTTCGGTGACAGTCTGGGGCCGCTGCTGGGCAAGGCGGAGACACAGCTGGCCCGGCTGGCTCCGGCGGTGGAGCGGGCGCGGCAGGGGCTGCTCGCCGCTTCGAACGCGTTGGATGCCGTGCGGGAGACGAAGCTCAGGGCGGATGATCTGGCGGCCCGTCTTGCCGCTCTCGGCCCTGAGCTGACGAAGCTGAACCAGGGTGCCGGGCAGCACGGGGTGCCGCAGACGCTGGAGCGGGCCGAGCGGGTGGCGCGGGAGGCCGAGGCGATCCGGGTGGAGGCCGAGCGGCTGCCGCAGAAGGCGGCCGAGATCGACCACCGGCTCGTCTCGCTGCGCACGCGCGCGCAGGCGCTGACCACCCGTGCCGGGCAGGTCGATCCGGTGTTGAGCGAGCTGCGGCGGCGGTTCGTGGCGGAGTGCTGGCAGGACCTGCAGCACGTGCCGGAGCAGGCCGCGGAGAACGTGCGTCAGGCGGAGCTGAAGCTGAAGGAGGCACAGGCCGCGCGGGACGCGCAGCGCTGGCCGGACGCGACCTCGCTGCTGTCGACGGTGCGGGCGCTGCTGAACACGACGGATGAGTCCGTGTCGGCGGCGCGGGACCGTCTGCAGCGGCTGAACGCCGTGCAGAAGGACCCGCAGCAGGAGATAGACCGGACGCGGTTCGCGATCCGGGACGCCCAGCGGCTGGCGATGACGGGCCGGACGACGCCGGATCCCCGGCATGCGCGTCCGCTGGACGAGGCCGTGGCCCGGCTGGAGCGGGCGATCGCCGGCTTGGAGGGCCGCCACCCGGACTACTGGCGCTTCCTCGTGGAGACGGAGGCGGTGCGCGGGACGGTGGCCCGGGTGGTCTCGCAGATCAGGGAGGAGCGCGGCGGCGGCCACTGAGCCGCCGCCCGCTCACAGCTGTCTGCTAACTGCGGTAGGCGTAGTACGCCGAGTTCGGGTACGAGGCGATCAGGCTGGCCAGCGACCGGCGGTAGGTGTCGGCGTCGTGGTAGGTCAGGTACGGGACGCCGCTGCTGCTGCGGTACGTCGTCATCATCGAGTGGTCCTTCGAGCCGTCCTTGTCGAAGTCCATCTGCAGTACGTCACCGACGTCCATCTGGTAGGCGTTGGCCAGCGCCTTCGTGCGCTTCGCGGTCTGGGTGAACCAGGACCACTCGTTGACGCCGATCCAGGTGTCGGAGTCGCTGGAGGTGCCGGAGTACCAGGTGCCGTAGTCCTCGGTGGAGCTGGTGACCTTCTTCCAGCCGCCGGCGTAGAGGGACTGGCTGAGGTAGTTGGTGCAGTCGCCGCCGGCGTGGTTGTAGCGGCGGTAGGCGGTGTTGTAGTTCTTCCAGTACTTCTCGGCGTACGTCGCCATGGCCGCGTAGTTGTACGGCGTACCGGTGCCGAGGTTCTTGGGGTTCGCGAGGGCGGGGTAGGTGGTGGCCGAGCGGGGCGCGTCGATGACGGCGCCGGGGCGGACGGGGGTCGCCCTGGTCGCCGGGGCGGGCTCGTTGACGGGGCGGGGGCCCTGGTCGGTGAGGCGTTCGCGGGTGAGCTGCCAGGTGCCGTCCGGGCGGGCGGTGAAGGTGAGTTGGTGGTGGGCGGTGAAGCCCGTGGTGGCGGGTTCGTCGCCGCGTATCTTCGCGTACGTCAGTGTGGTGTTCTCGGTGACGCGGACGGTGGCGGTGCGGCCGTGCAGCCGGGTGCTGTCGACGGTGACCTTGGTGTCGGCGGCGGTGTAGGCCTCGCCGAGCGCGGCGAGCCGGGAGCGGGTGCCGTGCAGGGAGGTCACGGTGCCGGCCTCGGAGGCGGCCAGGGCGGGCGTCAGCTGCACGCCGGCGGTCGCCTTCAGGGCCGTACGGTCGGCGGGGGATCCTTGGAGCAGGGCGGCGGTGCGGTCGGTGAGGACGGCGTCGGCGATGCGGCCGAAGGCGTCGGTGGTGGCCGCGGTGAGGGCGGGGGCGGGGGCTGCGCCGGCCGCGTGGGCGGCGGACATCGGGAGCAGGGCGGCGGCGGAGAGGGAGATGGCGGCAACGGCCGTGCAACGGGCTCTGTTCGCGGCGGACTTGCTGGGTCTCACGGGGTTTCTCCTTGCGGTGGGGGGTTGTTCATTTCACGACCGTCGACCAGGCGGGTGACTGTGCGGGGTCCAGGCCGCGCAGTTGTGCCAGGGTCTGCGGTTTCTGCACGTCCAGCCAGTCGGCCAGTTCCTTGAAGGACACGCATTTGACGCCCTTCTTCGTGCAGACGTTCTTGACGATCCGGTCGACGGCCTTCATGTAGATGCCGCCGTTCCAGTCCTCGAAGTGGTTGCCGATGAACAGCGGGGCGCGGCTGCCGTAGTAGACGCGGTTGAAGCCGTTCATGTAGGAGGTGACGGTCTGCTGTTCCCACTGGGGGTAGTCGGTGGGGTTGCCGTGGGTCTCGCCGTCGGACTGGTTGTAGAGGAAGTTGAAGTCCATCGACAGGCCCTGGTAGCCGGTGCCGGAGTACGGGAGCAGTTGGAGCGGGAAGTCCCAGACGCCGTTCTTCTTGGTGGGCCAGATCTGGAAGTCGCCGGTGGAGGAGGCGTCGTAGCGCCAGCCGTAGCTCTTGATGGCCTTGAGCAGGTTCTTCTGTCCCTCCAGGCAGGGGGCGCGGCCGCCGGTGACCTCCTTCTTGAAGTCGAAGGGGAGGGCGGGGACGTCGGCGAAGCCGGTGTTGGTCTTCCACTTCTCGACGAAGGCGTAGAACTGGTCGATCTCGCTCTTCCACTCGTCGACGCTCCAGTCGCCGCCGCCCTTCTTGCCGCAGAAGTGGCCGTTGAAGTGGGTGCCGATCTCGTTGCCGTCCTGGTAGGCGAGGCGGAGCTGTTCCAGGGTGGTGCGGATGTGGTCGTCGGTGGCGTAGTCGATGGCGGCGGCGCCTGCCGGGTGCTGGGGCGGGTGGTAGAGCTTGGCCTTGTTCTTGGGCAGCAGGTAGATGCCGGTGAGGAAGAACGTCATGTGGGCGTCGTACTTCTTCGCCAGTTCC
The DNA here is from genome assembly GCF_040298885.1 of Streptomyces sp. NPDC001137. NCBI lineage: Bacteria > Bacillati > Actinomycetota > Actinomycetes > Kitasatosporales > Streptomycetaceae > Streptomyces > Streptomyces sp. NPDC001137. The sequence goes on from NZ_JBEPBA010000008.1 coordinate 12,808, forward strand.
CGGTAGTGGGAGAAGAGGTGGTCGCTGCCCTCCAGTGCGCCGTCCCAGGAGAAGACGACGAACTGGGGCGGTTTCTGGCCGGGCTTGAGGGGCTCGGCCTTCAACCCGCCGGGTTGTGGGCCGGTGTCGGAGGTGGATCCGTCGCCGAGGATCCTGGTCTTTCCGTCCCAGGTGGGTGAGGGGGTGGCTCTGGGGGCGGCGGCCTTGGGGCTCTTGCCGGTTTCGGCGGCGGGCTGGGTGTGGTCCTGGCGGGTCAGGATCAGGGAGGCGGCGACCAGCGAGGCCACCATCAGGAAGGGTGCCAGGGTCGTGAACCCCAACGGGGTGGTGCGGCGGTCGGTGCCTCCGCGGCGTCGGCCGGTGGGCGGTTTCCTGCCGGGCATGCGGCGTTCCTGGGGCATGCGGGTCTCATTCTGCGAGGGGGGTGGGGGGTGTGGTGCGGGTCCCGGGGTCAGTCGAGGCCCATGGCGCCCGACCAGACGGCGTAGGGGACGCTGGCGGCGGGCGTTCCTGCGATTCCTTCGAGCGGCAGCGGGTCCAGGGAGGCGGACAGGTCCATGCGGTAGACGACGACCGCGGTCGACACGGACCCGGAGGTGCCCGTGTACCAGGCGGCGGTGTCGTCCGCGGTGGTGCCGGACTTGCCGGTCGCCCTGGCGGTGGCGACGGTGGGGTGGGCGGTGTTCAGGGAGTCCGTGAGCGCCTGGGAGACCTGCTCGGCCACCTCGGCGCCGATCGCGCGGCGCGCGGTGGGGGTGGTCAGGCGGACCGCCGCGCCGTTGTGGGTGATACGGCGCACGGAGTACGGCTCGGTGTGCTTTCCGGCCGCGGCGAAGGTGGCGTATCCGCCGGCCATCCGGATCGCGCTGGGTGTGGAGTTGCCCAGGGAGAGCGCGGGCACCTGGGGTCCCAGGCTGGACGGCAGCAGTCCGGCCGCGATCGCCGTCTCGCGCACCTCGTCCAGACCGGTGTCCATGCCGAGCTGCATGAAGGGCGTGTTCACGTTCCTGGCGAGCGCCTTGCCGAGGCTGATGGGGCCGTAGGACTTCCCGTCGTCGTTGTGGGCGAGGACCTTCTTGCCGCTGCGGTCCCAGTACGGGCCTTCGGGCGTGAGGACGGCGACACCGTTGTCACCGTTGTAGACGGTCTGCGGGGTGATCCGGGTGGTGGGTCCGCCGCGCGTCTTGCGGACGCCGTGCTCCAGACCGGCCGCGTAGACGAACGGCAGGAAGGCCGAACCGGCCTGCACGGTGGCCGCGTTGGACTCGTTGAAGCCCTGCGTACGGTGGTCGGGGCCGCCGTAGACGGCGAGGATGCGGCCGTCGGTGGCGACGGAGGCGGCGCCGTAGTGCACGGTTTTCGCGGCCTCGGGCTTTTCCTTCTTCGCCCGTCTGCGGGCCTTGGCGACGGCGTCGGTGAGTGCCGTCTCCCGCTTGCGGTCGAAGGTGGTGTAGATCTGGTAGCCGCCGAGGTCGAACTGCTTGTCCGAGAGGTGCGCGGCCTTCTTGGCGTACTGCTGTGCCAGCTCCACCAGGTAGTCGCTCTGCTTGCCGGTGTCGTACGCCCGGGCGGACTTGAGCGGTTCGGGGAACTTCTTGTACTTCGCGCGTTCGGCAGGCGACAGCTTGCCGGTCTTGACCATCCGGTCGAGGATCCAGGACCAACGCTCCACGGCTCGCTTGTGGTTGGCCTTGGAGAGGGTGGGGTCGTAGAGCCCGGCTCCCTTCAACAGCGAGGCCAGGAAGGCGGCCTGACTGGCATTCAGGTGGGTGACGTCCGTGCCGTAGTAGGCCTGGGCCGCGCGCTGGATGCCGTACGTCCCGCGGCCGAACCAGCTGGTGTTGAGGTAGCCCTCCAGGATGTCGTCCTTGCTCATCCGGTTGTCCAGCTTGAGGGAGATCATCGCCTCGGTGAACTTGCGGCTCACCGTCTGGTTCTGCGTCAGGTAGACGTTCTTGACGTACTGCTGGGTGATGGTCGAACCGCCCTCGGTGTCCCCCTCGCCGACGGTGCGCCACAGGGCGCGGAAGAGGCCTTTGAAGGAGATGCCGGGGTCGGAGTAGAAGCTCTCGTTCTCCGCCGCGAGCACGGCCCAGCGCACGTCCTCGGGTATGTCCTTCAGCGGCATCGCCTGCCGCCGCACCCAGCCGGTACGGGCCATGGGGGTGCCGTCGGACCAGAAGTAGACGGTGTCCTGCTGGGTGGCGTAGCTGTTCAGGTTCCGCGGGATGTCGGTGGCTGCGTAGGCGACGGCCAAGGAGAGGGCGGCCAGGCCGAGGGATGCCGCGAAGCCGCCGAGTAACTGGCGCCAGGAGGGCAGCCAGCGGCGCCAGCCGGTGCGGCCGGGGCGCGGGTAGGCGGGGCGGAGGCGGCGTAACACCGCCCGGGCGAACCACTTCGTCGCCGCCCGTCGGCGGCGTGGACGGCGATGGTCGGCCCGCCGGCCACTGCGCTGTGCTGTCCCGGTCACCACCGGAAAATATCAACGATCTTCGCAGCTTCTCCACATACAAATCCGACAGGAACGATCACATACCGATCAGTAGATAACATGATGGACGCGTGACTTGGATCACACTCACTGCCGGAAGGCACCGCTAACCTGGTCGCATGCCTCGCTATGAGTACCGCTGCCGGAGCTGCGGCGACACGTTCGAACTGAGCCGTCCGATGGCCCAGTCCTCCGACCCGGCGGTGTGCCCTGCCGGGCATGAAGACACGGTGAAGCTGCTGTCCACCGTGGCGGTGGGGGGTACGGCAAGTGCACCCGCCGCGGCGCCCAAGGCCGGCGGCGGCGGGTGTTGTGGTGGAGGGTGCTGCGGCTAGCCCCTTAGGGCGTTGCCGTGCGCGTTGCCTTCAAGAACTCACGCAGGATGCGCTCACCGGCCAGGACCCCTCGCTCGGGCAGCGCGTTGACCATCGGCGCCGTCCACTCCGCCTCGGCGAGTTCGCCGTGGCCCGGGCGCCAGCCTCGGTCGGCGGCCAGCAGCAGGTCGGCGTCGAGGAGGGAGTCGCCCGCGGCCAGGGTGAGGGAGGCGCCCGTGCGGCGGGCGACCTCGTGCATCGCCGCGCTCTTGGTGAGCGGCTTGGGGACGGCGTAGATCTTGCGGCCCTGGAGGGAGACCGTCCAGCCGCGGTTCTCCGCCCACACCGCGAGTTCCTTGACCCACTCCTCGGGCAACAGCTCCCGTTCGACGACGAGATAGGCGAAGAGGTCCTCGGCGACCCGGTGCTTGCGCACCCACGCCGGGTCCGCCGTGGCCAGCAGCTGTTCCCGCACCTCGTCCAGCGGTGCGCACTGCTCGGCCAGCCGGGCCGTCACGTGCGCATGCCAGTCGAGGTCGGATACGCCGTCCACCATCAGATGGCCGCCGTTGGCGCAGATCGCGTACTTGGGTGCCGGGCCCGGCAGGTTGATGCGCTGGTACTGCTTGCGGGTCCGGGTCGTCGTCGGTACGAAGACCGCCGCGTCGCCCAGGTCGGTCAGCAGCCCGGCCGCGGTCTCCGTCATGAACGACAGCGGCTTGCTCTCGTGCACCTCGACGCAGAGCAGCCGGGGCGCCCGCGCGTCCGGCATGGTCAGCGCGAGGGCCGCGGAGGAGTAGATGAGCGTACGGTCGAGGTCGCTCGCCACCAGCACCGGCATCAGACGTTCACCGCCTTGCCGTCGGCGCCCGTGGCGCCCCGCGTGTACTTGGGGTGGATCAACCCCACGCAGGTGTACGGCAGTTCGGCCACCTCTTCCACCGGAACCCCTCTCTGCTCGGCGAGCAGTCGTACGTGGTCCAGGTCGGCGCCCGCTCCGGCCCGCGCCAGGATCTTCCACGGCACCCGGCGCAGCAGCACGCGGGTGGTCTCGCCGACGCCGGGCTTGACGAGGTTCACGTCGTGGATCCCGTACTCCTCGCTGATCCGCTCGACGGCGGCCCAGCCCTCCCAGGTCGGCTCGCGGTCACCGGACAGCAACTCCTTGACCTGCGTGGCGACGGCGTCCGCGACCTCCGGGAAGCGGGCGGCGACGGCGTCCAGGAAGTCCACCGAGACATCGGTGCCGGCGAGTTCGCGGTAGAACTTGGCGCCGTGGAAGTCGTGCGGGCCGACCAGGTCGGCGCGCAGCACGGTCCGCGAAATCAGGCCCGAGACGGTCGAGTTGAGGCAGGCCGAGGGTATGAGGAAGTCCTCCCTCGTGCCGTACGTCCGCACGCAGGAGCCCGGGTCGGCCAGCACCGCGATCTCCGGGTCGAAGCCGGTGATGCCGTCGGACGCCTCGAACTCCTCGATGGCGTCGGCGAGTTCGCGGGTGATGGCGCCCTTGCCGGTCCAGCCGTCGACGAAGACGACGTCGGAGGGGTCGTGGTGGGCGGCCAGCCAGCGCAGCGCGTTGGCGTCGATACCGCGGCCGCGCACGATCGAGACGGCGTAGTGCGGCAGGTCGAGGCCGTGCCGGAACTGCGCCCAGCGCCGCATCAGCACCCCGACGGGCGTACCGGCGCGGGCCAGCGAGACGAGCACCGGGCGGGGCGACCGCTCCGCCAGCACGATCTCCGTGACGGCGCCGACCGCCAGGGCGAGTCGCGCGGCGGACTCCTGGAGCGCCGCGTGGAACAGCTCCTGGTACTGCTCGCTCGGCTGGTACTCCACCGGCAGCGACTCCGCGTAGTGCGCTCCGCCGCTCTGGATGGCCTCCTCGCGCTCCTCGGTCGGTGCCTCCAGCGTCACGTCCGAGAGGTCCTGCAGCAGCCAGCCGACCTCCTCGGGCGGGTACGAGGAGAAGGCGGGGCCGCGGAGGGGCTCGGGCAGCATGGCGGGCCTTTCGGGTACGTACAGGGGCTCTGGCACATAGGAGGGGACGACCGCCAGCAGGACGTGCGGGGTGTGGGCGGCCAGCTGGGCCAACAGGCCGTCCGGCGCGTGCAGTTCGGGGGTGTCGGCGGCCGAGTCGACGACGGCGACCACCGCGTCGAAGCCGGCGCCGGCGACGTTGTAGGCGTAGCGCTCGCCGGGGCCGTCGGCGGGGTCGTCGTGGGCGGGGAAGACTATGCGGCTGCGTATCGCGTAACCGGGGTCGTCGACCGCGAGGACGGGTGAGCGGGTGGTCGTGGAGTAGCGCACCTCGGCGTCGGCGACCTGCTCCAGCTCGCGGGCGAGCCTCAGCGGGGCGTACATCAGCTCCTCGAACCCGAGCACGAGGACGCGGCGGGCGCCGGCCGGGAGTGCCTCTGCGAGGCGGGCGGCCATGGCGGGCAGCGCGTTCTCGAGGCGGGCGCGGTGGGCCGGCGTGAAGCCGTGACGGCCCCCGTCGGGGAGGCCGCGCGGCCAGCAGAGGTCTACGCGGGTGGGTAGGGGGTGGTTGCGGCTGTCGTCCGAGTGCGGGCCGGTGGGGGCTGATCGCGCAGTTCCCCGCGCCCCTGGGGGGTTGCGGCTGAACTCGGCTTCGACAGCACCGCCCGCAAGGGGTACGGGGAACTGCGCGACCAGCCCAGACGATCGTGCAGACGACCGACTACCAATCGCGGCACTCTCTGCCTCGTACTGCGCCACCAGCTCCTGCCCCCGCTCCAGCACGCCGTGAGGCAACCGCACCGTCCCGGAAGCGGCCGCCACGAGGTCGACCCGCGCGCCGATCTCCCGCGCGAAAACCTCCAGCCGCCCCAGATCCGCCGCCGACCGCATGTCGACCAGGGCCACCACCACGTACCGCCGCCGCGGATAGCGTCCGTGCAGGTCCCGGATGGTGTTCAGGACCGTGTTGCCCGTGGAGAACTCGTCGTCGACCAGCACCAGCGGCCCGTCCCCCACCAGCAGCGCCGGATCCTCCGGCAGCAGCAGGTGGGAGGTGGCATGCGAGTGCGACTCCTCGAAGCCGCCCGCCGGGGCCACCGAGGCGACCGGACGCCGCGTGGAGTGCAGATACGGGGCGAGCCCGATACCGTCGGCGACGGAGTGGCCAAGACCCGTCGCCGTCTCCGCGTACCCGAGGACGACCGCCCGGGCGGCCTCCTCCGCGCCCAGCAGCTCCCGCACCCGGCGGCCCAGCGCGAACCCGTATCCGTACACCACGGACGGCGACTGCGGCACATGCTTGCCGAGCACGTTGGAGACCAGCAGATGCGCCCGCTTGGGATTGCGCCGCAGGGCCAGCCCCAACAGGTCGGTCAGCTTGTCGTCGCCCACGAGTTCGACACCGAGCCGCTCGGCGACCCATGTGCCGGACCAGACCGGGTTGTTCACTGCGTTGATCACTGGCTCCTGAATACCTAGATCGTCCGGCTCAGCCGGGAATGCCCGCGGCGAGCAGATCCACAAAGCTGACGTCCTCGCGGGCGACGCCGAACACCTCGGCCCGCAGCATGGTCCGCTCGGCCCACGCGCGGTGCGGCTTCACCTCGTTCATCTTGTTGGTGTACGCCGACCTCAGCACACCCCCGCCGCCCCGCTCGGGCCGCAGGATGTCCGCGGCATCACCGAACTCTTCGTGACTGACCACGGACAGCGCGTGCACGGGCAGTACGTGGGAGGGGTGGATGCAGGTCTTGCCCAGCAGGCCGTTGGCCTGGTCCAGGGAGATCTCCCGCAGCAGCCCGTCCATGGCGTGCTCAATCAGTTTCTCGCGCAGCTCGACGGCCTGCCCCTCGAGGAACGGGCTGGTCCGCAGCATCGGCTTGAACATGCGCTCCGGGACGCGGAAGTACTCCCACACCGGCCCGGTCACCGTGAACCCGGTGCCGTCGGCCCGCCCCAGCAGGTTCACCACGTCGGAGATCACGGAGGCGACGACATGGACGTCGTACGCCGTCATGTCGGGGGCTCTGCGCAGACCGTACGAGGAGCAGAAGTCGGTCACGCCCAGGCGCAGTGCGAGCACACGGTCGCGGTACTTGTCGACGGCGCGGGCGATGCCCTCCAGGGTCTCCACCCGCGACTCGCGGTAGAGCAGCTCGGGCGACTCCAGCACCGGCATGGCGAACAGCCGGTGGCCGCTCGCGGTCTCGGCGCTCGCCAGGGCCTCCAGGAAGGGGATCCCGCGCTCCTCGGTGAACTTGGGGAGCACGAATCCGGACAGCAGCCGCACGCTCGCCCCGAACCGCTGAACGAGGTCGGGGATCTGCTCGGGCGTACGGACCCGGACGAACAGCAGCGGCAGCTCGGCTCTGTCCCGCCCGGCCAGATCGGCGAACTGGCGGACGAGGTTCTCCTCCCCCGCCGCCACGTCCGCGTCGTCGATCGAGTCCTCCAGGCACAGCACCATCGAGACCACGCCGAGTCCGGCCTGCTTGACGATGTCGTCGGCGAGCCGCGGCCTGGTGGCCGGACTGTAGAGCGTGGCGCCCAGGGCCGCGGAGAGCAGCCGGGCCGGGGAGTCCGTGCCGAACTCGCACGGCTCCTGATGGAAGAGGCGCTGCCGCACCTCCGGGGCGATGTGCCCGAAATGACGCATAGAACTCCCCCGTGACGCCAGACAAGGCTATGGATTGGGTAATGGGTGGCCGGTAATAGTACGTAGAGAGTCGTGTCAGAGGTTCCCGCAGGGCATGAATTTCTGGTAACTCGGCCATGTCGACGGCGATTCGACAAGCCGTCGACCCGGTCGCGGGGCCCCTACCCCGCGTTGTCGTGATCAGGACCGAGAGGGCAGGATGACCGCATGACGCACGCGATGCTGAAGGGGTCGAACGTCCCGCTCGAGGCCACCACGGTGCGCGCCGTGCTGCGCTGGACGCCCGGGCAGGGGGTCCCGGACGTCGACGCCTCGGCGCTGCTCCTCGGCCCCGACGGTCGTGTGCGCTCCGACGAGGACTTCGTCTTCTACAACCAGCCCCGGCACCCCTCCGGGAAGGCGAGGTGGCTCGGCAAGAAACGGGTCGCCGACGGCCTCACCGACACGATCCAGACAGATCTGGCCGGAGTCGAGGCCGATGTCAGCCGGATTCTCCTGGTCGCTTCGGCGGACGACGTCACCTTCGACCGCGTACAGGGACTGCGCATCCTGCTGTACGACGCGGCGAGCGCGTCCGAGGAGCCGCTGATCCTCTTCGACATCAAGCCCCAGACGGGCCAGGAGACCGTCCTGATCTGCGGCGAGTTGTACCGCCGTGACGACCGCTGGAAGTTCCGCGCCCTCGGCGAGGGCTACTCGGACGGCCTGAAGGGCCTGGCCACGGAGTTCGGCATCTCGGTGGACGAGTCGGAAGCCACGGACCCGGCGCCCGAGCCCTCCCAGCCCCTCCCTCCGGAGCAGCCCACCGCGGTCCCCGCGCAGCCGGCCTACGGCTACCCGCAGCAGCCCCCCGCCACGCAGCCCGCCTACGGCTACCCCCAGCCCACGGCCCCAGCCACCGGCTACGGCTATCCGCCGCCGGTGACGGTCCCGGCCGCCCCGAACCCGGACTTCCGGCTGCCGCCGCAGGGCCCGCAATTCATCGGGCGGTGAGGGAGCGCCCCCGCGACTACCGCTCCACCTTCGACTTGTAACCCCGCCCCCACTGCAGCCCCCACCCGTACAACCGGTCCAACTCCGCCTGAAACCCGTAGACGAACTTCACCTCACGCCGCACCACCAGTTCCCCCTTCACGTTCTCGATCATCACCACCGCGCACGACCGCGCCTGCGGATGCCGCTCATCGAGATGGATCTCGATCCGGGGCCCATTGCTCGGATACAGCGTCACGATCGCGTGCGTACGGTCGAACGCCGGCGTCTGGTCGTAGATGTACACGAAGACCAGCAGCCGCTTGATCTCGTCCCGGTGGTCGAGGTTGACGTACATCGTCTCGCCGGACGCCGAACCGAACCGGTCGTCGCCGCTGAGCTTGACGTAGGGCGGTGTGTTGACGTCCCCGAAGTAGTTGCCGAGCGGCTGTACGACCCCCTTGGTGCCGTCCTGGAGCTCGTACAGACACGCCAGGTCGAGGTCGACGTTGACCATGCTCTGGCTGTGGCCCATGACCTCCGGGGGCCTGAGCGCCTTGAAGGGGTGCCGCAGCAGGGACTCCCGCTGAGAGCCGCCGATGTCGGAGGTCCGCATCCGCCAGCTCAGGTTGATGCGCAGATGCCCGGTGGCGGCGCCCTGCTTGGTGAGGGAGACCTGGTGGTGCCGTTTGGTCAGCTCGATGGAGTTGGTGGCGGCGCTGCCCGAGTCGAAGTCGGCCTCACGTCCGCGCCAGAGTCCGTCCAAGAAACCCATTCCCGCCCCCAGATTCATCCGGGTCCCCCTGGACCCGGTCATCCCTTGAAACACCGGCGGGGCGGCCGGAGGCCGGCCGCCCCGCACAGAGCGTTCCCTCACCCGCAGGTGCGTCACACCCCGGACGAGATCTCAGTCTTCTCGTCCGAGCCCGCCGCTTTTCCCTCGGCTTCCGCGAGCGCCCTGTTGCGGCGCACCGAGGACCAGAAGGACCAGCCGATCAGGAGGACACCGACGAGGCCGGTGATGACCTCGTTGATCTGGTACTGGATGGTGACCATGAGGATCACGGCCAGCGCACCGATCGCGTAGTGCGCGCCGTGCTCCAGGTAGACGTAGTCGTCGAGGGTGCCCTGGCGGACCAGGTACACGGTCAGCGACCGGACGTACATGGCGCCGATGCCGAGACCCAGCGCCATCAGCACGATGTCGTTGGTGATGGCGAACGCGCCGATCACGCCGTCGAAGGAGAAGGACGCGTCGAGGACCTCGAGGTAGAGGAACATGAAGAACGCGGCCTGGCCGGCGAGGGCGACCGCCGAGCGCTTCTTGCCGGTGCGCGCGGCCTCTTCCTCCTCCTCGTGCTCCCGCTCCTCCTCTTCCTCCAGCTTGTCCTCGAAGTAGCCGGAGAGTCCACCGACGACCATGTACGTGATCAGACCCGCGATGCCGGAGATCAGCACCGTCTGCGCCTTGTCGACGTGCGCGCCGCCGTGCTGGTGGGCGTGGGTGGCGAAGGTGAAGGAGGTGATCAGCAGGACGACCAGGGCGATGCACACCGCCAGCATGTCGACCTTGCCCAGCTTGGCCAGCGGGCGCTCGATCCAGCGCAGCCACTGGATGTCCCGGTCCTCGAAGATGAAGTCGAGGAAGATCATCAGCAGGAACATGCCACCGAAGGCGGCGATCGCCGGGTGGGCGTCGGTGACCAGCTGCTGGTACTGGTCCTTGTCGGTCAGGGCCAGGTTGACGGCGTCGATGGGGTTCTTCTTGGCGGTGACCGCGACGATGACGACCGGGAAGACCAGCCGCATGCCGAAGACCGCGATGAGGACGCCGACCGTGAGGAAGATCTTCTGCCAGAAGGCATTCATCTTCTTCAGGATTCCGGCGTTGACCACCGCGTTGTCGAACGACAGCGAGATCTCGAGGATGGAGAGGATCGCCACGATGCCGAAGGCCTCCCACCCCCCGTAGAGGACGGCGACGGCCAGGCCGACCGCGGTAATCGCGAACGACCAGCCGAAGGTTTTCAGAAGCACTGGCTACCCAATCCGTATCGGTACGGGTCTCCCCCGCGCCGTACTCGGCTTTACGAAACGTTGACCCCAAAGTCTAGAGCGATGCCACGCAGCCCCGACGCGTACCCCTGTCCCACCGCCCTGAACTTCCATTCGCCCTGGTAGCGGTAGAGCTCACCGAAGATCATCGCTGTTTCGGTGGAGGCGTCCTCGCTCAGGTCGTAGCGTGCGAGTTCCTGGCCGTCGGCCTGGTTGACGACGCGGATGAAGGCGTTGCTGACCTGTCCGAAGGTCTGGGCGCGCTCGTCGGCCATGTGGATCGAGACCGGGAAGACGATCTTCTCGCAGTGGGCCGGGACCTGGGTCAGATCGACCAGGATCGACTCGTCGTCGCCCTCGCCCTCACCGGTGAGGTTGTCGCCCGTGTGCTCCACCGAGCCCTCCGGGCTCTTGAGCTGGTTGTAGAAGACGAAGTACTCGTCCCCCAGGACCCGGTTGCCGGCGCCGCACAGCAGGGCGCTGGCGTCGAGGTCGAACGGGGCTCCGGTGGTGGAGCGCGCGTCCCAGCCGAGCCCGATCATCACCTGGGTCAGGTTGGGTGCGGCCTTGGACAGGGAGACATTGCCCCCCTTGGCGAGCGTGACGCCCATGATGCTGGTCCTCCCCGAGATGGTGCTTCTTTGGTTGTCCTGCACTCCCCCAGAGGGGGCACCCCCCGGGCGCCGCACGCAAAGGTGCGGCGCCGGACGGTTCGAGACCCGGTGAGGGGTCTCAGACGTTCACGCCGAAGTCCTGCGCGATACCGCGCAGACCCGAGGCGTAGCCCTGGCCGATGGCACGGAACTTCCACTCCGCCCCGTGCCGGTACAGCTCGCCGAAGACCATGGCGGTCTCCGTCGAGGCGTCCTCGGAGAGGTCGTAGCGGGCGATCTCGGCCTCGCCCGCCTGGTTCACCACGCGGATGAACGCGTTGCGCACCTGGCCGAACGACTGCTGGCGGTTCTCGGCGTCGTAGATGGAGACCGGGAACACGATCTTCTCGACGTCGGCCGGGACGGCCGCCAGGTTGATCTTGATCTGCTCGTCGTCGCCCTCGCCCTCACCGGTGATGTTGTCACCGGTGTGCTCGACCGAGCCGTCGGGGCTCTTGAGGTTGTTGAAGAAGACGAAGTTGGCGTCGCTGCTGACCTTGCCCGAAGAGTTCAGCAGCAGTGCGCTCGCGTCCAGGTCGAAGTCGGTGCCGGTCGTGGTGCGGACGTCCCACCCCAGACCGACGATGACCGCGGTCAGGCCCGGGGCCTCCTTGGTCAGCGATACGTTGCCGCCCTTGCTGAGGCTGACTCCCACGAGTCCTCCATTGGTGTCCAGGGGCGGGGCGCCCCGCCGTGCGTTTGATACCGGATCAACGAGTCGATCCTAGTGACGGGTTCCCGCCCCACGCATGGCTTGGAACCGAAGAATCACAGGGTGTCGAGCGCCTTGACGTACTCGTTCAGGTCGCGGGCGTCCGGCAGCGCGTTGACGACGGTCCAGCGCACCACGCCCTCCTTGTCGATGACGAAGGTGCCGCGGACCGCGCAGCCCTTGTCCTCGGCGAAGACGCCGTAGGCGCGGGAGACCTCGCCGTGCGGCCAGAAGTCGCTCAGCAGCGGGTACTCCAGGCCCTCCTGCTCGGCGAAGACGCGCAGGGTGTGGATGGAGTCGTTGGAGACGGCGAGCACCTGGGTGTCGCGGTCGGAGAACTGCGGCAGGTTGTCCCGCACCTCGCACAGCTCGCCGGTGCACACACCGGTGAAGGCGAAGGGGTAGAAGAGCAGGACCACGTTCTTGCTGCCACGGAACTCGGAGAGCTTCACGGTGGCGCCGTGGTTGTCCTTGAGCTCGAAGTCGGGGGCCTTGTCGCCGACCTGGATCGCCATCGGGATACGTCCCTTTCGGTGGGGCTGTTCGGGTGGCACCACCCTACGCAGAGATCACCGAAAGCCGACGGACGGGCTGAGTGAATTCAGCCCGTCCGTCGTTCGAGGACGAGGCCGTTCAGGCCGAAAGGGGGGTCTGGGGGCGCAGCCCCCAGCCACGGCCGCTGCGGCCGCCGGTCACCGCTTGGACTTGGCGGCCTTCGGCGTCACCAGCCGGCTGCCGCTCCAGTCCTTGCCCACGCTGACGCTCTTGGAGGCGGACAGCCCCGCCGTCGTCGCGGCTTCGGAGATGTCGCTCGGCTCCACGTAGCCGTCGCGGCCGGTCTTCGGCGTCAGCAGCAGGATCGAGCCGCCCTCCTCGATGTAGGTGGTGGCGTCCACCAGCACATCGGTCAGGTCACCGTCCTCGTCGCGGAACCAGAGCACCACGGCATCGGCGACGTCGTCGTAGTCCTCGTCCACAAGGTCGCTGCCGATGACTTCCTCAATGGCCTCGCGGAGTTCCTGGTCTACGTCGTCGTCGTAGCCGATCTCCTGGACCACCTGCTCGGGCTGGAACCCCAGCCTCACGGCAGGGCTCGTCTCCGCGTGGTCCGCGGTCGCGCTCACGGGTTGCCTCCTGATCATGTCTTGATGAGTATCTCAGCCACGCGCGTGCGCGAAGCATTGGCCGTAGTCCACACGGGCGGGGCGGATCGCGCAAGTACCCGGCCGTTCAGACCGCCGAAACGGTGACGATCCTGGCCGTGTCGCCGCAACTCCAGGCATGCAACTGCCGCCACAAGTGACCTACACCACACCTTTCTGCCCCCTTTGTGGCATTGGGAACCCGCCGGAGCTGACGTAGGTCTCGGTTACCTCTCAGTAGAGATGACGTTTGCTTCCCCGAGGTACACGATGGGGAACGGTGCAGGCGTACCGAAAAGCAGCTCAATGCAGCCCTCTGACAGGTAAGGAACAGCGTGGCTTCCGGATCCGATCGCAACCCGATCATCATTGGCGGCCTTCCGAGTCAGGTTCCTGACTTCGATCCCGAGGAGACCCAGGAGTGGCTCGACTCCCTCGATGCCGCCGTCGACGAGCGCGGCCGTGAGCGAGCCCGCTACCTGATGCTGCGGCTGATCGAGCGGGCCCGCGAGAAGCGCGTGGCCGTGCCCGAGATGCGCAGCACGGACTACGTCAACACGATCGCGACCAAGGACGAGCCGTTCTTCCCCGGCAACGAGGAGATCGAGCGCAAGGTCCTGAACGCGACCCGCTGGAACGCGGCCGTCATGGTCTCACGCGCCCAGCGCCCCGGCATCGGCGTCGGCGGCCACATCGCCACGTTCGCCTCCTCCGCGTCCCTCTACGACGTCGGCTTCAACCACTTCTTCCGCGGCAAGGACGAGGGCGACGGCGGCGACCAGGTCTTCTTCCAGGGCCACGCCTCCCCGGGCATCTACGCGCGCGCCTTCCTGCTCGACCGCCTCAGCGAGCAGCAGCTGGACGGCTTCCGCCAGGAGAAGTCGAAGGCCCCGCACGGCCTGTCCTCCTACCCGCACCCGCGCTCGATGCCGGACTTCTGGGAGTTCCCGACCGTGTCGATGGGCCTCGGCCCGATCGGTGCGATCTACCAGGCGCGGATGAACCGCTACATGCACGCGCGCGGGATCGCCGACACCTCGAAGTCCCATGTGTGGGCGTTCCTCGGCGACGGCGAGATGGACGAGCCGGAGTCGCTCGGCCAGCTGACCATCGCCGCCCGTGAGGGCCTGGACAACCTGACCTTCGTCGTCAACTGCAATCTGCAGCGCCTCGACGGACCGGTGCGCGGCAACGGCAAGGTCATCCAGGAGCTGGAGTCGGTCTTCCGCGGCGCCGGCTGGAACGTGATCAAGCTGATCTGGGACCGCTCCTGGGACCCGCTGCTCGCCCAGGACCGCGACGGCATCCTCGTCAACAAGATGAACACGACGCCGGACGGCCAGTTCCAGACCTACGCCACCGAGTCCGGGGCGTACATCCGCGAGAACTTCTTCGGCGACGACCAGCGGCTGCGCGCGATGGTCGAGGGCATGACCGACGACCAGATCCTGCACCTGGGCCGTGGCGGTCACGACCACAAGAAGATCTTCGCGGCGTTCTCGGCGGCCAAGGCGCACAAGGGCCAGCCGACGGTGATCCTGGCCAAGACGATCAAGGGCTGGACCCTCGGCCCGAACTTCGAGGGCCGCAACGCCACGCACCAGATGAAGAAGCTGACGGTCGACGACCTCAAGCGCTTCCGCGACCGGCTGCACCTGCCGATCTCCGACAAGGACCTGGAGAGCGGGCTTCCGCCGTACTACCACCCGGGGCGGAACTCGGAAGAGATCCAGTACATGCACGACCACCGCAAGCAGTGCGGCGGGTACGTCCCGACGCGCGTCGTGCGCTCCAAGCCGCTCGCCCTGCCGGACGACAAGACGTACGCGACCGTGAAGAAGGGCTCGGGCCAGCAGTCGATCGCGACCACGATGGCCTTCGTGCGGCTCCTCAAGGACCTCATGCGGGACAAGGAGCTCGGCAAGCGGTTCGTGCTGATCGCGCCGGACGAGTACCGCACCTTCGGCATGGACTCCTTCTTCCCGAGCGCGAAGATCTACAACCCGCTCGGTCAGCAGTACGAGGCGGTCGACCGCGACCTGCTGCTCGCGTACAAGGAGTCGCCGACGGGCCAGATGCTGCACGACGGCATCTCCGAGGCCGGCTGCACGGCCTCGCTGATCGCGGCGGGCTCGGCGTACGCCACGCACGGCGAGCCGCTCATCCCGGTCTACGTCTTCTACTCCATGTTCGGTTTCCAGCGCACCGGTGACCAGTTCTGGCAGATGGCCGACCAGCTGGCGCGCGGATTCGTACTGGGCGCGACCGCCGGCCGTACGACGCTGACCGGTGAGGGCCTCCAGCACGCCGACGGCCACTCGCAGCTGCTGGCCTCGACCAACCCGGGCTGTGTCGCCTACGACCCGGCGTACTCGTACGAGATCGCGCACATCGTGCAGGACGGTCTGCGGCGGATGTACGGCGGTGACGCCGAGCACCCGCACGGCGAGGACGTCTTCTACTACCTCACCGTCTACAACGAGCCCATCCAGCACCCGGCCGAGCCGGAGAACGTGGACGTCGAGGGCATCCTCAAGGGCATCCACCGGCTCTCCGAGGGCACTTCGGGCTCGATCCCGGCGCAGATCATGGCGTCCGGTGTGGCGGTCCCGTGGGCCGTCGAGGCGCAGAAGATCCTCGCCGAGGAGTGGAACGTCAGGGCCGACGTCTGGTCGGCGACCTCCTGGAACGAGCTGCGGCGCGAGGCGGTCGACGTCGAGCGGCACAACCTGCTGCACCCCGAGGAGGAGCAGCGGGTGCCGTACGTGACGCAGAAGCTGTCGGGCGCGCAGGGGCCGTTCGTGGCCGTCTCCGACTGGATGCGGGCGGTTCCGGACCAGATCGCCCGGTGGGTGCCGGGGTCGTACCAGTCCCTGGGTGCCGATGGGTTCGGCTTCGCCGACACCCGGGGGGCTGCCCGGCGGTTCTTCCACATCGACGCGCAGTCGATCGTCGTGGCGGTGCTCACGGAACTGGCCAAGGAGGGGAAGGTGGACCGGTCGGTGCTGAAGCAGGCCATCGACCGCTACCAGCTGTTGGATGTGTCGGCGGCGGATCCGGGTGCCGCGGGCGGCGACGCGTAACACCGAGGCCGATGTGAGGGCGGCGGGACCAGATGGTCTCGCCGCCCTTACTTTTTCTTTACGATGCGGGCATGAAGCAACAAACGGCGCAGGGCCGTTGGGAGCAGTACACCCAGCGGCCCCTGCTGGCGCTCGCGGTGGCCTTCGCCGTCGCGTATGCCGTGCCGATCGTGGACCACTCCGCGGGGCACTCGCTGACGTCCGCGTGCACGGTGGTGGAGTGGGTGGTCTGGGGGGCGTTCGCCACGGACTATCTGGTACGGGTGGGGCTGTCCCCGCGGCGCAAGGAGTTCGTGCGGACGCACTGGCTCGATCTGTGTGCGGTCGTGCTGCCGATGCTTCAGCCGTTGCGGCTGCTGCGCATGGTGTCGACGCTGATACTCGTCGGGCGGCGGGCGCGGATGGCCTCGCAGATCCGGTTGACGACGTATGTCGCGGGTGCCGTCATCGGGTTGCTGATGTTCGGGTCGCTGGCCGTGCTCTCGGTGGAGCGGGACTCGCCGAACGGGAACATCCGGACGCTGGGTGACGCGGTGTGGTGGTCCTTCACCACGATGACGACCGTGGGGTACGGGGACCATGCGCCGACGACCGGGCTGGGGCGGGTGATCGCCGTCGGGCTGATGCTGGCCGGGATAGCGCTGCTGGGTGTGGTGACCGCGAATATCGCCGCGTGGTTCATTGCGCGGTTCGAGAAGGACGACGTCGAGGAGCGGCGGCAGACGGAGGCGATCGAGGCGCTTACGGAGGAAGTGCGGGCGCTTCGGGCAGAGGTCGCGGCGTTGCGGGAGCCGTCGGGTGCGCCGTGAACGGGGTTGCTGCGGGGGCGGGTTTGCTTGCCCGCGCTTGCGGGGTGCCGCTCTCTTTGGGACGGGCGCCGCCCCGGAGGCATGCGGGCGGGCCCCCGGTCCATCAGCCGGGGGCCCTGTCCCTCACTCGCCCCGGGTCAGAACAGGCCGTTGCCCGGGGTTGCCGCTCCTGCCAGCCAGATGACCGCCAGGAGCGTGTCGATGGCGCCCAGAACGAGGGCGACCAGGGCCGGAATTGGGCCTGAACGTGCCCAGGTGCGGCCCATTGCGAGCCAGCCGCAGACGATCGCGACGGGGCCGAGGATGATCCCCAGCACGAAGAATCCCGCGACCGCGCAGATGGTTCCGATGATTCCGAGCGTTGCGCGATCCGGCCCGGTCCGTGACCACGTGCGGCCACGTGAGCGGGGGTACCTGCGCGTTCCATGTCCGAAGCCCGCCATCATCAACTCCCAGAACCCCGGGGTCTGTTCGGGGTTCAACGAGCGGGTACCCACGGTGCGCTTCCTAATCCTCGAGCTGTCGGCGCGCTGTCCCCCTCCGGCAGCGCGCCGCAGCACCGGTCACCCTCCGCACCGTACGAACTTGCCCGAGGAACATGCCGTGTGGGAGGGCTTGACCACTGTGGCCTGCGGTGCGCACCGGATGCGAGGAATCTTTAGCTTCTTCACCCTGATAGGCGAAGTCCGTTGAAAACCCGTCAGGTTCGCCGGGCTTCCCGCGTCAGATGTGGGCCGCGCCCGCACCCGCCTCCGCGTTCTCGCCGCGCTTGGTGAGCAGGGCGACGAAGACCGCCACGACCGCCACTCCGCAGGCGACCAGGGACGCCAGGCTCATGCCGGAGATGAACGTGTCGTGCGCGACATCCGCGATCTTCGCAGCGATCGCGTCCGGGGTGCCCTTGGCGACCGGGGCCACACCGACCTGGACGGCCTCCGAGGCCTGGCCCAGCTGGGCCGGGGTGAGCGGAGGGAGGCCGGCGTCCTTCCAGTTGCCGGCGAGGTCGTTGTCGACCTTGGACGCCATCACGGCGCCGAGGACGGCCGTACCGAGGCTGCCGCCGATCTGCATCGCCGCCTGCTGGAGGCCGCCGGCGACACCGGACAGCTCCATGGGCGCGTTGCCGACGATGACCTCCGTGGCGCCGACCATGACCGGCGCGAGGCCGAGACCGAGCAGGGCGAACCAGAGGGACATCACGGCGCTGCCGGTGTCCGTCTGCAGCGTCGACATGCCGTACATGGCGATCGCGGTGGCCGCCATGCCACCGGCCAGCGGGATGCGCGGGCCCAGCTTGGTGATCAGCGCGCCCGCGAGCGGCGAGCCGACGATCATCATCCCGGTGAGTGGGAGCAGATGGAGCCCGGCCTCGATCGGCTTCATCCCGTGCACGTTCTGCAGGTAGAACGTCACGAAGAACAAGCCGCCCATGAAGGCGATGGCCATCAGGACCATCAGCACGACGCCCGCCGACAGCGGGACCGAGCGGAACAGGCCGAGCGGGATCAGCGGCTCCTTGACCTTCGTCTCCCAGAAGGAGAAGAGGACGAAGCCGAGGACGGACGCGGCTATGAACGTCCATGTCTTGCCGTCGCCCCAGCCCCAGGCGGGGGCCTTGATCAGGGCCCAGACCAGGCAGAACATCGCGCCCGAGAGCAGGGCTATGCCCAGCAGGTCGAAGGAGCGCGGCGCGTTCTCCGCGCGGTGGTCACGCAGGATCAGCAGGCCCAGGATCAGGGCGAGCGCGCCGACCGGCACATTGATGAAGAACACCGACTGCCAGTTGACGTGCTCCACCAGGACGCCGCCGAGGATCGGGCCGCCGGCGGTGGAGGCGCCGATGACCATGCCCCAGATGCCGATGGCCATGTTGAGCTTCTCGGCCGGGAAGGTCGCCCTCAGCAGGCCGAGCGCGGCCGGCATCAGCAGCGCGCCGAACAGTCCCTGCAGGACCCGGAAGGTGACGACCGCGGCGATGCTGTTCGACAGGCCGATGGCACCGGAGGCGGCCGCGAAGCCGGTCACGCCGATCAGGAAGGTCTGGCGGTGTCCGAAGCGGTCGCCCAGCTTGCCCGCGGTGATCAGGGAGACCGCGAGGGCGAGGAAGTACCCGTTGGTGATCCACTGGACGTCGGCGAAGCTCGCCCCCAGGTCCTTCTGGATGGCCGGGTTGGCGATGGCCACGATGGTGCCGTCGAGGGCCACCATCATGACCCCGACGGCGACGGTGATGAGGGTGAACCACGGGTGGCCGCGCAGCCCGGAGGCGCCCGGCGCGTCCGACGGGGCCACTGGTGCCTTGTCCCCCGGCCCCGTCGTGTCGATGGTGGTCTGACTAGTCATGTGTTCGAGGCTAGTGACAGCCGCTGACAATTGACAAACCAATTCACAAGTCAGTAACTGACGCACATGGAAACACTCCGCGAACGCAAGAAGCAGCGCACCCGGGACGCGCTGCTGCGGGCCGCCGTCGAACTGTTCACCACCCGCGGGTACGAGCAGACGACCGTCGACGACATCGCCGAGGCCGTCGATGTCTCGCAGCGCACCTTCTTCCGCTACTTCGCCGGCAAGGAGGAGGCCGCGCTCGCCCTGCAGGAGCTGGCGGTGGCGCGGTTCGTCGAGGCCGTCCGCGAACGGCCGGCGGACGAGGCGCCGATGGCGGCGCTGCGCCAGGCGGTCCTGGAGGGCTGGGACACCCTCCACGAGATCATCGAGGCCGTCGTACCGGTCGCGCTGTACTTGCGGATGTACCGGGTGATCGAGTCGACGCCGGTCCTGCTCGCCGCGCATCTGCGGCGCAACGAGGAGACCGAGGAGACCATCGCGCGGGTGCTCGCGCAGCGGGAGGGGCTGGACGTGGACGCCGATCCGAGGCCGCGCCTCGCGGTGGCGGTCTTCAGCGGAGTGATGCGGGTGACGGAACGGCAGTGGTCGACCGGTGAGGACTTCAGCGTCGAGGCGATGCGCGCGTTGACGATCTCGTACCTCGAACAGGTGGGCCCCGCACTCACGGAGAGCTGGCGAACACGCTGAGGCACATTGCGAGGACATTGACAGACACGGAGGTCATCGCCGTGTTTATCGAAACGTGATACCCGTCACTCAGCTCACGCGAGACCCTCTCGTTCTCCTAGTGTGTCCTCCCAGTGACTTCCTTCGACACCTCCCCGCAACTGAACGTCTGGCGCGCCCTGCTCGCGCTGGCCGTCGTGTTCGTGATGCTGGCGACCACCGGATGGACGGCCCTGCGCAGCCATCGCGCGGTGACTCCGCTGCAGGCCTCGCTCTCCTCCTGGGAGCACGGCCGCATCGACGGACACCGTCTGCCGGACTCCGACGCGTCCCCCGCGCGCCTCGCCCGTTTCTTCGCCTCGCTCACCGCTCAGGAGCGCGACCGTCTCGCGCGCCGCTATCCCCTCGCGGTCGGCAACATGAACGGTGCTCCCGTCGCACTGCGCTACCGCGCCAACCGTGTCGCGCTCACCGAGCAGCGCAAGGTCGAGTTCGGACGTATGCACGACAGCCGGCTCTCCCCCGCCGGGCAGCACGACGCGGGCCGCCGTCTGCACCGCTACGAGTCCCTGCTGCGCAAGGGCCGGCAGATCCTCGCCTTCGACCCCGAGGGCTCGGGGCGGGTCGCGGAGGTGATCGGGAACCTTCAGCGGGCCGAGCGTGTGTCGGTCGTCGTCCCCGGCGTCGACACCGACCTGCTCACCTTCCAGAAGACCAACCGCCCGTACTCGGCGGCCGTGGGCATGGCCCAGTCTCTGTACGCGGCGGAGCAGGCGGCCGACCCGACGACACGTACGGCCGTGATCGCCTGGGCCGACTACACGGCACCCGCCGGGCTCGGCATCGACTCGGCGACGGCGATGCGCGCGGCGGAGGGCTCGCTGCGACTGAACGCGATGCTGCGCGGTCTGCCCGGCAGGGCGCCGGTCTCGCTGTTCTGCCACAGCTACGGCTCCGTGGTGTGCGGTATCGCCGCGCCCGGACTGCCGCGCCGGGTGGCCGACATAGCGGTGGCCGCCAGCCCGGGCATGCGCGTGTCGAACGCCTCCCATCTGCGCACCACCGCCCAGGTGTGGGCGATGCGGGACGCCACGGACTGGGTGCAGGACGTGCCGTACCTGGAGCTCGGCGGGCTGGGCCACGGGGCCGACCCGGTCTCGGCCGCGTTCGGCGCGCGGGTGCTGTCCGCGCGGGGAGCGAAGGGACATGCCGGTTACTTCGAGCCGGGCACGGAGAGCGTGCGGAACTTCGCGGAGATCGGGGTTGGCGCGTACCGGTCGGTGCGCTGCGCACGCGAGGAGAACGTGTGCCGGGAGGGTTTGTCCGGCGCGTCCACGGCCGGACGCGCGTAGAGGCGCAGAAACTGCGGTCTGCGCGGGGTGGAGACGAGGGAGCGGGTCATGCCTACGATGAGCCGCATGGGTGACGTACTGGCCGGATTTCATGCCGCCTGGGAGTTCGAGTCCGACTCCGTGCTCATCCGTTACGAACGAGGGATTCGAACACCCAAGCTCTTCCAGGCGCTGGGGGAACGTCGGGTGCCGCTGGAGGCGATCTCGGGGGTGACCCTGTCGCCCGGGAAGCGCGGCACCATCGCCCTGCGGCTCGAGGTGCGGCCCGGGGCCGATCCGCTGCTGGAGGTGGCGGCGGGGCAGCTCAAGGAAGGGTGCGATCCGTACCGGCTGGTGCTGCCTGCCGAGCGGGACGCTCTCGCCGAGTACTACGCCGACGAGCTGCGGGCGCTGCTGACCGCGGACGGGGAGCCCGCCGAGCGGTTCCTTCTGGCCGCGCCGGAGGCGCCCCGGCAGTTCAAGGCGTACGACGCGAAGGCGTCCTTCGACGGGAAGACCGTGCACTTCCGGTGGTTCTGGACGGGGGCCTCGTCGGCGAAGTGGAAGGCCGGGGACCAGAGCTTTCCCGTCGGTGAGCTGAGCGGGGTGGAGTGGCGGTCGCCGGAGGTTTTCGAGGGGCACTTGCGGTTGCTGCGGCGGGATGCCGCGCAGGCGGTGCAGGTGGATCAGGATCCGGCGGCTGTGGTGTTCGGGCTGGGTTACGGGCCCGTGCATGAGTCGTTGCCGTTCGCGGCGGCTGTGCTTGCCGCTGTGCGGGATGCCGGGCCGGCGGCTGTGGTGTCGGCCGGTGCGCCGAGGCGCGATCCGGCCGACATCGCTGAGCGCATTCGTCACCTGGGGGAACTGCATCAGGCGGGGCTGGTGACGGATGAGGAGTTCTCCGTCAAGAAGGCGGAGTTGTTGGCGGAGCTTTAGGGGGTGCGGGGTTCGGTTCGTCGGCCGGTGCGGGTTCGTTGTGGCTTGCCGCGCCCACGCGGCGTGCCCGCGCCCCCTCGTCTACTCCCTGCCTGCTGAAGCGAAGGACATGTCCGGGTAGCGGGTGCCGGCCACCTTGGACGCGATCGGCTCCAGCGCAGCCAGCTCGTCGTCCGTCAGGACGATTGCCGTCGCCGCCGCGTTTTCCTCCACCCTTTTGACCTTTGTCGTGCCCGGGATCTGGGCCACCGCGAGGCCGTGCACGTCCGCTCGTTGCTGGACCCAGGCCAGGGCGATCTGGGCCGGGGAGGCACCGTGCGCTTCGGCCACCGCTCGGATCGGCTCCAGGAGCGTCGCGTTGGTGGCCGCGTTGTCGCCCTGGAAGCGGGGCATCGTGCGGCGGACGTCGCCGTCGGAGAGGTCCTTGTCCGCGTTGGAGAAGGAGCCGGCGAGGAAGCCGCGGCCGAGCGGGGAGTAGGGGACCAGGGCCACGCCCAGTTCGCGGGCGGCCGGCACCACGTTGGCCTCGATGTCCCGGCTGAACAGGGACCACTCGGACTGCACGGCGGCGATCGGATGCACGGCCTGCGCGGCACGCAGTTCGTCGGCGGTGACCTCGCTGAGGCCGAGATGCCTGACCTTGCCCTCGCGGACCAGCTCGGCCATGGCGCCGACGGTCTCCTCGATCGGGACGTTCACATCGCGCCGGTGCATGTAGTAGAGGTCGATGACGTCGACGTCCAGGCGGCGCAGACTGCCCTCGGCGGCCTGGCGGACGTACGGGGCGTCGCCGCGGATGACGCGCTTGGTGCGGTCGCCCGCCGGGACGCGTACGCCGAACTTGGTCGCGATGACGGCCTCGTCCCGGTGCGCCTTGAAGAAGGGCGACAGGAAGCGCTCGTTGTCGCCGTCGCCGTAGCCCTCCGCGGTGTCGTACAGCGTGACGCCCAGCTCCAGTGCCCGCTCCAGGGTGGCCCGCGCCTCCTCCGCGTCGGAGGGGCCGTACGCCCAGCTCATGCCCATGCAGCCGAGGCCCTGTACGCCGACCTCGGGGCCGTCGGCGCCCAGTCGTACGGTCGGGATCCTGCTGTCCGTCATCGCACCTTCTCCGCGTAGAAACTGATCTTCCGGTCGAGCACCGCGAGGGTGTCCTGGAGCTCCGCCATCCGGGACAGCACGTCCCGGCGGGTCTGCTCGAGCAGCTCGAAGCGCTCGCCGAACGTGTGGTCGCCCTCGCGCACCAGCTCCGCGTACCGCACCATGTCGGCGACCGGCATACCCGTGAGCCGGAGCTTGCCGACCAGGTCCAGCCAGTCGAGGTCGCGGTTGCTGTAGCGGCGCTGGCCCGTGTGCGAGCGGTCCACGTGCGGCATCAGGCCGATGCGCTCGTACCAGCGCAGGGTGTGCGCGGTCAGGCCGGTGAACGCGACGACCTCGCTGATCGTGTAGATGTCCTGGCCTTCGGGGCGCCGGTGGGGGCGGGGCGGGGCACCGCAGCTGTCGGTCCGGGTGGGCATGGTCTCCATCACCGTCATGACCTCAACGCTATGGCCTTCGAGTGCACTCCAAGCAAGCGGAACCCAAAGAAATAAGCAAAGCAGAAACGGGCGGGACATGGAGCAGCGGCGGTGACCGGCGGGCAGCTCCCTGTCTCGCTCGGCTTCAGGCCCGAGCCCGACCCGTTGCCGGAGCTCACGCAGTGAGCGCTTAGGCTCGACGGCATGTCGCTGAAGAGCCTTGCGTTGATCGAAAACTGGCCGGTTCCCACCGCCGCGGCGGGTGTGGTGCGCGGCGACGGCACGGTCCTCGGCACCCATGGCCCGGCCGCCCACCGCTTCCCGCTCGCCTCGGTCACCAAGCCGCTCGCCGCGTACGCCGCCCTCGTCGCGTACGAGGAGGGCGCGATCGAGCTCGACGAACCGGCCGGTCCGCCCGGCTCGACGGTCCGCCATCTGCTGGCCCACACCTCGGGGCTCGCGTTCGACGAGCACCGGGTGACCGCGCCGCCCGGAGAGCGGCGGCTGTACTCCAACGCCGGGTTCGAGCAGCTCGGCGACCACATCGCCAAGGCGACGGACATCCCGTTCGGGGAGTATCTGCGGCAGGCGGTGCTGGAGCCGCTGGGGATGAGCGGCACTTCCCTGGAGGGCTCCCCCGCCAAGGACGGTGTCTCGACGGTCGAGGACCTGCTGCGGTTCGCGGCCGAGGTGCAGGCGCCGCGGCTGCTGGATCCGCGGACGGTGGCGCAGGCGATGACGGTGCAGTACCCGGGCACGAAGGGTGTCCTGCCGGGGTACGGCCACCAGAACCCGAACGACTGGGGGCTCGGCTTCGAGATCCGGGACTCCAAGTCGCCGCACTGGACGGGTTCTTCGTCCTCTCCGCGGACCTTCGGGCACTTCGGGCAGGCGGGTACGTTCCTGTGGGTCGACCCGGACGCGGGTGCGGCGGGCGTGGCCCTGACCGACCGGGCCTTCGGGCCGTGGGCGGTCGAGGCGTGGCCGGTGTTCACGGATGCGGTGCTGGCGGAGTTGCGGGGCTGAGGTCGGGGCACCCCGGCGACCCCCGCTTTCGGCCTGAACGGCCTCGTCCTCAAACGCCGGACGGGCTGAAAAGATCAAATGCCCAGATCAGCAGCTCCGCGTCCCTCGCGGCCAGTGCCTCCAGGTCCTTGGCGTCCGTGATCCGGGCCGCATCACCCGGCCCCAACTCCTCGCCGTTCAGCCGCACTTCACCACGTACGACGTGGAGGTAGACGTATTGCCCGTCCGGCACCGCCGTGCGCTCCCCCGCGCCCAGCCGTCGTACATGGAGCATCGCGCCCGCCTCCGGGACCGCGTACGGGGTCGAGTCCGCGATGCCGTGGACGATCTCGTAGGCGGGGTCGCCGCCGGGGTAGCGGGGGGCCAGCCACATCTGGACGAAGGTCAGGGGGCCGTCGCCGTCGTTGCGCTCCACGTGCCGTACGCCCGCCGCCGAGCTCAGCCGCTGGACGTCGCCGGGCCGGACCGTCGTCTCGTGGCCGAAGGAGTCACGGTGGGTCAGCTCGCCCTCGACCACCCACGTCACGATCTCGGTGTGGCTGTGCGGGTGTTCGTCGAAGCCGGCGCCGGGCGCGAGGCGCTCCTCGTTGCAGGCGATCACCGCGCCGAAGCGGAGGTTGTCGGGGTCGTAGTGCGGGCCGAAGGAGAAGGCGTGCCACGACTCGATGCCTGCTGCCGGGTCGCCCCCTGGGTAGCGCTCCGCAGCGCGACGTACGTCCATCACGCGGTCCACGGTAGACCCGGCGACGCACGCTCCCGTCCGGATAAGGCAGTCTTGTCCCCGTGCCCGAACCCGAAACGAGCAAGCCCCAAGCCGCCGCACCCGGCGTCCACCCTCACGCGGCGACCCTGAAGCGACTGGAGAAGTCCTCCGGTTCTCTCGCCGCGCAGGCCATCGCGCGCATGGACGAGACGCTGCCGTGGTACCGGGCGATGCCCCCGGAGAACCGTTCCTGGATCGGGTTGGTCGCCCAGGCCGGTATCGCCGCCTTCACCGAGTGGTTCCGGCATCCCGACGCCCCCCAGGCCATCTCGACGGACGTGTTCGGGACCGCGCCCCGCGAGCTGACCAGGGCGATCACGCTGCGGCAGACCGTGGAGATGGTGCGCACCACCATCGAGGTCATGGAGTCCGCCATCGACGAGGTGGCGGCACCGGGTGACGAGAGCGTGCTGCGCGAGGCACTGCTCGTGTACGCCCGGGAGATCGCCTTCGCCACCGCCCAGGTGTACGCCCAGGCCGCCGAGGCACGCGGTGCCTGGGACGCGCGTCTGGAGTCCCTCGTCGTCAACGCTGTGCTCAGCGGTGAGGCCGACGAGGGGGCCGTCAGCCGGGCCGCCGCCCTGGGCTGGAACGCCCCCGAGCATGTGTGTGTCGTCCTCGGGACCGCCCCCGACGGGGACTCCGAGCTGACGGTGGAGGCGATCCGGCGGGCCGCCCGGCACGCCAAGCTGCAGGTGCTCACCGGCGTGCTCGGCGACCGGCTCGTCGTCATCGCCGGTGGCAGTGACAACCCGATCGGCGTGGCCAAGTCGCTGATCGGGCCGTATGCCGCCGGGCCCGTGGTCGCCGGGCCCGTGGTGGCCGATCTGCTGGCCGCGACGCGGTCCGCGCAGGCCGCGGCCGCCGGCCTCAAAGCGTGTTCCGCCTGGCAGGACGCCCCGCGGCCGGTCCTGGCGGACGATCTGCTTCCGGAGCGCGCCATCGCCGGTGACCCGAGCGCACGCGAGCAGCTGGTGGAGGAGATCTACAGACCGCTGGAGGAGGCCGGCTCGGCGCTTCTGGAGACGCTCTCCGTCTATCTCGAGCAGGCGAGCAGTCTGGAGGGCGCGGCCCGGATGCTCTTCGTTCACCCGAACACCGTGCGCTACCGGCTCCGACGTGTGACTGACGTCACCGGTTGGTCGCCTTCCGATGTACGCTCCGCCTTCACACTGCGGATCGCCCTGATCCTGGGGCGTCTGGCCGACGGGGATCTCCCCGCCTAGTCTTTTGTCGGGGGTCCACAAAACCCCCTCGTGTTCTTCGTCCCTGTCCCCACGGGCGGCCTTGGCCGTCCACAAGAGAGAGTGTGAGAGTGCTCGTACTCGTCGCTCCCGGCCAGGGCGCCCAGACGCCCGGCTTCCTGACTCCCTGGCTCGAACTGCCCGGTGCCGCTGACCGCGTCGCCGCCTGGTCGGACGCCATCGGACTGGACCTCGCCCACTACGGCACGAAGGCCGACGCGGAGGAGATCCGCGACACCGCCGTGGCCCAGCCGCTGCTCGTCGCCGCCGGCATCCTGTCCGCCGCGGCACTCGGTGCCATCACGCCGGGCGCCGTCGCGGGCCACAGCGTCGGCGAGATCACCGCCGCCGCCTTCGCGGGCATCCTCGACGACACCTCCGCGCTCACCCTCGTACGCAAGCGGGGTCTGGCCATGGCCGACGCCGCCGCGATCACCGAGACCGGGATGTCGGCGCTGCTCGGCGGCGACCCCGAGGTCTCCGTGGCGCACCTGGCGAAGCTGGGCCTGACCCCGGCGAACGTGAACGGCGCCGGCCAGATCGTCGCCGCGGGCACGCTGGAGCAGCTGGCCGTGCTGAACGAGGACAAGCCGGAGGGCGTCCGCAAGGTCGTCCCGCTGAAGGTCGCCGGCGCCTTCCACACGCACCACATGGCGCCCGCCGTCGACGCGCTGGCGAAGGCCGCCGCCGAACTGGCCCCCGCCGACCCGAAGTTCACGTACGTGTCCAACAAGGACGGGCAGACGGTCGCGACCGGCGCCGAGGTGCTGGAGCGCCTGGTCGGCCAGGTCGCCAACCCGGTCCGCTGGGACCTGTGCATGGAGACCTTCAAGGAGCTCGGCGCGACCGCCCTGATCGAGGTCTCCCCCGGCGGCACGCTGGTCGGCCTCGCCAAGCGCGCGCTGCCGGGCGTGCAGACGCTCGCGCTCAAGACCCCCGACGACCTCGACGCGGCCCGCGAGCTCATCGCCGAGCACGCCCAAGCCTGACACCCAAGGAGCCGTACGAACATGTCGAAGATCAAGCCCAGCAAGGGCGCCCCGTACGCGCGCATCCTCGGTGTGGGTGGCTACCGCCCGACCCGGGTGGTGCCGAACGAGGTGATCCTCGAGACGATCGACTCCTCCGACGAGTGGATCCGTTCGCGCTCCGGCATCGAGACCCGGCACTGGGCCTCCGACGAGGAGACCGTCGCCGCGATGTCGATCGAGGCGTCCGGCAAGGCGATCGCCGACGCGGGGATCTCCGCCGAGCAGATCGGCGGCGTGATCGTCTCGACCGTCTCGCACTTCAAGCAGACCCCCGCGGTCGCGACGGAGATCGCCGACAAGCTCGGCACGAACAAGGCCGCCGCCTTCGACATCTCGGCGGGCTGCGCCGGCTTCGGCTACGGCCTCACCCTCGCCAAGGGCATGATCGTCGAGGGCTCCGCGGAGTACGTCCTCGTCATCGGCGTGGAGCGGCTGTCCGACCTCACCGACCTCGAGGACCGGGCCACGGCCTTCCTGTTCGGCGACGGCGCGGGCGCGGTGGTGGTCGGCCCGTCCATGGAGCCGGCGATCGGCCCGACCGTGTGGGGCTCGGAGGGCGACAAGTCCGAGACGATCAAGCAGACCGTGCCGTGGACGGACTACCGCGAAGGCTCGGTCGCCAAGTTCCCTGCGATCACGCAGGAGGGCCAGGCGGTGTTCCGCTGGGCCGTGTTCGAGATGGCGAAGGTCGCCCAGCAGGCGCTGGACGCGGCCGGGATCACCCCGGACGACCTGGACGTCTTCATTCCCCACCAGGCCAACGAGCGGATCATCGACTCGATGGTGAAGACGCTGAAACTGCCGGAGCACGTCACGGTCGCGCGTGACGTACGCACCACCGGCAACACCTCGGCCGCCTCGATTCCGCTCGCCATGGAGCGGCTTCTGGCGACCGGCGAGGCGAAGAGCGGCGACACCGCGCTCGTCATCGGCTTCGGGGCGGGTCTCGTGTACGCCGCGACGGTCGTTACCCTCCCCTAGGCACTCCGTGCTGGATCATCATCGGATCCGGTGCGGAAAGCACAGCAACACCTGCCGCTGACGCGGCGGGCGCCACACCCTCTGGATTACTACGAAGGAGCGCCTGACATGGCCGCCACTCAGGAAGAGATCGTCGCCGGTCTCGCCGACATCGTGAACGAGATCGCCGGCATCCCGGTTGAGGACGTCCAGCTGGACAAGTCCTTCACCGACGACCTGGACGTCGACTCGCTGTCCATGGTCGAGGTCGTCGTCGCCGCCGAAGAGCGCTTCGACGTCAAGATCCCGGACGAGGATGTCAAGAACCTCAAGACGGTCGGCGACGCGACCAACTACATCCTCAAGCACCAGGCCTGAGCCTTTTAGGCCCGGCTGCTTTGCCCCGCCACCCGGCGGTGGCGCCGCTGAATCCCGATCCGTTGGAGAAAGAATTCCCGTGAGCCCGACCAATCGCACCGTGGTCGTCACCGGTATCGGCGCAACCACACCGCTGGGTGGCGACGCAGCCTCTACCTGGGAGGGCCTGATCGCCGGCAAGTCCGGCGTGAAGCCCCTGGAGCAGGAGTGGGCCGCCGAGCAGGCGGTCCGTATCGCCGCACCGGTCGCCGTGGAGCCCACCGAGGTCATCCCCCGGCCGCAGGCCCGCCGCCTGGACCGCTCGGCGCAGTTCGCGCTGATCGCGGCCAAGGAGGCCTGGGCGGACGCCGGTTTCACCGAGAAGGCCGGTGACGACGCAAGCATCGACCCGGACCGTCTCGGTGCCGTCATCGCCTCCGGCATCGGCGGTGTGACGACCCTGCTCGACCAGTACGACGTGCTCAAGGAGAAGGGCGTACGCCGCGTCTCCCCGCACACCGTCCCCATGCTGATGCCGAACAGCCCCTCCGCCAACGTGGGCCTGCTCGTGGGCGCCCGGGCGGGCGTGCACACCCCGGTCTCCGCCTGCGCCTCGGGCGCCGAGGCCATCGGCTACGCCATCGAGATGATCCGCACCGGCCGCGCCGACGTCGTCGTCGCGGGTGGCACGGAGGCGGCCATCCACCCGCTGCCCATCGCCGCGTTCGGCAACATGATGGCGATGTCCAAGAACAACGACGACCCGCAGGGCGCCTCGCGTCCCTACGACGTCGCCCGTGACGGCTTCGTCCTCGGCGAGGGCGCCGGCGTCCTGGTCCTGGAGTCCGCCGAGCACGCCGCCAAGCGCGGCGCCCGCGTCTACGCGGAGGCGGTCGGCCAGGGCATCTCCGCCGACAGCCACGACATCGTGCAGCCGGAGCCCGAGGGCCGCGGCATCTCGCACGCCCTGCAGAACCTGCTGGAGCGCACCGACCTGGACCCGGCGGAGATCGTGCACGTCAACGCGCACGCCACCTCGACGCCGGCCGGTGACGTGGCCGAGCTGAAGGCGCTGCGGAAGGTGTTCGGCGACGACGCCGACCACATGGCGGTCTCGGCCACCAAGTCGATGACCGGTCATCTGCTGGGTGGTGCGGGTGGTGTCGAGTCCGTCGCCACGATCCTGGCGCTGTACCACCGGGTTGCTCCGCCGACCATCAATGTCGAGAACCTCGACCCCGAGGCGGAGGCGGCCGCGGACATCGTCCGCGGTGAGGCGCGGAAGCTGCCCGTTGAGGGCCGTATCGCGGCCCTCAACGACTCCTTCGGGTTCGGTGGGCACAACGTGGTGCTGGCGTTCCGTACGGTCTGACTTGCCGTGAACGGCGTGTGGCCCGCTCCCCGGGTTGGGGGGCGGGCCACTCGCCGTTTTACGTCTGTTGTCGGCCGACTGCGGGCCGTCTGTGGCTGGTCGCGCCCACGCGGCGGAGCCGCATATCGACACAGCCCCGCGCCCCTGAAAACCAAAAAGCCTCGCCTCACACCACCTGGTGGAGCCAGCGCACCGGGGCGCCCTCGCCCGCATACCTGAAAGGCTCCAACTCGTCGTCCCAGGGCTTTCCGAGCAGCTTGGTGATTTCCGACTCCAGTTCCGTCTCGCCCTGCTGGGAGCGGGTCAGGGCGGCGCGGAGGCGGTCCTCCGGGATGAGGATGTCACCGTGGATGCCGGTGACGGCGTGGAAGATGCCCAGGTCGGGGGTGCAGCTGTAGCGTTCGCCCTCCGCGGTGGGGCAGGGCTCCGCGGTGACCTCGAAGCGCAGGAGCTGCCAGCCGCGCAGCGCGGAGGCCAGCTTGGACGCCGTGCCGACCTCGCCCTGCCAGGAGAACTCCGAGCGCCAGGTGCCGGGGGCGGCGGGCTGCCGGATCCAGTCGAGGTTGACGCGTGTGCCGAGCACGCCGGCGACGGCCCACTCGACGTGCGGGCACAGCGCGCGCGGTGCGGAGTGCACGTACAGAACCCCACGTGTCGTCACCGGGACCTCCGGGCAGAGCAGGACAATCTGGCGAACTGGCGGACGGCCGTGGCCGGGCGGCCACGTTGATGGCGAGGCTACCGTGCGGCGGCGCAAGGAGTGTGACGTACCGTCGGTCCCGATGCGCTGAAACGTCCGCCATTCACCCGGCAGGACGCTTGTACGGGTGCGAACCGTTGCAGGCTGCGTGGATCGGGAACTCTCGCGCGTTGTTATGGGGTGACACATCCGTACACAGACGGACGCACCGAGGGGATCACCGGGGTATGCGGAAGCCAAGCCACCGTTCACGGACCGTTCTGGCCGCCGTGGCGGTGACCGTCCTGGGCGTCGCCGGGTGTGACGCCGTCGGTGGCAACTCCGCCGGACCGACGGGCACGAAGGCGCACAGCGCGAAGCCCGCGCCGGCGTGGGACGTGAGCCCCCGTTCGATCGCCGCGGTCGGTGACTCCATCACACGCGGCTTCGACGCCTGTACGGTCCTGTCGGACTGCCCCGAGGTGTCCTGGGCGACCGGCAGCAGCGCCAAGGTCGACAGCCTCGCCGTACGGCTGCTGGGGAAGGCGCAGGCCGCCGAGCGCAGCTGGAACTACGCGGTGACCGGGGCGCGGATGGCGGACCTGCCGGGTCAGATGGCGCAGGCGGTGACGCGCAGGCCCCAGTTGGTGACGGTGATGGCGGGGGCGAACGACGCCTGCCGGGCGAGCACGGCCGCCATGACCTCGGTGGCGAGCTTCCGCGCGGACTTCGAGGATGCGCTGAGCACCCTGCGCCGCTCGCTGCCGAAGACGCAGGTGTACGTGGCGAGCGTGCCGAACCTGAAGCGGCTGTGGTCCGAGGGGCGCACCAACCCGCTGGGCAAGCAGGTGTGGAAGCTCGGCATCTGCCCCTCCATGCTGGGCGACGCGGACGCGCTTGACTCGGCGGCGACGCTGCGGCGGGACACCGTGCAAAAGCGCGTGGAGGCGTACAACAAGGTGCTGGAGGAGGTCTGCGCGAAGGATCGGCGGTGCCGGTTCGACGGGGGCGCGGTGTACGACTACCGGTTCGGCACGGCCCAGTTGAGCCAGTGGGACTGGTTCCACCCCAGTGTGAACGGGCAGGCGCGGCTGGCGGAGATCGCCTACCGGAAGGTCACGGGGAAGAAGGCGTGAGTGCTGTGATCCGGGGTCAGAGGGCCGTGTTTTAAAGTTCCGCACATGAACGAACTCTTCGGCACACTTCCCGACGGCACCCCGGTTCACCGCTGGACCCTGGAGCGGGCCGGCGTGCGGGTCCGGATCCTGTCGTACGGCGGGATCGTGCAGTCCCTGGAGGTCCCGGACCGGGACGGGCGAGCCGGGAACGTGGTGCTGGGGTTCGCGGACCTGGACGGCTATCTCACGCACCCGGAGCCGTACCTCGGTGCGCTGATCGGCCGGTACGCCAACCGGATCGCGGGCGGCCGCTTCCCGCTGGACGGGGTGACGTACGCGCTGGAGCAGAACACTCCGCCCAACTCCCTGCACGGCGGCGAACACGGCTTCGACAAGCGGGTGTGGAAGGTGACGCGGGCCGGGGAGTACGGGGTGCGGCTGAGCCGGGTCAGTGCGCATGGCGAGGAGGGCTTCCCGGGGCGGCTTGAGGTCTCGGCGACGTTCACGCTCGACGAGTCCGGCGCACTGCGCATCGCGTACGAGGCGGTGACGGACGCGCCGACCGTGGTGAACCTGACGAACCACAGCTACTTCAACCTCGGCGGCGCGGGCAGCGCGGGCGGCCACGAACTGTGGCTCGCCGCCTCCCGCTACACCCCGGTCGACGCCGACCTGATCCCGACCGGCGAGCTGGCCGATGTGACGGGCACGCGCTTCGACTTCCGTCAGGCGCGGAAGGTCGGCGCCGGATACGACCACAACTTCGTGCTCGACGGCGGAGTGACCGAGAGGGCCCGTGAGGTGGCCGAACTGCACGACCCCGCTTCCGGCCGGATCCTGACCGTGGCCACCACCGAACCGGGCCTCCAGATCTACACGGCGGACCATCTGTCCGCGCCCTTCGCCCCCGGTGACGGCATCGCCCTGGAGACCCAGCACTTCCCCGACTCCCCGAACCACCCGGACTTCCCGAGCACGGTGCTGCAGCCGGGCGGGGTGTTCAGGTCGGAGACGGTGTACGGCTTCACCACCCGCTAGCGGCAGCGGAACGCACGAGCCCCGGCCCAGGGGTCAGGTCCCGGGCCGGGGCTGTTCGTGGGGAGACTTGTCCCGGATCAGACGTTAATCGTCGCGGTGAGGCGGCGGTCGGTGATCGAGCGGCTCACCTGGATCTCGTACGAACCCTTCACAAGTGACCATGAGTTCGTTTCCTCGTCCCAGACCTCGAAGGCGCGGCGGGGGATCTCGACGACCGCTTCCGCCGTCTCGCCGGGTCCCGCCTCGACCCCCGCGAAGCCCGCCAGCCACCGTGCCGGGCGGTCCGGGCCGGGCTCGGCCGGCGCCAGATAGACCTGCACGACCTCCCGGCCCGCGCGCTCGCCGGAGTTGCGGACGCGGATCGTGGCGGTGGTGCCGTCGACCTCGACGGACTCGTAGGCCCAGTCGGTGTAGCCGAGACCGTGGCCGAAGGGGTACGAGGGGGTGCGGCCGTGCTTCTCCCAGGCCCGGTAGCCGATGAAGACGCCCTCGGTGTAGGCGAGTTCGCCGCGCTCGGGCACCACCTGGGTGACCGGGGCGTCGGACAGGGAGCCCCAGGTGGTGGGCAGGCGGCCGCCCGGCTCGTGCGCGCCGGTGAGCACGTCGGCGAGGGCCGCGCCGCCCTCCTGGCCGGGGAACCAGCTGAGCAGCACCGCGGCCACCTCGTCGCGCCACGGCAGCTCGACCGGGGAGCCGGAGTTGACGACCACGACGGTGTTCGGGTTGGCGGCCGCGACGGCCCGGACCAGGTCGTCCTGGCGGCCGGGAAGGGTGAGGTCCCCCCGGTCGAAGCCCTCCGACTCCACGCGGTCGGTGGTGGCGACCAGGACGACGGCGGTGTCGGCGGCGCGGGCGGCCTCGACGGCCTCGGCGATCAGCTCGTCGGCGTCGCGCTGCGGCTCCAGGTGGGCCAGGGCGAAGGCGACGACCTTGAAGGGGAACTCCTCGGGGAGTGCGTAGACGTAGGTGAGGGAGACCTCGACCGGTCGGCCCGCGGTCAGTTCGGCCTCGGCGCGGGGCACCGGGGCGCCGAAGAACGCCTCGAAGGGGTCGCTGTCGTCGGCCGGGCCCTGGAGGTCGTCGTAGTACGTCGTGCCGTCGACGGTGAGGGTGAAGTGGCCGGTGCCCTTGGCGCCGAAGGTGTGCGGGCCGGTCTCGCGCGGGGTGAAGGTGCCGGTCAGCTCGACGGTGTGCAGGCGGTCGTGGGTGACGCCCTCGGGGAGGTCGGAACCCATCCACTGGATCTGGCCGCCCGGGGCGGAGGCCGCCCCGATGACGTTCCCCTCGGTGTCCCGGCACACCGCCCGCAGGTCGAAGCCCTTGTCGGCGACGGCGAGTTCGGTGGTGGGGTCGGCGCCGACGGCATAGCTGAGGGTGCCCTCGGGGAGGGCGGCGGTGAGGCCGTCGAGCGGGGAGACGATCCGGTCCGGGAAGACCGTGGCCGAACCCCCGCCGAGGACGCGGGCATCGCGGGCGGCGGCCCCGATCAGCGCGACCGTGCCGGGCTTGAGGGGCAGGGCGTTGCCGT
Source organism: Streptomyces sp. NPDC001137 (assembly GCF_040298885.1). Taxonomy (NCBI): domain Bacteria; kingdom Bacillati; phylum Actinomycetota; class Actinomycetes; order Kitasatosporales; family Streptomycetaceae; genus Streptomyces; species Streptomyces sp. NPDC001137. The sequence continues at coordinate 47,587 of NZ_JBEPBA010000008.1, forward strand.
CGTTCTTCACGAGGACGAAGGCGCGGCGGGCGATCTCACGGGCCAGTGCGATGCCGTCGACGGGCTCGGGCAGCTCGGTGACGGCCGGTTCGGCGCTCTCCAGGGCGCCGACGCGGGCGGCGAGCCGCAGGACGTTGCGTACGGCCTCGTCGACGACGGCTTCCTCGACCTTGCCGTCGCGCACCGCCTGGGCGAGCGGGGCCCCGTACACGGTCTGCGGGCCGGGCATGGCGACGTCGAGCCCGCCCTCGATGGCGCCGACCGTCGACCGGGCGGCCATCCAGTCGGAGACGTTGTAGCCGTCGAAGCCCCATTCGCCGCGCAGGATTTCGTTGACCAGATGGCGGTGCTCGGTCATCGTCGTGCCGTTGACCGTGTTGTAGGCGGTCATGATGCCCCAGGGGTGGGCGTTCTCGACGATGAGCTCGAAGGGGGCCAGGTAGAGCTCGCGCAGGGCGCGCGGGGAGACCAGGTTGTCGACGGTGAAGCGGTCGGTCTCGGCGTCGTTGGCGACGAAGTGCTTGACGGTGGTGCCTACGCCGCCCGACTGGACCCCCTGCACATAACCCGTACCGATCAGCCCGGTCAGATACGGGTCCTCGCTGTAGGCCTCGAAGTGCCGTCCGCCGAGCGGGGAGCGATGGAGATTGACCGTGGGGGCGAGCAGCACGTGCACACCCTTGCGGCGGGCCTCCTGCGCGAGCAGGGTGCCGGCGCGGCGGGCGAGGTCCGGGTCCCAGGTGGCGGCCAGGGCGGTCGGGGACGGCAGGGCGATGGAGGGGTCGTCGGCGCTCCAGCGCACCCCCCGGACGCCGATCGGCCCGTCGGACATGACGAGGGACTTCAGGCCGATCTCCGGCAGGGCGGGCAGGGACCACATGTCCTGGCCGGACAGCAGACGGGCCTTGGCGTCCAGGTCCAGCTTGCCGAGCGCCGCGTCGACGGCGGCCTCGCGCGCCCGGTCGGCCGGAGAGGTTCCAGGGGTTCCCGCCATGGCGGTGCCTCCTCATCGAGTCATGTCGTCCTGCGCCCCATCGTGCACCCACTCCCTGTAACGCGGTAGGTTTCGTTATCGTGCCGTAATATTGACTGGACGGGGATGTCGTACGGTGACGCCATGAACGCCAGGGTCAGAAGCGAGGAGCGGCGCGCGGAGATCGTGCGGGCGGCGCTGGAGGTGATCGCCGAGCGTGGGTACCGGGGCGCGTCCCTGGCCGCGGTGGCCGAGCGGGTCGGGCTGACCCAGCAGGGGCTGCTGCACTACTTCCCGACCAAGGACGCGCTGCTGGTCGCCGTCCTGAAGGACCGGGACCAGTGGGATGCCGTACCGGCCACGCAGTGGCGGGTGGATCTGCTGGCCTCGCTGGTCGAGTACAACGCGATGCGGCCCGGCATCATCCAGACCTTCTCGGCGCTGCTGGGCGAGAGCGTGACGGAGGGGCATCCGGCGCGGGCGTACTTCACCGGGCGGTACCGGCAGGTGCGGGAGAGCATGGCGGCGGTGCTGCGGGCGGAGTACGGGGAGCGGTTGCCGAACGGACTGACCCCGGAACGGACGGCTCCGCTGCTGGTGGCCGTGATGGACGGTTTGCAGTACCAGTGGCTGCTGGACCCCGAGTCGGTGGACATGCCGGGGGCGTTCCGGGATTTTCTGACCCTGCTGGGCGAGGAGGTCTGAACTCCCCCGCTACTGATGCCAGATCACGGCGAGCGTCTTGCTCACCGCGCACACGGCGGCGAAGGCGACGGCCCAGCCCAAGGCGCCGGCGGCGAACAGCGCGGCCACACCGGCCCCGAACCAGAGCAGTTCGAAGCCGACCCGGAGCGCACCGCGTGTCTTGTACGACGCCTTCTGGGAGCCGAACAGCGCCCACAGCACGATCAGTACGGCCGGGGCACCGAGTCCGAGCAGCCAGGCGACCGGGGTCGCCGCATCCCTGGTGAAGCCCCAGTAGGAGACGGCAGCGAGGGCGCCGAGTTCGATGAGGAACAGGACGCCGAGGTTCACTGCCTTGATTGCCTTCATGGGCGGCAGTATCACCCGGAAGCGATCACTCCGGTGCGGGTACGGCGGCGACGACCTCGATCTCGATCTGCGCCTCGGGCCGGAACAGCCGCGAGGCCTCGAAGGTCATGCTCGTCGGCGGTGTCCCGGTGAGGAACTCCCGCCGTACGGCGCCGTATTCCTGCAGCTTGCCGATGTCCGTCAGATACGAACGGATGTTGACGACGTCGGCCAGGGTCGCCCCGTGCGCCCGCAGCAGCGCGTCCAGCCCCTCGAAGATGCCGCGCGTCTGCTCGGCGAGGGTGTCGCCCTCGGCGATCTGGCCGGAGACGAACAACAGGGCGCTGCCGTCGGCGTGTTCGACTCGGGCGACCTGGGAGTAGTAGGGGCTGGCGGGCCGCGGGGCGCCGGCCGGGTTGTCGAGGGTGACCTTCACGGGGCTCCTTCAGGAGGTGCGGATGCGGGCGGCGGCGCGGGAGAGGTCCGCGTCCGCGAGGGCGGGATCGGCGGCGGCCCGGCGGTACTGCCCCAACACGGCTTCCGCGATGGGCAGTTCGGCCGCCTCTGTCGCCAGGGTCAGGTCCTTGACCGCCAGGGTGGTACCGAAGTGCACGTCTTCGGCGAAGGCGCGGGTGACGGCTCCGCCGAGCGGGCTCCCCGCAAGGGCGGTGCGGGCGGTGTCGCCGTCCACGCCCAGGGCGTCGGCCAGGCGCAGTGCCTCGGCGACCAGGGCGACACCGCCGATGACGGCCGAGTTGAGGACGAGTTTGAGGGCGGCGGCGGAGCCGGGGCCGCCGGTGCGGGTGACGGTGCCCAGGCGGGCCAGAACGTGCTCGACGCCTGCCGTGTCGCCGCCGGCGAGGATGCCGAGCTCACCGGCCGCGGCCCGGTCGGTGCTGCCCATGACGGGGGCGTCGATGACGGTGGCCGACTCCCCTGCCCTGGCGGCGAGTTCGTGCACGGCGTCCGGGCCGACGGTCGACATCTCGATCCACCGGGTGCCGGGGCGCAGTGCGGGCACGATCTCGGCGGCCACCGCGTCGAGCGCGGCCGGGTCGGCGACCATCGTGATCACCACGTCGGCGTCCCGCACGGCGTCGGCGGGGGACGCGGCGAGCACGGCTCCCTCGGCGACCAGCGGCGCGGCCTTGGCGGCGGTGCGGTTCCAGACCGTCAACGGGTGCCCGGCGGCGAGGAGTCGACGGGCCATGGGGGCGCCCATGTGCCCCAGGCCCAGGAAGGCGATCCGATCCATCTGCGGCATGCCGTCGACGCTAGGTCCGCCACCTGCGATGCGACAAGCGAATGTCTAGCATGGCTGCCATGCCGAAACAGCATCCCACGGCGGGCGTACCGATACCGGACCTCTCCACCGTCTGGCTGCGGGTGTTCCTGGTGGTCGCCCGGCACGGATCCTTCACCGTGGCCGCGCGTGCGCTCGGGTGGACGCAGTCGGCGGTGTCGCGGCAGATCTCCTCGCTGGAGGCTGCGCTCGGCGGGACCCCCCTCTTCGACCGGCTGCCGCGCGGCGTGCGGCTCACGGAGGCCGGCCGACTGCTCGTCCCGCACGCGGAGACCGTCGCCGAGACGCTGCACGGCGCCGCGCGCGATCTGGCGGCCCTGCGTGACATGGCGGGCGGACGGCTGCGGTTCGGGGCGTTCGCGACGGCCGACGCGGCGCTGGTGCCGCACGCCCTGGCCGCGTTCCGGGCCCGCCACCCGCGGGTCCGGCTCTCCCGCGAGGAGGGACTCACGCCCGGCCTCCTGGACCGGCTGGGCGCGGGCCACCTGGACCTGGCGGTCGTCTCGACGACCGGGCGTGCGCCCTTGGACTCGTACGAGCTCCATCATCTCCTCGACGAGTCGCTGTACGTCGCCGTCCCGGCAGACCACCCCCTGGCCGGCCACGAGGGCCCCGTACGTCTCGGCCAACTCGCCGACGCCGACTGGATCTCCGGCAGCTCCCGCCCCGAGGGCACCCTCCTGGACGCGGCCCTGCGCCAGGGGTTCCGCCCGCGCGTGACGCATGTCGTGGGCGAGTGGACCGCCAAGCAGGGGTACGTCGCCGCGGGCCTCGGAGTCACCCTGGTCCCGGCGCTGGCCGCCGAGTCCGTACGCCCGGACATCGCGCTGCTGCCGGTGCTCGACGAGGGAGCCCCGGCCCGGGCGGTGTACGCGGCGACGGCGCGGGGGCGGGCGCCGACGCCGGCGGTGGAGGCGTTCGTGGGGGCGCTGCGGGAGGCGGTGGCTCGTATCCCCGTCCCCGGGTAGGTGCGTACTCGATGCGCACCAGACACACCGGCCCCATGGCGTAGACCACTTCCGTCGGGCGATACTGCGGCCGTCCGCACCACGCTCCCCCACGACGGCGACGGAAGGACCTGAACTCCCTTGAACTCCATACGTGTTCGGATCGGTGTATTCGGACTGGCACTGCTGGCCGGGTTCGCTGCCCCCACCACGGCGACCGCCGCCGCGACCGTCCCCTCCCCCACCGTGGAGGAGCAGCGGCTCGACAAGGCCGTGCCGCGGGAGATCCTCGAACGGTCAGGGTTCGACGACGTGGCACCGGGGCTCACGCGTGCACTGGAGGGGGCCCGTTCCTATGCGCAGGCCCGCCGCATCGTCGTACACGAGGGGTCGGCGCTGTGGCGGCGGGCCGTGGACCGGGCGCAGGGGCGTGGCCCGGTGGGCGGGGATCTGGCCCGGGACGACGACCGGCCGCTGTACTGGGCACGCCTCGGGATGACCCGTGAAGTGCGCACCTGGGAGCCGGAGTTCGGGCTGAGCGAGCCGCAACGGGCCGCGCTGATCGACGCCTTGGAGCGCACCTCGCGCGGGCAGACCGACATCCGCTACCCGCAGCACGGCAAAGGTCTGAGGCGTGTGCTGGTCACCGGCTTCGATCCGTTCACCCTGGACCGGGACATCCGGATCTCCAATCCCTCCGGGGCCACCGCGCTCGCGCTCGACGGAACGGTGATCGAGACGGCGAAGGGGCCCGCGCGGGTCGAGACGGTCGTGTTCCCGGTGCGCTGGCAGGACTTCGCGGAGGGGACGGTGGAGCGGACGCTGCGGCCGTATCTGAAGAAGGTGGACCTGTTCACGACCGTGAGCCAGGGGCGGGTCGGGCGCTTCGACGTGGAGCGGACCAACGGGGCCTGGCGGGGCGGGTTCCCCGACAACGACAACGTCAGCCGGACGGAGACCGTCCCGGTCGCCGATCCCGCCTCACAGCCGCAGTGGACCACGACCACTCTGCCGTACCAGGAGATCGTGGCCGCGAACACGGGACGCTTCCCGGTGTACGACCACACGGAGGTGACCGAGATCCCGGCGGGCGGCACGGACGCGGTGGTACGGCCGGACGGGCCGACTCCCGGCTCGACCGCTCGGGCCGGCGGCGGGGGCGACTACCTCTCCAACGAGATCGCCTACCGGGCCACCCTGCTGCGGGACCGTCTCGGGCTGCACGACACCCTGCCCGGCGGCCATGTGCACACGCCGGTGCTCCAGTTCGGCACGGGCAACACCGACCCGGCGACCGGGACGGTCACGGACCCGCAGTTTCTGCGCAACCGGCAGGACATCATCACTCAGGTACGGGCGATCCTGACCGTGGCGGTCAACGCCACGACCGCTGGGTGACGTCCTCCTGCTCGGGGTCCTCGGCGGTGTCGTCGTCACCGCCGTCGGTCTCCTCGTCCAGCAGCTCCCGCGCGAGCAGCGTCGCGCCCGCGACCGCGCCCGGCATCAGGAACACCGCGACGAACGGGACCAGGAAGGCCAGGCCCAGCGGGGTGCCGAAGCCCCAGACGAGGGTCTTGCGGGAGCGGAGCAGGGTGAGGCGGGCGCGCAGTTCGACACCGCGGCGCTGGAGGGCCACCGCGGTGAGTTCCTCCGTGAGGAAGAAGCCGGTGACGAAGAAGCCGATCACCGGGACGACGGTCTGCCCGACGAGCGGGACGAAGCCGAGGGCGAAGAGCAGGACGCCCCACAGCAGTGCGCGCACGACGATACGGAGGCTGTCGCGGGCCGAGATCCACAGCTCGCGCCAGAGGGGGAGGCCGGACTCGGGGACCGTGCCGTTCGGGTCGACGTCGGCGTCGACCTTTTCGGAGAGGTTCTCGTAGAAGGGCTGGCCCATGAGGAGCGTTACGGCCGTGAAGGTGAGGACGGCGAGGAGCAGGGCGAGGGCGAAGAGTACTGCCGTGAGGAAGCCGCGGAAGAAGCCTCGCCAGGGGCCGGACCAGTCGCCGGCGAAGGGGGTCGCCCAGGTGACGGCGTCTTCGCCCCAGAGGGCCAGGCCGGCCAGCGCGGCCGTGTAGAGGACGAGGGTGATCAGGCCCGGCAGCAGGCCGAAGCCGTACTGCTTGCCGTGCCTGGCCACCCATCGCTGGCCCTTGAGTAGGTAGGTGAAGCCCGCCCCTAGATCGCGCATATGGGAACCTTATCGGGCCCCGATTTCTCCGACGGCACCGCCGAACACCTGGCACTACACCGGGGTGACGGCCACCACGACCCCCTTCTCCGCCGCCGGTGACACCGCCGCGCTCACCCGTATCGCTGCCGCCCGGGCCACGCGCCCCGCTCGGGACGCCGCGGACAGCAGCAGGGGCTGGAGTTGTTCCAGACCGGTCACCAGCAGCTCCTCGCTCGCGACCAGCACCGGTCGGGCCGCCTTCGTCGTGGCCGCTGCCGCCTCCGCGAGGTCGGCCAGTGGGGGCAGGGTCGCCCGGACGACGCCCGCTCCGGCGGCCGCGGCACGTTCCGCGAGGGCGACCTGCAGCGGCATCAGCGGAGCCAGTGCCGCGGTCAACGCGTCCGCGACGCGCCGGAGTTCGGGCGAGGACTCGCGCAGTACCTCCGCCGCGGCCCGCAGCACCGGCGTCACCGCAAGGAGTGCCCCGGCGGCCACGCCCGCCGCCGCGGGCAGCAGCGGGGACGTCGCCTCGACCAGGTCACCGAGGGCGTCCGCGAACTCCTCCACGGCCGGCTCGACCGCGTCCAGCACCGGCAGGAGGCTGTCGCCGATCGCCGTCAGCAGGGCCTGCGCAGGTTCGCTCACGGGGTGCACGGCGAGCGGCGCCCCGCTCGTGCCCAGCCGGGTCAGGGTGTCGACGATCCGGTAGAACGCCTCCTGCGCCTGCGGAGACGCGCTCGCCTCGGCCAGTTCGGCGGTGGTCTCGCGCAGCACGCGCAGCACCTCCGCGCCCGAGCCGTCCCGCGGGTCGAAGGTGTTGATCGCGATCCGGGTGATGTTCCCGGCCGTGTCCAGGAGCTGGCCGGTGATGTCGGTGGTGTTGCGTGCCATGCGCAGTACGTCGCCCCTGCTGGGAAGCGAAGGGATCGTTGCCATGGGCTCTCCTCGAATGGAGCCTCGGTGCCGACGGTCGCCCCTCAGCATGCCCCCATCCGACGGACGACGTCGCCCCCTCCGGCCCACTCGCGCTACGCCATAGGGGGCATCCGTGACATGAACCGCCTGCTGTTGGGGTTGAGTCGGACAGGTACATCTCGCCGTATCGATCTCAGGAAGCCCAGGAGGAGGTACGCGTGCAGCAGAAGATCCACGGCACCGTCGCGGACGGCTTCGAGGCAGTGCGTGAGGAGTTCGCCGCGTTCGTGGCGGGGGAAAGGCCCGATTACGAGGGCCAGTTGTGCGCGTATGTGCACGGCCGGAGGGTGGTCGACCTGTGGGCCGGCGACGGCAACGACGCGGAGTCCCTCTACGGCGTGTTCTCCTCGACCAAGGGCGCCGCCCATCTGGTCCTCGCGCTCCTCGTGCAGGACGGCACGCTCGAGCTGGACCGCAAAGTGACGTACTACTGGCCGGAGTTCGGGGCCGAGGGCAAGGCGGGGCTGACCCTGCGGGACCTGGTCACGCATCGCGCCGGGCTGATCGGGCTCGACGCCGGGTTCAGCGAGGACGAGCTGGCCGACGACCGCGTGATCGCCGAACGGCTCGCCGACCAGCGGCCGTTCTGGCGCCCGGGAACGGCGTTCGGCTACCACGCGCTGGTCATCGGCGCGCTCACCGGAGAGGTGATCCGGCGGGCCACGGGCCACACCCTCCAGGAGATCTACGAGGAACGGGTGCGGGCGCCGTACGGGCTGGACTTCTTCCTGGGGCTGCCCGAGGCGCTGGAGCCCCGCTTCCGGTCCGTGCAGCCGATGACCCCGACGGCGAAGCAGCAGGCCGTGCTGGACGCGGCGCCGAGAGGGCCGCACACGCTCGGCTCGATCGCCTCCAACACCCATGTGCCCGGGGCGGGGGACCTGGTCGGTCACGCCAACTCCCGCACCGTGCGGGCCAAGGGCCCGGCCTCGGCCGGCGGCGTGGCCGCGGCGCGCGGGCTCGCCGGGATGTACGCGGCGGCGATCAGCGAGGTGGCGGGCCGGCCGCCGCTGCTGAAGCCGGACACCCTGGCCGAGGTCGGGCAGGTCCACTCGGTCGGGTACGACCTGGTGGCCCGCGGTCACCGGGCCTTCGGCCTCGGCTTCCAGGCGACGGGCGAGGCCTGGTACCTGTGCCTGGGCGCCGGAGCCTTCGGGCACGCCGGAGCGGGCGGCTCCCAGGCCTTCGCGGACCCGCGCAGCGGGCTGGCGTACGGCTACACCCGGCGGCGCATCGCCTTCCCGGGCGGGGCGGCTCCGGAGAACGAGCGGCTGGTGAAGGCGGTACACACGGCGGCGCTGGCTTCCTGATCCCCGTACGGCCGTCGGTTCGCCGTACGACAGAGACCGCACCCCACGTCCAAGGGTGCGGCCTCCGTCGTAGCAACGAGTGCGTCAGACCAGCGTCACGGTGATACTGCCGCGGGTTGCCTTCGAGTACGGGCAGACCTGGTGGGCCTTCTCCAGGAGGGCCCCGGCGGTCTCCGCGTCGACGTTCGGGATGCGGGCCGAGATCTCGACGATGATCCCGAAGCCGTCGTCGTTCTTGCCGATGCCGACCTTCGCGGTGACCGTCGAGCCGGAGATGTCGGCCTTCTCCTGGCGGGCCACGACGCCCAGCGCGCCCTGGAAGCAGGCGCTGTAGCCGGCCGCGAACAGCTGCTCCGGGTTGGTGCCGGCGCCGCTGCCGCCCAGCTCCTTGGGTGGGTTCACGACGACGTCGAGCTTGCCGTCGTCGGTGGCGACCCGGCCGTCGCGGCCGTTCTCGGCGGTCGCGACGGCGGTGTAGAGGACGTCGGTCTGCTGGATGGACATGCGGTTGTCTTCCTCCTCGGTCCGCCGCGACTCGCGCCCACGATCGACGACGGTTTCGGAAAGAAGTTACCGCATGCCGGAAACAGCGGGAAAGGCCGGAAGACCTACAGCTTGACGATCATCTTTCCGGTGTTGTCGCCGCGCAGGACCCCGAGGAAGGCCTCCAGGTTGTTCTCGATGCCCTCGACGACCGTCTCGCGGTACTTCAGCTGCCCCGAGGCGACCCAGGGGCCGACCTCCCGGACGAACTCGGGCTGCAGGTCGTAGTGGTCGCCGACCAGAACGCCCTCGACGCGGAGCCGGTTCTGCAGGATCTTGACCATGTTGCGCGGGCCGGGGGTCGGCTCGGTCGAGTTGTACTGCGAGATCATGCCGCAGATCACGGCCCGGCCCTTGAGGTTGAGCGCGCCGATCGCGGCCTCGAGGTGCTCGCCGCCGACGTTGTCGAAGTAGACGTCGATGCCGTCCGGGGCGGCCTCCTTGAGCTGCTCCCAGACCGGGCCGTTCTTGTAGTTGAAGGCGGCGTCGAAGCCGTACTCCTCGACGAGGAGCTTGACCTTCTCGTCCGAGCCGGCGGAGCCGATGACCCGCGAGGCGCCCTTGAGCCTGGCGATCTGGCCCACCTGGCTGCCGACGGCACCCGCGGCGCCGGACACGAAGACCGCGTCGCCCTCCTTGAAGGCGCCGACCCGCAGCAGGCCCGCGTACGCCGTCAGACCCGTCATGCCGAGCACACCGAGGTACGTGCTCAGCGGCGCGGCCTCCGGGTCGACCTTGACCGCGGTCTTCGCGTCCACGACCGCGTACTCGCGCCAGCCGAGGAAGTGCAGCAGGTGGTCGCCGACGGCGATGCCCTCGGCATTGGACTCGACGACCTCGCCGACCGCGCCGCCCTGCATGACCTTGCCCAGCTCGAAGGGCGCGACGTACGACTTCGCGTCGCTCATGCGGCCGCGCATGTACGGGTCGACCGAGAGGTACTTGTTGCGGACCAGCACCTGACCCTCACCCGGCGCCGCGACCTCCGTCTCGACCAGGGCGAAGTCCTCGGGCTTCGGCCAGCCGACGGGGCGGCTGAGCAGGTGCCATTCGCGGTTGATCATGACGAGTGCCTTTCAAGCGTGCGGGAAGTACGTCGGGTGCTGCGGGTACCAAATACTTCAGTACCTGAAACAACCATGCTCCTGAATATTTCAGGTTGTCAAGTAACGGGGTACGCTGAACCCATGGCCACTCCACCGAACACCCGTCGTCCCGATGAACTGACCCTTGAGGTCGTCGAGCTCATCGGCGACATCGTGGCCCGCTATCACGAGGACTACGAGAACGCCGCCGCCGAGCACTCGCTGACCGGCGCCCAGGCCCGTCTGCTGAGTCTGCTCTCCCTGGAACCGCTGCCCATGCGCAAGCTGGCCCAGAAACTGAAGTGCGAGCCGTCCAACGTGACCGGCATCGTCGACCGCCTGGAGTCCCGTGGCCTGGTGGAACGCCGCCCCGACCCGGCCGACCGGCGCGTGAAACTGGCCGCGGCCACGCAGGAGGGCCGGCAGGTGGCCAGGAACCTGCGCGAGTCCCTGCGCTTCGCGCGCGAACCGCTGGCGGGGCTCGGCAGGGAGGAACGGCTGGCGCTGAGGGGCCTGCTGCGGCGGATGCTGGGGCAGACCGAGGACTGAGGCCGGCGAGATCCGGCATACGAGAGGTCCGGCGCACGCGATGCGCCCGCCGGACCTCTTCACACAGGGAGCGGGCCGGGCGGCTCAGCTCCTGCCATGGGGCGTCATGTCGTCTTGCGGGCCGTCATGACGCGCTGCACCAGGATGAACGCGCACAGCAGCACACCGGTGGCGATCTTCGTCCACCAGGAGCTGAGCGTCCCCTCGAACTGGATGATGCTCTTGATCAGGCCCAGCACCAGCACTCCGAACAGCGTGCCCACCACATAGCCGGAACCGCCCGTCAGCAAAGTGCCGCCGATGACGACAGCGGCGATCGCGTCGAGTTCCATGCCGGTCGCGTGCAGCGGGTCACCGGACTGGATGTAGAGGGTGAACAGCAGGCCGGCGAGCGCCGAGCAGAAGCCGCTCACCGTGTACACGGCGATCTTCGTGCCGCCCTGCGGGAGGCCCATCAGCAGGGCCGACTGCTCGTTGCCGCCGATGGCGTACACGCGCCGCCCGAAGCGGGTGTAGTGCAGGACGTAGAACGCCACGGCGAGGACGACCAGCGAGACGACCGCGCCGATCGACAGGAAGCCCATCCCCAGCGAGACCTGCGCCTGGGCCATGTCGCTGACCCCGGAGTCGCTGATGGAGATCGACTCCTTGCTGATGACCAGGCACAGGCCGCGGAAGAGGAAGAGGCCGGCGAGGGTCACGATGAAGGGCTGGATCTCGAAGTTGTGGATCACATAGCCCATCAGGAAGCCACCGAGGGCTCCCACCGCCAGCGCGATGGGGATCACCACCAGGAGGGGCAGCCCCTCGCGCTCCACCAGCCAGGCCGTCAGCATCGTGGTGAAGCCGATCATCGAGCCGACGGACAGGTCGATGCCGCCGGACAGGATGACGAAGGTGACACCGACCGCGGCCACCAGCAGATAGCTGTTGTCGATGAACAGGTTCAGGAAGACCTGCGGTTCGGCGAAACCGTAGTACTGGTACCGGGCCAGGCCCCCTCCGTACATCACGAGGAAGAGCAGGGCCGTCGCCGCGACGGGCAGACGCCGGTCGCCCAGCAGACGCTGGGCCTTGGACGGGGTACGGCTGTCCGCGGCCGTAGGACTCTGGGTGGTCGCGCTCATCACGACACCTCCATCTTCGGAGTGGCGTCGGTCGACGCGGCGGTGTCCGCCTCGGTCGCGGCCGGCTTGGCGCCGCCCTTCGCGCCGAACCGGGCGCCGAACCTGGCACCGAAGACCTTGGCGCGGAACTTCGGGGACTGGAGCAGGCAGACGACGATGACGACGGCGGCCTTGAAGACCAGGTTGGTCTGGGTCGGCACACCGATGGTGTAGATCGTGGTCGTCAGGGTCTGGATGACAAGGGCGCCGACCACCGTGCCACCGATGGAGAACCGGCCGCCCAGGAGTGAGGTGCCGCCGATCACCACCGCGAGGATCGCGTCGAGTTCGATCCACAGACCGGCGTTGTTGCCGTCCGCCGCCGAGGTGTTGGAGCTGATCATCAGGCCCGCGATGGCGGCGCACAGCGCGCAGAACACGTACACCATGATCTTGATGCGCCGGGACCTGATGCCCACGAGGCGGCTGGCCTCGGCGTTGCCGCCGACCGACTCGATCAGCAGGCCGAGCGCCGTGCGGCGGGTCAGCGCCACGGTGACGGCCACGACCACGGCCACCACGAAGATGGAGAACGGCAGGGTCAGCCAGTAGCCGCCGCCGATCAGCTTGTACGGGTCGCTGTCGATGGTGATGATCTGGCCGTCGGTGATCAGCTGGGCGACACCGCGTCCGGCGACCATGATGATCAGCGTGGCGATGATCGGCTGGATGCCCATCCGGGCGACCAGGAAGCCGTTCCACAGGCCGCAGACGACCGCGGCCAGCAGGCCGAGCCCCATGGCGAGCAGCACCCCGGACAGGGCGTTCTGGTCGGCCTGGTGGCTGATGTAGGAGCAGGCGAGTGCCCCGGTGATGGCGACCACGGCGCCGACGGAGAGGTCGATGCCGCCGGTGGCGATGACCACGGTCATGCCGACCGCCACCAGGATGAGGGGCGATCCGAACAGCACGATCGAGACGAGGCTGCCGTAGAGGTGGCCGTCCGTCATCTTGACCGAGAAGAAGTCAGGGGTGAAGGGCACGTTGACGAGCAGCAGGAAGACAAGGACCGCGACCGGCCAGAACAGGTGGTGGTGTGTCAGTGCTCGCCATCGGGAGTTGGTGCTCACTGGTGTTCTCCGCTCGCGATGGTCTCCATGATCCGGCTGCTGGTGATCTCCGGCCCGTTGGCGAGCTGCGCCACCAGCCGGCGGTCGCGCAGCACTCCGATGGTGTGACTGAGCCGGAGTACCTCCTCCAGCTCGGCCGCGATGTACAGCACGGACATGCCCTCCTCGGAGAGCGAGACCACGAGTTTCTGGATCTCCGCCTTGGCGCCGACGTCGATGCCGCGCGTCGGCTCGTCCAGGATCAGCAGCTTGGGCTGGGTGATCAGCCAGCGGGCCAGCAGCACCTTCTGCTGGTTGCCGCCGCTGAGCCGGCCGACCCTGGCCTCGGGGTTGGCGGGCCGGATGTCCAGCGCCTTGATGTACTTGGCGACGAGTTCGTCGCGCTGGGCGACCGGGATGGGCCGCGTCCAGCCGCGCGAGGCCTGCAGGGCCAGGATGATGTTCTCCCGCACCGTCAGATCGGGTACCAGGCCCTCGGTCTTGCGGTTCTCGGAGCAGAAGGCGACACCGGCGCCGATCGCGGCGTTCGGGGCGCTCATCGAGACCTGCTTGCCACCGATGGTCACCTTGCCGCTGTCCGGCTGGTCGGCGCCGAAGAGCAGCCGGGCGAGTTCGGTGCGGCCCGAGCCCAGCAGGCCTGCGAGTCCGAGCACCTCGCCCTTCTTGATCTCCAGGTCGAAGGGGGCGATGCCGCCGGTCCTGCCGAGGCCCTCCGCCTTCAGCAGCGTCTCGCCGACGTCGGAGTGCAGCTGCTGGTCGTGCAGTTCCTCCAGCTGGTCCAGGGCCTTGCCGATCATCAGCTGGATCAGCCCGACCTGGTCGAGGTCGGCGACCATGTGCTCGCCGACGAGCGTGCCGTTGCGCAGGACGGTCATCCGGTCGCAGATCTCGTAGATCTGGTCGAGGAAGTGCGACACGAACAGGATCGCCACGCCCTCGTCCTTGAGCCGCCGCATCAGGCGGAACAGCTCCTGGACCTCGTCACGGTCGAGGCTGGACGTCGGCTCGTCCAGGACCAGCACCTTGGTGCCCGATCCCTGGCCGTCGCTGTCGCCGGTGCCCACCGACCGTACGATCGCGACCAGTTGCTGCACGGCCAGCGGGTACGAGGACAGGGGCGCGGTCACGTCGATGTCGAGGCCGAGCCGGTCCACCAGCTCCGCCGCCTCCTTGCGCATCCGCTTCCACTGGATACGGCCCATGCGGGTCGGCTCGCGTCCGATGAAGATGTTCTCCGCCACCGACAGGTTGGGGCAGAGGTTCACCTCCTGGTACACCGTGCTGATGCCGGCCTGCTGCGCCTGCAGCGGGCTGCCGAACAGCACGGACCTGCCGTCCAGGGTGATCGTGCCGCCGTCCAGGGAGTAGACCCCTGTCAGCACCTTGATCAGGGTGGACTTCCCGGCGCCGTTCTCGCCCATCAGTGCGTGGATCTCGCCGGGGAAGAGCCGGAAGTCGACGTCCGACAGAGCCCGTACCCCCGGGAACTCCTTGACTATGCCCGTCATTTCCAGCACGGGCCGCGGCTCTGCCATGGCAGCGCTCCTTGTGGGATTGGTTCACTCCCGCAGGGAGCCCCCTCGGACCGATGGCTCGGTCGGCCGGAGGCTCCCTGCCGGTGGGTGCGGTCGGTCAGTACTTCCGGGTCGGGAGCGCGGCCTTGGCCTGGTCCTGCGTGTAGTCGCCCTCCTTGGTCTTGATCCAGCGCTCGACCTTCTGGCCTTCGTGGACCTTCTTCACGACCTCCATCAGCTGGGGGCCGAGCAGCGGGTTGCACTCGACGATGCCGTTGATCTTGCCCTGGGACATGGCGACGAAGCCGTCGTGGACGCCGTCGACCGAGACGATCAGGATGTCCTTGCCGGGCTTCTTGCCGGCCGCCTCGATCGACTGGATGGCGCCGATGGCCATGTCGTCGTTGTGCGCGAAGAGCACGTTGATGTCCTTGTGGGACTGCAGGAAGGCCGCCATGACCTGCTTGCCGCCGGCCCGGGTGAAGTCACCGCTCTGGCTGACGACGATCTTCCAGTCCTTGTGCTCGGCGTCCATGACCTCCTTGAAGCCCTTGCCGCGCTCGATCGCGGGAGCGGCGCCGGTGGTGCCCTCCAGCTGGGCGATCTTCACCGGGCCCTTGAGGCCGGCCTTGGCGATGACCTTCTCCAGCATCCGGGCGGCGCGACGGCCCTCGTCGGTGAAGTCGGAGCCGACCAGCGTGACGTACAGGGAGCTGTCGGAGGTCTCCACCGAGCGGTCGGTGAGGACCACCGGGATCTTCGCGGCCTTGGCCTCCTTGAGCACCGCGTCCCAGCCGGTGACGACCACCGGCGAGAAGGCGATGACGTCCACCTTCTGCGCGATGTAGCTGCGGATCGCGGAGATCTGGTTCTCCTGCTTCTGCTGGGCGTCGGAGAACTTGAGGTTGATGCCCGCCTCCTTGGCCGCGGACTTCACCGAGGTGGTGTTGGCGGCGCGCCAGCCGCTCTCCGCGCCGACCTGGGAGAAGCCGAGCGAGATCGCCTTGCCGCCGCCTCCGGAGCCGGAGCCGGAGCCGGAGTCGTCCTTCTTGGCGCAGGCGGCCAGTCCACCCGCGGCTGCCACGCCGACCGCCGCGGTGAGGAAGTTCCTTCTGTTGAGCATGTTCTTCTCCTTTGAAGAGCCGGCCCGGGGACGGACCCGCTGGTACTCGAGGGGACCGGCCGCACTACGTCCAGCCTGTCGATCATTGTTCGGTATTTCGACCACACGGAACCGCGTGTGTGGTTGGTCGGTACGTCAGAGAGGTACGCCCTCCGGTTGGACGGCGTGCGGGAAAGTACTGGCCCGGACGACCAGTTGGGGTTCGATGGCGATCCTGCGCGCGGTGGCGGGTGGCCGCCCCTCGATCAGCTCCAGGAGCGTCGCGATGCCGCGCCTTCCCACCGTCGAGAAGTCCTGCCGGACGGTGGTGAGGGGAGGTGCGAAGTACTCCGACTCCGGGATGTCGTCGAAGCCCACGACCGCCACATCCTGGGGGGTCCGGACCCCTGCCTCGCGCAGCGCCCGCAACACCCCCAGCGCCATCTGGTCGTTGGCGACGAAGACGGCGGTCAGCCCCCGGCCCACCCAGCCGGCCAGTTCCTGGCCGGCGCGGTAACCCGACAGCGGACTCCAGTCCCCGCGCAGCAGCACGGGCGGCTCCGCCCCCGCCGCTTCGAGGGTCGCCCGCCAGCCGGCCGCCCGGTCGGCCGCCTCCTGCCACTCCTCGGGCCCGGCAAGGTGCCAGACGTTACGGTGGCCGGCGGCCAGCAGATGGCCCGTGGCCAGCTCGGCCCCGAGGTGCTGGTCCACGCTGACGCTGGGAATCTCCACGCCCTGACCGCTGCCCACGACCACCACCGGGAAGGGGCAGCGCAGTTCGGCCAGTGCGACCACCGCGGACCGCTGCGGGGCGATCGCGACCACTCCTTCCACCCCGCCCTCACTGAGGTGGTCCAGGGCCTCGGACAGCGTCTCCACGGTCAGCTTGCGCAACGTGACCGTCGAGACGAGGTATCCCTCGGCCCGCGCCGCCTCCTCCAGCGCGAACAAGGTGCTGGCCGGTCCGTAGAGGGTGGTGTCGGAGGCCACCACCCCCAGCGTCCGGGTGCGCCGGGTCGCCAGGGCCCGTGCGGAGGAGTTGCGGCGGTAGCCCGTCTCCTCGATCACACGCAGCACCCTGGCCCGTGTCTCGTCCCGCACGTTGGGGTGGTTTCCCAGCACGCGGGACACCGTCTGGTGGGACACGCCCGCCAGGCGTGCCACGTCGGCCATGGTGGGCGGCCGAAGCTGCGCACTGGTCACGGCCGCACCTCCTTGGCGCTCGTCTTCACACAAGTCTCCGGAACGGACCAACAGCACTGGCGGGATCGACTGGTCGGGACACTGCGGGCACGACGCTCATAACTCCCACGCTGACGTTGGACGTTGACCGGTGAATGCGGAGGTCATTGTGAGCGCTAACAAATCACGGCGGTCAAGAGGGCTGCAGGCAGAAGGCTGTCACGGTTGAATAACGCGGCCGTAAAAGGTAGTGCCACAACGCCACCACATCACGCGAAGTTGACGCCGACCAGCAGCGCTGTCCACACCACCACAGGAAGCCGTGCCCGCCCGCGACAGCGACGAGGACAGGCCCGAGGCGGGCCGATGGAGCCGGGAAGGCCCGGCCGGGCGGCCGCTCGGGCATCGTCTCAACCGCCGCCACATCAGGCGCAGTTGACACCGCCCGGCAGTGTTACGTACACCACCACAGGAAACGTTTGCACGTCTCCGACGGTGACGGCCGTGGGGACGGGTTGGAGGTCGTCGGGTCCGAGGTCGGGGTCGAGCCCGAGGCGGGCGGGGGCGTCGAGCCGGAGGAACCGGGGACGGCTGCCGACGGGGTCGACCCGCCGGGGGTCGGGGACGCGTCGTGCTTGCCGTCGGCCGACTTGGACGCCGAGGGCGAGGCGGAGGCGTCCGGGGAGGCCGAGGGCTTGCCGTCGGAGGCACCCCTCACGCCGGCCCGGGGCCCCGCGGAATCGCTCGGCTTCGCCGTCGAGTGCTCGACCTCGGACGCCTCGTTCCCGGCCGCGGACGGGTCGGGCGACGAGGAGAACACCGGTGCGTCCATGCCGAGTTCGGCCAGACTCAGACCACCCGCCGCCAGGACGAAACCCGCGGCGACGAGCAGCGTGCGCTTGCGGCGCCGGCGGTGGAGCGCGGCCTTGCGGTCGCGACGGCTCGCGTCCGTCGCACCGTCCGCGGGGGCAGGACCCCGACGGTCGCCGCGGCCCCGCTCGCGGCGGCGCGCGGCGCGCCCGTGGGGCTCGTCGCTCTCGCCTTCGTCACCGCCGTGATCCTCGTCGTCCAGGTGGGCGGCTTGGTCGTCGGGAGCCACCGGTGCATCATGATCAACGGGAGCGACGGCGTGATCGTAGGGCTCCGGCTCGTAGGCATCCCAATACGCGCGCATCTGCTCGACGCGTGTCCCGCACCCCGGACAGGCAAGGGCGCCGTTGAGGTGCCGTTGGCACGGGTGGCAGTAGTCCATGACGCGGGAAGAGTAAGTTCCCGGAGGGTCACGTTCCTAGGCACGGCTGTGAAGGTTGTGTGGGAAACCGGCCAAATCGGCGCGAGCTCCGGAGTGAACTGGCACACACCGGGGAGGGGCCACCTGGGCAAGAGGCGTCGAAACTGGCGAAACCGTTGGGCGTCCTACCCATTGACACCCCGCTCACACCATCCTTACTGTCTGCCCAGCATTTCGAACATGAGCCGAAATCTCGAACAGCCGAAGGGTAACTTCCGTGCGCATCACCGGAATCAGCACGCACGTGGTCGGGACACCGTGGCGCAACCTGACCTACGTCCTGGTGCACACCGACGAAGGCATCACGGGTGTGGGCGAGACCCGCATGCTGGGTCACACCGACGCGCTGATCGGATACCTGAGAGAGGCCGAACAGAACCATATTCTCGGCTCGGACCCGTTCGCCGTCGAGGACCTGACCCGTCGTATGAAGTACGGCGACTACGGCCGCGCAGGTGAGATCGTGATGTCCGGCATCGCCGTCGTCGAGATGGCCTGCTGGGACATCAAGGGCAAGGCCCTCGGCGTGCCGGTGTGGCAGCTGCTCGGCGGCAAGGTCACCGACAAGGTGAAGGCCTACGCCAACGGGTGGTACACCACCGAGCGGACGCCCGAGGCGTACCACAAGGCCGCTCAGGGCGTCATGGAGCGCGGTTACCGGGCGCTGAAGATCGACCCCTTCGGCACCGGGCACTTCGAGCTCGACCACGAGCAGACCATGTACGCGGTCTCGCTGATCGAGGCCGTCCGGGACGCCATCGGCCCCGAGTCCGAGCTGATGCTGGAGATGCACGGCCGCTTCTCCCCCGCCACCGCCGTCCGGCTGGCCAAGGAGCTCGCGCCCTTCAAGCCCGCCTGGCTGGAGGAGCCGGTGCCGCCGGAGAACCTCAAGGCGCTGGAGAAGGTCGCCGCGAAGGTGGACATGCCGGTGGCCACGGGTGAGCGCATCCACGACCGGATCGAGTTCCGGGAGCTCTTCGAGAGCCAGGCCGTCGACATCATCCAGCCGGACGTCGGCCACATCGGCGGCATCTGGGAGACGCGCAAGCTCGCCGCGACCGCCGAGACCCACTACATGCTGGTCGCCCCGCACAACGTGGGCGGGCCGGTGCTCACCTCCGCCTCGCTCCAGGTCGGCTTCACCTCCCCGAACTTCAAGATCCTCGAGCACTTCAACGACTTCGCGGACGCCGAGATCAAGAAGGTGGTCAAGGGCGCGCCGCAGGTGAACCCGGATGACGGCTGCTTCCACCTCTCCGACGCGCCCGGCCTGGGGGTGGAGCTGGATGTGGACGCCGCGGCCGAGTTCCCCCAGCAGCGGGCGCACTTCGACCTGTGGGCAGAAGGCTGGGAGAAGCGGAACCCGAAGGGCGACCAGTGAGTTCCGCCGCCGTCGTCGTCGACGCCCCGGGCACGTTCCACCTGGCCGAGCACACACCCCGTGACCCCGGTCCGGGCGAGGCGCTGGTACGGGTGCACGCGAGCGGGATCTGCGGCAGCGACCGGGAGGTGTTCCAGGGCAACCGGCCCGAGGGGTACGTGCGCTACCCGCTCACGCCCGGCCACGAGTGGTCCGGAACGGTGGAGCGGGTCGGCGCCGGCGTCACCGAGACGCTCGTCGGCCGCAAGGTGGTCGGCGAGGGCTTCCGGAACTGCCAGGTGTGCGACCGCTGCCACGCGGGTGAGACCACGCTGTGCAGTGCCGGGTACGAGGAGACCGGGTTCACCCAGCCGGGCGCGATGGCGCCCACGCTGACCCTCCCGGCGAGGCTGCTGCACGTGCTGCCCGACGACGCCGACCTGACGGCGGCGGCCCTGCTGGAGCCGGCCGCCTGCATCGCGGCCGCCGCTCTCAAGGCGAACGCGCAGCCGGGCGAGAAGGTCGCCGTGGTCGGCACCGGCACCCTCGGGATGTTCGCGGTGCAGTTCCTGAAGGCCGTCTCGCCGGTGGAGCTGCTGGTCGTCGGCACCCGCCGGGACCGCGAGGCACTGTCGCGGCAGTACGGCGCGACCGACTTCCGCACGAAGGACGAGCCGCTCCCGGACGACTTCGACGTCGTCATCGAGACCGCCGGGTCCGCCGACGCCGCGCGGACCTCCGCCGCTCTGCTGCGACGTGGCGGGCGCCTGGTCCTCACCGGGATCCCGGCGCCGGGTGCGAACGGGCTCGACCCGACGGATCTCGTCGTACGACAGCTGGAGGTGCACTCCGTCTTCGGGGCGCCGCCGGACGCGTGGGCGCACACCGTGCGGGTGTTCGGGGCCGGATTGCTCGATCCGCTGCCGCTGGTCACGCACGAGCTGCCGCTCGCCGAGTTCCCGCAGGCCATCGAGCTCGTCGGGTCCGGTGATCCGAAGGTCGGCAAGGTCCTCCTTCGCCCCTAGCAGTACGCCGGTGCGGGGTGACCTGACGACTCCGCACCGGCGTACACCCAAGCCCCGCACGGTTTGAGCCGCGAACTTCGTCCGAAATTTCGAACACTAAGGACACCTTGTGACCGACGCTTCCGCCCCGGCAGCCCGTCGACCCGGCGAGCAGGCGCTCGCCGCCCTCGGTCTGGGCGCGCCCGACCTCTCCCCTGCCGACGCCTCGCCCCACACCTTCCCGGGCGGCGGCCGCTGGCGCACCGAGATCCCCTCGTGCGAGGGCCCCGAAGCGCTGGCCGTCGTCCTGAAGGAATCCTCGCGGCTCGATGTGCCGATCCACCGGATCAGCCAGGGCAGCGGCGTGTGGATGCTGACCGACGCCGAGATCACCGAGATGGTCGAGGCCACCGGCGAACGCGACATCGAGCTGTGCCTGTTCACCGGCCCGCGCGGCACCTGGGACATCGGCGGTTCCACGCGCACCGACTCGCGGGGGGCCGGTCTGCGCGCCCGCGGGTACGACGCCGTCGCCGGGTGCGTCGAAGATGCCGTCCGTGCCACGGAGTTGGGTGTCAAGTGCCTCCTGGTCGCCGACGAGGGCGTGCTGTGGACGCTGCACCGCGCACGCGTCGCCGGGATCATCCCGGCCGACACCACCCTGAAGGTCTCGGCGCTGATCGGTCCGGTCAACCCTGCCGCGTACGCGGTGTACGAGCAGCTGGGCGGCGACTCCATCAACGTGCCCAGCGATCTGACACTGGATCACCTCACCGAGATCCGGCGGATCTCCGCCGCCCCCATGGACATGTACATCGAGGCCCCCGACGACCTGGGGGGATATGTCCGGATGTACGAGGTCGCCGAGCTGATCAGACGCGGGGCGCCGCTGTACCTGAAGTTCGGGCTGTCCAAGGCACCCGGCATCTACCCGTACGGCAACCACATGCGTGACCTGACGCTCGCCACCGCCAAGGAACGCGTCCGACGCGGCCGCCTGGCCCTCGACCTGCTCGAACGGCACGGAGCCGGCGGCGACATGGCACCCCTCGGGTCGCGCCTGCCCGGCACGCTCAAGCGGTTCGGCACGTCCGTATAACGTTCAAACAACGCCCCTTCACAAAAGAAGACGGGCTCAAACAGAATCCCACATACCACTCGGTCTCCGCACCCGCCGGCCAAGCGTCCTTGCACAGCCAGACCGAGCCTGCCCCACAGACATCAAGGATGATGATCATGCGCACTCGCAGAGCCGCACTCGCCGCCGTCGCCGGAGCCGCTTCCCTCGCCCTGACCCTGTCCGCCTGCGGCCAGAACAGCGAGGGCGGCAGCAAGGAGGACAAGGGCAGCGCCAAGGGCGGCACCATCGGTATCGCGATGCCCACCAAGTCCTCCGAGCGCTGGATCGCCGACGGCAAGAACGTCGTCAAGGACCTGCAGGCCAAGGGCTACAAGACCAAGCTGGTCTACGGCGAGGACGACCCCGACCAGCAGGTCTCGCAGATCGAGAACCTGATCACGCAGGGCGTCAAGGGCCTGATCATCGCGGCCATCGACAACAAGTCGCTGAACAACGTGCTCCAGCAGGCCGCGGACGCCAAGATCCCGGTGATCTCCTACGACCGTCTGATCCTCGGCACGAAGAACGTCGACTACTACGCCTCGTTCGACAACGAGAAGGTCGGCAAGCTCCAGGGCACGTACATCGTGCACAAGCTCGGCCTGGACAGCGGCAAGAAGGGCCCGTTCAACATCGAGCTGTTCGCCGGCTCCAACGACGACAACAACACCAAGTACTTCTTCAACGGCGCGATGAGCGTGCTCCAGCCGTACATCGACAAGAAGCAGCTCGTCGTCAAGTCCAAGCAGACCGCGCTCAACAAGGTCACCACGCTGCGCTGGGACGGTGCCACCGCGCAGAAGCGCATGGAGGACATCCTCACCTCCACGTACACCAGCGGCAAGGTCGACGCGGTCCTGTCGCCGTACGACGGCATCTCCATCGGCATCATCGCCGCCCTGAAGTCGGACGGTTACGGCTCGGCCAGCAAGCCGCTGCCCGTCATCACCGGCCAGGACGCCGAGCTCGCCTCGGTGAAGTCGATCATCGCGGGCCAGCAGACGCAGACCGTCTACAAGGACATCCGCAAGCTGGCCAAGGTCGCCTCGAACATGATCGACGACGTCCTCAACGGCAAGAAGCCCGAGATCAACGACACCAAGTCGTACGGCAACGGTGTCAAGACCGTCCCCGCCTACCTGCTGCAGCCGGTGAGCGTCGACAAGACCAACTACACGAAGGAACTGGTCGACACCGGCTACTACACGGCTGACCAGCTGAAGTAGTCCTCCTGTCGGTGGAGTCGGCCACGCGGCGGAGCCGCATGCCGACACACGGACCGGCCATTCCTACGGATTGAAAGGGCACACCATGGCGGGACCCGTCCTGGAAATGCGCTCGATCGTCAAGACCTTTCCCGGGGTCAAAGCGCTGTCGGACGTCACGCTGACCGTCCGTCAGGGCGAGGTCCACGCCATCTGCGGTGAGAACGGCGCCGGCAAGTCCACCTTGATGAAGGTGCTCTCCGGCGTCCATCCGCACGGCAGCTACGAGGGCGACATCCTCTTCGAGGGTGAGCCCTGCGAGTTCAAGGACATCCGGGCGAGCGAGCAGCGCGGCATCGTGATCATCCATCAGGAGCTGGCGCTCGTGCCGTTCCTGTCGATCGCGGAGAACATCTTCCTCGGCAACGAACACGCCTCGGGCGGGTTCATCGACTGGAACGAGACGCTCAAGCACGCCACGGAGCTGCTGCGCCGGGTGGGTCTGACCGACCACCCGGAGACCCGGATCGCCGACATCGGCGTGGGCAAGCAGCAGCTGGTGGAGATCGCCAAGGCGCTGTCCAAGAAGGTGAAGCTGCTGATCCTCGACGAGCCGACCGCGGCTCTCAACGACGAGGACAGCGGCAAACTCCTCGATCTCATCCTGGAGTTGAAGAAGCAGGGCATCACCTCGATCATCATCTCCCACAAGCTGAACGAGATCCGCCGGGTCGCCGACTCGGTGACGATCATCCGCGACGGCAGGTCCATCGAGACCCTCGATGTGAAGTCCGCGGAGACCACCGAGGACCGCATCATCTCCGGCATGGTCGGCCGCGACCTCGACCACCGCTTCCCCGAACGCACCGCGTACGAGGGCGAGGTGGACGCGGCTCCCGCGCTGGAGATCCGCAACTGGACGGTGCACCACCCGATCGACCAGCAGCGCAAGGTGGTCGACGACGTGTCGATCAACGTGCGGCGCGGGGAGATCGTCGGCATCGCGGGTCTGATGGGCGCGGGCCGCACGGAGCTGGCCATGAGCGTCTTCGGGCGCAGCTACGGCCGGTACGCGGGCGGCACGGTCCTCAAGGACGGCAAGGAGATCCGTACGAAGACCGTCGCGGAGGCGGTCGGACACGGCATCGCGTACGTCACCGAGGACCGCAAGCACTACGGCCTCAACCTCATCGACAACATCAACCGCAACATCTCGCTGACCGCCCTGGGCAAGGTCGCGAGGCGCGGTGTGGTCGACGAGCACGAGGAGCGGAAGGTCTCCGAGCGCTTCCGCAAGTCCATGAACATCAAGGCGCCGACCGTCTTCGAGACGGTGGGCCGGCTCTCCGGCGGCAACCAGCAGAAGGTCGTCCTCAGCAAGTGGATCTTCGCGGGTCCCGAGGTGCTGATCCTGGACGAGCCGACGCGCGGCATCGACGTGGGCGCCAAGTACGAGATCTACACGGTCATCGACCAGCTGGCCGCGGAGGGCAAGGCGGTCGTCTTCATCTCCTCCGAGCTGCCGGAGCTGCTCGGAATGTGCGACCGCATCTACACCATGGCCGCCGGGCGGCTCACGGGTGAGGTCCCGCGGGCCGAGGCCACGCAGGAAGTGCTGATGCGCCAGATGACGAAGGACAAAGAGGTAACCCGATGAGCACGGATGTGACGGACAAGGTCCCGGCCTCGGCGCCGCCCGGGAAGAGCGGGGGGTCGGCCTCCGGCGAGAACCTGCTGCAGCTGATGCTGGGCGGCCTGCGCCGCAACATGCGCCAGTACGGCATGCTGATCGCGCTCGGCCTGATCGTGGTGCTGTTCCAGGTGTGGACCGGCGGCGACCTGCTGCTGCCGCGCAACGTCTCCAACCTGGTGCTGCAGAACAGCTACATCCTGATCCTCGCGATCGGCATGATGCTGGTGATCATCGCGGGTCACATCGATCTGTCGGTCGGTTCGCTGACGGCGTTCGTGGGCGCGTTCGCGGCCGTGCTGACGGTGCAGCACAGTGTGTCGTGGCCCGTCGCGCTGGTGCTGTGCCTGCTGGTGGGCGCGCTCGCGGGCGCCGTCCAGGGGTTCCTGATCGCGTATCTCGGCATACCGTCGTTCATCGTGACCCTCGCGGGCATGCTGCTCTTCCGCGGTCTGACGGAGATCTTCCTCCAGGGCCAGACCCTCGGCCCGTTCCCGAACGGGCTGCAGGACCTCGGCAACGGCTTCCTGCCGGAGGTCGGCCCGAACACCAACTACCACAACCTCACGCTGCTGCTGGGCTTCGTCCTGCTGGCCTTCGTGGTCTACCAGGAGGTCCGCGACCGCAAGCGCCAGCAGGAGTTCTCGCTGGACGTGCTGCCGCGCAACGCCTTCCTGCTGAAGCTGGTCGCGATCGCCGCCGCGGTCCTCGCGGTGACGATGCTGCTCGCCAGCTACCAGGGCGCGCCGATCATCCTGATCGTCCTCGGTGTGCTGGTGGTCGGCTACGGCTATGTCATGCGCAACGCGGTCTTCGGCCGGCACATCTACGCGATCGGCGGCAACCTGCCGGCGGCGAAGCTGTCCGGCGTCAAGGACAAGAAGGTCACCTTCCTTGTCTTCCTGAACATGGGCGTGCTCGCGGCCCTGGCGGGTCTGGTGGTCGCCGCCCGTCTGAACGCGGCCTCTCCGAAGGCGGGCCTGAACTTCGAACTCGAGGCCATCGCCTCGTCGTTCATCGGTGGCGCGTCCATGAGCGGCGGTGTCGGTACCGTCCTCGGCGCGATCATCGGTGGTCTCGTCCTCGGCGTGCTGAACAACGGCATGAACCTCCTCAGTGTCGGCACCGACTGGCAGCAGGTCATCAAGGGCCTCGCCCTGCTGGCCGCGGTCGGGTTCGACGTGTGGAACAAGCGCAAGTCCGGTTCGTAGACCGGAGTGACCGGATCGGGCCCCGCCGTAAGGCGGGGCCCTTCCCATGGGAGGGAGAGGCAGGACCGGTGAAATCGCTCTTCGGCAAGCTGGCCGACGGCACGGAGGTCCACCGCTGGTCGCTGGAGAACGGCGGCACCCGGCTGAAGGTCCTGAACTGGGGCGGGGTCGTCCAGGGTCTGGAGATCCCGGACCGGCACGGCCGCTGCACCAACGTCTCGCTGGGCTTCGACAACATCGACGACTACGTCGCCAAGACCCCGTACTTCGGCGCCCTGATCGGCCGCTACGGCAACCGCATCGCCAAGGGCCGGTTCACCCTGGACGGCAAGACCTACCAGCTGGACGTGAACGACGGCGTCAACAGCCTGCACGGTGGCAAGCAGGGCTTCGACAAGCACATCTGGGACGTCGAGCCGTTCGCCGAGGGCTCCGACGTCGGCCTGGTGCTGCACCACACCAGCATCGACGGCGAGATGGGCTACCCGGGCACCCTCAAGGCGAAGGTGACGTACACCCTCACCCGGCACGGCGACTGGATCATCGACTACGAGGCCACCACCGACAAGGCCACGGTCGTCAACCTCACCAGCCACGTCTACTGGAACCTGGCCGGCGAGGGCAGCGGCACCATCGAGGACCACGAGCTCACCATCGAGGCCTCCCGCTACACGCCCACCGACGCGGGCCTGATCCCCACGGGCGAACTCGCGACGGTGGCCGATACCCCCTTCGACTTCCGCAGGACGAAGACGATCGGCCGCGACATCCGCGACGGCCACGCCCAACAGGTGCAGGCCAAGGGATACGACCACAACTGGGTCCTGGACAAGGGCATCACGTCCGAGCCCGAGCATGTGGCCACCCTGCGCGACCCGCGCTCCGGCCGCACCCTGAAGATCGCCACCGACCAGCCGGGTCTGCAGTTCTACTCCGGCAACTTCCTCGACGGCACGCTCACCGGCACCGGCGGCAGGGCCTACCGCCAGGGTGACGCGCTGTGCCTGGAGACCCAGCACTTCCCGGACTCGCCGAACCACGCGGATTTCCCGTCCACGGTGCTGCGGCCGGGGCAGACGTATCGCACCCGGACGGTGCACACGTTTGGAGCGTGAGCCGTGACGCGGGAAGCGAGGTACCGGTTCCCGAACTCACACCTCTTTCACATGCGTTGAACGACGTCACCCCAGCCTCCGTATCTAAGGGTGGCCCGTGCTCCCCCGCGCGGGCCACCCAAACGCGACGGGCCCGGTCGTCCCTGCCGGGCCCGCCCCATACGGAGGTTCCATGGCCGACAACGTCACCTCGCTGTTCCGCAGCAACGCGGCACACAGCCCGTCGATGGCGGCGCTGACGCGGCAGGGCGGCGACGGGACCGGCCCCGTGGACTTCTGTATCCCCTGCAATCCGTACTTCCCCACCCCGGCCATGTTCGAGGAGATGTCGGCCCGCCTGCGCGACATCGTCACCTACTACCCGAGCAGTGCCGACACGATCACCGCCGAGCTGTGCAACCTGCTGCAACTCCCGCCGCAGTGCGTGGCGATGGGCAACGGCTCGACCGAGCTGATCACCTGGATCGACCATCTGATGGTCCGCGAGTCCCTCGCCATCCCCGTCCCCACCTTCGGCCGCTGGACCGACCAGCCGATGGAGACCGGCAAGCGGGTCGACATGTTCCCGCTGCAGGAGTCCAGCGGCTTCGCCCTGGACCTCGCCAAGTACGCCGAGTTCATCCGGGCCCGCGGCACCCGCGTCGCCGTCATCTGCAATCCGAACAACCCGGACGGCGGCTTTCTGCACCGGCAGTCCCTCGTACAGTTCATGGACGCGATGGCCGACCTGGACCTGATCGTCATCGACGAGTCGTTCCTGGAATTCGCGGACGCCGAGGCCGAACCGTCGGTCGTCCAGGAGGCGATGATCCGCCCGAACGTCGTCGTGCTGCGCAGCCTCGGCAAGAACTTCGGCCTGCACGGCATACGTTTCGGCTACCTGGTCGCCAACCCGGCCCTGGCCGGGCGCGTCCGCTCCATGCTCCCGAAGTGGAACCTCAACTCCTTCGCCGAGTACGTGGTGTTCATGCTCAAGGAGCACGGCGCCGAGTACGCGCAGAGCCTCCACCAGGTGCGCCGCGACCGCCTGGACATGGCCAGCCAGCTCTCCGCCCTCCCCGGCCTCACGGTCTACCCCTCGCAGGGCAACTTCCTCTTCGTGCGCCTCCCCGTGGGCGCCGAAGGCACCGTGGTCCGGGACCGGATGCTCACCGAGCACCGGATCCTGGTCCGCGAGTGCGGCAACAAGATCGGTTCGTCCAGCCGCTTCCTGCGACTCGTGGTGCGCCCCCAGGTGGATGTGCGTCGCCTGGTGTCCGGCCTGGAACAGGTGCTCTACGGGACCAGGAGGGGAGCCGCCGTACCCGAGCTGGGCACCGGGACCAGCTACAGCTCGGGTACGGCGGCCGTGGACCGACTGGTCAGCGCCACCAACGGGGCCGGCATGCCCCTCGCCGCGATGGCCTCCGGCGGTTCGATGGGGGGTGGGGCGCCGATGCCCATGCCGATACCGGCGGCCACGCAGGCCCCGATACCGGCGGCCGCGCAGGCCCCGATACCGGCGGCCGCGCAGGCCCCGATACCGGCGGCCGCGCAGGCCCCGATACCGGCGGTGGCCCAGGCGGCCCCCCAGCCGGTCGGCTACCCCGTCCAGGCGCCGATGCAGCCGGTACCGGCCCCGATGCAGCAACCGGCCCCGGCGCCCGCTCCGGTGCCGGCCCCGACGCCGATGCCCACGCCGGTGCCCGCCCCGGCCCCCGGCCGGACGCCGCCGGGCGTCCCGGCCCGCGGCGGCCTCACGGCGGCCCAGGTACGAGGCACCACGGGCCCCGCCCCGGGCCTCACCCCGGCCCCGGCAACCGGATGGCCGAACGCCCAGAGCTGGCCGAACGCGGCCGGGATGGGACAAGCGGGCTGATCGTCGTAAGGGTGCGGTGCGTGGCCGGGTGCGCACCCGCAGACGAACGACTCCATAGGCCATGGGCCACCCCGTAGTCCAGCTCAGCAAGACGTATTGCCGGCAAAGACGTCGCCGCCCGCGCCGAAGGCGATGCGGTCACCGGACTTCTTGTTGGCGAGCCCGCCGCCGGTGGTCGGGTTGGGGCTTCGGGCGGGACCATGGAATCGAACCCCTTGCGCGTCGATAGCTCTCGCTCGAACCGGGTGTCTCTCAGGTGTGAGAGTTCCGGGGAGCCAATCCCGTTCCCCGGCCGGGCGGCGATCCGTGGGATACAAGTTGGCTCATGATGCCGTTGGAAGAAGCACGGGTTGAGCTGAGACACCTCTTAGGCCGTTGTGCGGACTGGCTGGGCACAGTTGGCGAGGCCTCGGACATCCTTCCGGGGGCCGCGACCGACGACCTGGACTCGGCCGTCGAGCAGATCCGGGCCATGCGGACCCGCGCCCTGTCGACCATGCTCAAGGTGGCACTGCTGGGACGGCAGTCCTCGGGAAAGAGCTTCCTGATCAGCGGGCTCCAAGGTCACCTGGAGTACATCACGATCATCGACGAGGACGGCGAGCCGTCGGACGAATACCTCGGTCTCCTGCCATCGTCGGCAAGCCCGACCACCGCCTGCCCCTCGACGGTCATCCCGGTAGGTGACGATCCTTCGGTCGACGCGACCGGCCGGGGGCTGCTGCGGGTGAAGTTCAAGGGCATCGGCGACTGGGTGGAGATCGGCACGAATCTGCACCGCGCCGAAGTGGCCGGTTACGTGGCGGCTGACGGCAACATCACAGACCGCCGCCCCGAGCACATCAACCATCAGGTCGAGCGGATCGAGCTACTCATCTCCCGGGCCCGTCTGCCGATCGAACTCTTCGACCTGCCCGGCTCGGAGTCCGAGGACGAAGAACGCGACGAGATCTTGTACGAGGCATGGAAGGAGGCGGATTGCTTCATCTACGTGAGTCAGGCCACCGAGGCCCTCACCGCCAACGAACTGCGCCTCATCCGGGACCTGTACGCCCACGCCGCACCGGCGCACAAGCGGGTTTTGTGGGTCCTCTCCGGGATCGACCGGGCCGCACAGCGCGAACACAACCAGGCTGCCTGGAAGAACGTACTGGCCACCAACAACCAGTATCTGCGTGAGCGTTACCTCAGATCCGAAGAATTCATCGGAGAGGGTTTCCTCGCCGTCTCGGCGGCGTTGGAGGCCAAGGCCGAGTACGAGGAGGAGAACGGGAGAGACGGCAGCACGCTCCGACGGCGCAGCCACATGGCAGAGCTGCGCGAACGCCTCCAGGACCTGCTGGAGTCCGGCGCCGGGCACAAACACCTCCGACAGGTCGGCGAAGAGGCGGGCTGGCTCGTCCGGCACAGACGGCGTGCCATCGCCGACATGCTCGGTGCCCACCGCATGGCAGTGGGCAACCTGGAGGCGGAGCGAGACGCCCTCCACAAGCGTCTGGAGGGCATGGACGACTCCCTCGCACGGATGAGGGCCGAACTGACCGACGAACTGCACCGCAGAATCCGTACCGCTCAACGGCCGTTCAGTGGCCTGGCGGACGAACTGCACCGAGGTCTGGACGAGTTGATCGACTCCGGCAACCTGAGCGCCGAGCACGCGAACGAGGTCGACGTCCGCCATGTCCAGGTCTTCAACGCATGGATGACCGCTCCCGAAGGACCCGGCACGCTCTGGGAGCGCGAACGCGAGGCATTCGACGCCAGCGCCCGGCTGATCCTTCGCTCGGAGCTCGGTGAGGACAGCGGATCCCAGCTGGTCACGCCTGAGCCGTTCAACCCCGAGGCTCTCCCGGCACAAACGGACGGGACTCGCCCCTGGACGGCGTACGGCATGGTCCAGACCGCAGCGAACACTCTCGGCGTCGCCAGCCCCATCGCCGGCGGAGCGGTCTGGCTGACGACCAGTCTCAGTCTCGCCACCATCGCGGTCCCGGTGGGAGCGGCCATCCTCGCTGCCATCGGCATCGCCAGAATCACGGACGTTCTCAAGGAGCGGGAATCCAAGATCCAGCAGGCCCGCCAGGAGCGGAAGTCCATGATCGACGAGCAGGCGAAGCAGGCCCGTATCGGCTTCGAGGAGATGGTACTAAGCGAGGGACGGCACCTGATCGACGCCGCCGAGGAGCTCCACCAGCGGCAGCGAGCCCGTCTGCGCGCAACGCTGGACGAGCTGGGGCACCGCATCAACGCGGAGGACACGACGAGGAGTCGCGCGATCGTCGAGCGCCTGACGCCCCTCGACGAAGCGGGCCAGGCTATCTCCACCGACCTCCAGGACCTGCTCGACCGCAGCAGGGCGCACTGACGGTTTCACCGTAGGGCCGAGCCCTTGGAAAGGGACAGCCATCCCGGCAGGTCGACCTCGGCGCGGACGGTCTTGCCGGGTGGCAGCTCGCGGTCCAGTACCTCCCAGCCCTCGGCGAGCGCGTCTACGAGGAGAAGTCCGCGGCCGGTCTCGTCGAGGAGCTCGGTGGCCGGCTGCGCGCGTGGGTGCCGTTCGGCGCGGGTGTCGGTGACCTCGATACGGATGCTGTCCGTGACGAGGGAGAGCCGCAGCTGGAAGTCCCGCCCGGGGACCCGGCCGTGGGTGACGGCGTTGGCCGCGAGCTCGGCGACGATCAGGGCGACGGTATCGGAGGCGTCGCTCCCGTGCGGGATGCCCAGGTGTCCAGCTGGTTCAGGGCGAGGTGCCGGGCGAGGCGGGCGGCGCGGGGAGTGGCGGTCAGACGCTGAGCGAACACACGCACGGTGACCGGGGGTTGGGGGGTGGGGAGGCCTGTCATGGCCCCAATTTGGCGGACGGGGAGGGCAGTTCACCAGGTCGGCGGCGCGTACGCTGCGGGAGCGTACGCGGTGACGGGCTGGACAATACGTGTGACTGCCCGTGACCATGAGTGCGGGAGGTGATCGACAATGGTCGATGGCGCGGTCGGGACGGGTGGCGCGCCGGAGTCTTCCGACAGTCTGCGGACGTTCGGGGCGGTCGTCCAGGCCCTGCGGGAGCACAAGGGGCTGAGCCGGGACATCCAGGACTCCGTGAGCCTGTTGCAGCGGATGCAAGGAGACGTATGAGCACGTCCGAACTGGCCTGGTTCAAGAGCAGCTACAGCAGCGCATCCGGCGATGACTGCATAGAAGTCGCCCTGAACTGGCACAAGTCCAGCTGCTCGAGCAGCGGCGACGGCGACTGCGCAGAGGTAGCCACCTGCCCCACCACCATCCACATCCGCGACTCCAAGAACAAGCAGGGCCCCCAACTCGCCCTCTCCTCCCCCACCTGGGAAGGCTTCCTCACGCACGTCACCGCCCGTCCAGCAGGGCTGGCCCCAACGGCGTGACAGTGTGAGCGCAGGCCGGGTGCTGTGGGGAAAAGGTTCTGCCCGGCCCGGCCGTCAAAGCCAGCCACGTTGTGCTGCTTTGAGGCCCGCCTCGAAGCGACTCGTGGCGCTCAAGCGTTCCATGAGGCTCGCCATCTGCCTGCGGACCGTACGGGCGGACACGCCGAGGCGATGGCCGGCGGCTTCGTCGGTGAGTCCACTGCCCAGCAGCCTCAGCAGTTCCCGGTCGAGGGCGGTGAGGCCTGTTTCGTCGTTCTGGCTGGCGCCCAGCGGAATCGCCATGTTCCAGGCATGCTCGTAGACGGCGACGAGGGACGCCACGGTCGCCGGCTCGGTCGTACACAGAGCACCGGCTCTGGTGTTGTTCGGGTCGAGGGGAATGACCGCGACCCGGCGGTCGAAGATGAGCATGCGGGGCGGTAACACCGGTGCGGTACGCACCTGCCCTCCTTGCTCGGTCATCCACCGGGCGTAGGCATAGGTGGCCGGGTCGTTGCGCACACTGTCCTGATATAGCGTCAGGATCGAGACGCCGCGGTCCAACGCACCTTGGTCAAGAGGCCTGGAGTTTTCCAGGCTCTCCTGCGACTGCGCGCCGCCCGGCATCACCGACAGGCACTCCTGAGTGAGTTCGTGGGCGAGTTCCTCCAGGCGGGCCTGGATGGCGTCCATGCTCAGGAGCCGTTGCGAGACGCCGTCGTCCGCATCGCGACGCAGACTGGCGTACTCGGCCACGGCATCGGTGACCGCGGCCCGCTGCACGGCGAGCTCCTGTTGCCGGCGGGCCAGTTCGCGCTCCTGCTGGAGCAGCAACGAGGTGAGTCCGACTTCGGGGCTGACCGCCCTGAGGCGGCCCGGGATTTCCCGCGACTCTCGGACGAGAGTGACCTGCACCAGTTCGTCGAGCCCCGCGCGCACTCGGTTCTCGGACATTCCGAGCCGGGACTGCAGATCGGCGACACCCAGCAGGGGATCCTCAAGCAACCGTTGATAGATGACCTCAGCGTCCTCGCTCAATCCCAGAACCTGAAGCACGCCCCACTCCCTGTCCCCGTGTTGTGCTCGGCGCACCAATACGTGTGCTTATACCATAAACAAGGGCGCCCGGCCGATCTCCGACAGGTAACGGGAAAGTGAAATCGATCAGCAAAACGCCAAGGATCGGCAAAGAATACCTGCCGGTCACACTCGGAAGATCCAGCAGAGGCTTGAGTCGAGACAGTCGAGACCTAGTTAGGACTGACCTGATCCGTCCACCGGTAAAGCCTTCCGGGCGACCGGCCGCCTCGGAATACTCGTAACCAGTTGGTCGCCGCGAGTCAAGATCTCGGACGATCGAACGGGATCCGGCTCTCAATTCCCGCCGGACACGAATTCCTTCACAAAGGACGGAGAGCCCTGTCATGCTTAAATTCGTTCGCATCCTGAGCATATCCGGCTTCATTGGAATTCTCACGTTCGGCGGTGTCGTCGTGCACGGGGCCGGCAAGGGGACGGACCACACAGCCCTCACCGTCGTGCACGCCTCCGGTGACGACTCCACCGCACCGCAGTCCCCGGGCGACGGCATCGGGTGGGACTAGTCCGCGATGCTCCCCATTCGGGTCATCGTCAGCACCACTGAACCGCCAGGCAGGCTGCAGGCCGACATGTTGCGGGACGCAGCCTGGGCGCACGGGAGCCGCTGCGGCCACCTCGAGCACCTGACCGTCGTGGCCCGCCACACAGGTCTCGATCTGGTCCTTTTCCTCGCATCGGAAACGACGGATTTCGAAGAAGTCGCCGCGCAACTCGCCGACTCCACGTGTGCGAATTTCCGTTGGATCAGCTGCTGGCGGCTCGCCACCATGCTCTGGCCGCGACCTCACCCGGAGACCGGCCACGAAAGCGGACAGTGAAAGTCCGAGACCAGGATTATTCAAAGGGCATGACATGCAATCGAAATCTCCCCCCACAATCGAGGTGCCAGTCCGAAGTCTCCTTCCCGCGGACTCTCCGCGGCTGGCCGGAGAATCCGCGGAGAACATCCGGATGCTGGCCGAACTGGCCGGGCCTTTGCCGCCACTACTCGTGCACAGGCCGACCGGCCGCGTGGTCGACGGCATGCACCGTCTGCGCGCGGCCGAGCTGCGCGGGGACGAGACGATCTTCGTCCAGTACTACGACGGCGACGCCGACGACGCCTTCATCCAGTCCGTCGTCAGTAACGTGCGGCACGGTCTGCCGCTGACCCTGGCCGACCGCAAAGCGGCGGCCGTACGCATCCTGCAGGCCCGTCCCCACTGGTCCGATCGGAAGATCGCTGCCGTGGTCGCCCTGTCGGACAAGACCGTCGCGGCGGTGCGCCGCGCACAGCCCTCCCGAGCGGCCGACACACGCGTGGGCCGGGACGGACGGTCCAGACCCGTCGGCAGGCTGGAGCGACGGGACCACGTCGCCCGGCTGATCACCGAGAATCCGGACGCCTCACTGCGCGAGATAGCCAAGCAGGCAGGTGTCTCCCCGGAGACGGTCCGCACCGTACGCGCACGTCTGGCCGAGCAGCAGGCGCCGGCGTCGCCAGTCGTCGAACGTCTGGCCTGGCGTGCCCAGCGAGATCCTCTGCAGTGTCTTCAGGCACTCGCCCGCGACCCGGCGCTGCGCGCCACCGATCCGGGGCGTGCCCTGCTGCGGGCGCTGCACACCCTGTCCCTGATCGGACGAGGACCCGCGGCATTGATCGAGTTCGTTCCCGGCCATGATCTCGACCTGTTCCGCAGCGTGGCGCAGGCGAACGCCGACGCGTGGCGGGTCCTGGCCGATCTCGCCGACCGCCGCGTTGCGGCGTAGACGGCTGCGTCTGTCCAGGTGCGGAAAGTCCGCAGTCGCGCGCTGCGCCCAGCCGGCAGTGACCACCTCTGCGACTACTGGACACCGATGGAGCCGACCTACCGTCCTGTTCGATCGAGGGCCAAGGAAGCGGCCACGATCGACCGTCCCAGGACGGCCGAAGTTCCCAGCCACAACGATCGGAGTGAGCAGCTATGGCCGAACCGAACTGCGAGGCAGCGACCACCGAAACCGTCCAGGCCGGTACCGCCGACCCGGCGCAGGACGTCACGCTGGAGGAGAAGGAGCGGCAGATCATGAGCACCATCGAGCTGCTGCCGGAGGCCGCGGCCATTCTCACCTACGAGGACTGAGACC
The DNA here is from genome assembly GCF_040298885.1 of Streptomyces sp. NPDC001137. NCBI lineage: Bacteria > Bacillati > Actinomycetota > Actinomycetes > Kitasatosporales > Streptomycetaceae > Streptomyces > Streptomyces sp. NPDC001137. The sequence continues at coordinate 82,949 of NZ_JBEPBA010000008.1, forward strand.
CCCCTGGGCCGGGGCGCAGCACGGCCTGCGCCCCGGCCCAGGACCAGACCCACAGGATCGCAGGACGCAGAAGGAGATGGTTTGGCCATGTACCAGTCCTCGAACCCCCGCCCGCAGCGTGTGGCGGGCTGGGGCCAGTTCCGGGTCGGTGACGGCACCACCGTGCTGGCACGTGACAACCGCAGACTGGAACTCAACGGCGGCGGCACGGCGGGCATCACGCCCAAGGTGGTCGCGAAGGTACTCGAGGCCTGCGACGGCTCCCGGGACGTCGACGACGTCGTCGGCCATGTCCTGAACACGCATCCGGGCGTCTCCCCCGGCGCTGTGCGTCGCCTCGTGGACCAGCTGGCGCAGAAGCACATCGTCGTGGACGCGGCGGCTCCGGTGCCGGCCGGCCTGACGGCCGACGAACTCGCTTCGTACCGCAGGCACATCGCCTACTACTCGGACTTCGAGACGGAGACCACGAGCAGGTACGACTACCTCGCCCGCCTCAAGCGCGCCAAAGTGGTCATCATCGGTCTGGGCGGCGCCGGAAGCCTGATGGCGGCGTCGCTGGCTTCGTCCGGGGTACGGCGGATCGTCGGCATCGACGGAGACATCGTCGAGGAGACCAACCTGCACCGTCAGCTCTTCTACCTGCCCGAGGACGTCGACCGCTACAAGGCCGATGCGCTGGCGGAACGGCTCACCCAACGGCTTCCGGACCTGGCGTTCACCGCAGTGTCGAAGTACGTCATGAATGGTCAGGATCTCGAAGAGCACATCGAAGGCGCCAATCTGGTGATCCACATGGGCGACTTCCCGCCGCGTCAGTCGCGCGTGACCACCACCGAGGCATGCCTGAAAGCGGGCATTCCATCCCTGCACTTCTTCAACACCTGGTGCGGTCCGTTGTGTCTGCCGGGCGAGAGCGCCTGCTTCGGCTGTTACGAGCAGGCGGCCAATCAGGTGCACGCGGGATTCGAGCAGATCTCGGCGAGCATCGACGCCAAGGGGCCGTACAGCCCGCGCACACGCCCCGGAGTCAACCTGTGGATGATGGGGATCGCCACCTCCGAGGCTGTGGGCTTTCTCAGCGGGACCCGTCGGCCTGCAACCGTTGACGGCATGATCGCCGTCGATCCGGTCGCGGGGCAGTCGCAGCGCATCCCCCTGCAGCGCAGCCCGGTGTGCCGGCTCTGCAGTCCATCGGCGCATCTGCAGGAGTCCCGATGACGCTAATGAAACTGCACCGTCTGAAGTCGGTCAGCACCAACAGCGTCAATTTGCGCGAGACGTCGGCGAACCCCAGGGTCCCGGAATTCGCCCCTTATACAACCTCACGGGCGGGCGCTCCCTCTGACTCGTTCCACGGTGTGCTCTACCGTCCGTACCTCGATCTCACCAAGGACGGCGAGGTCGCCCTGCACGGTGACGGTGTCCTGCTGGCGTACGACCACCTGGTCACCGGCCGGGTGCAGCCGGACTGGTCTCAGCAACTGCATCCTCCGGCGTTTCGGAGTCTGCTCGCCCACGCGCTGGGCAGCCCGGAGGTCGCCCACAGTGACCCCGGCCGTGCGTGGGCGGGGCAGACGTCGCCCGGAGTCGCCATAGTCCTCGACCATGTCCACAACGCCCGGGAGTTGTCCGCCCGTCAGCTGTACTCCCTGGTCAAACTGTTGGCCGCACTGGGGTTCTACCGGCACATCCTCACCGAGCTGCCCCGGCCCGCGAGGAAACGCTGGAAGTCCGACGCCAACTGGGCGGCATGCGCCTACGCGTTCTTCTCCGTGCGAGCCAACTACGCAACCGGCTATTCGCTCGGCTCACCCGCCCGGCAGATCGCCTACTGGCCCAGGGACCTCATCGAGTTCCACGAGTCGGCACCCCGCGGCTCCCGCGCCCGGCTCGATGCGGCCATGCGGCTGTGCGTGTTCGCGGGAAAGGTCTTACGGGACCGGGATCTCGTCCACCGGTACGCGCGGGCCGCTGCGGCGGAGTTCGCCACCTTCGAGGACGACGGCTCGTTCCACTACAGGCTGTTGGCCAGCAAGTATCTGCGTGCGGTGAGCTTCGAACCCATGATGGCGAACGACCGGGACGCCCTGCGGCGGGTCCTGGACCAAGCGGAGAGCCATGCGCGGGCCCTTGAGCCGCGCGATGACAGCGAGCACCTCCTCAAGCGCGACAACCTCATGATCCTGCTTGAAACACGAACGCGGGAGGCGCAGTGGAACCGTGATCTCGACCGGGCCGAGGACCTGGTGACCCGCAGCACTGCGATGAACCCGCTGGATCCCATGCGGCACAGCGTGCGCGGCGAGGTGCTCGCGCACCGCGGACGGTGGGGCCAGGCGGCCGCGGCGTTCGAACGGGCGGCCGCTCTCGGACCACCCCTGACGCCGATGGCCTGGTACATGGCCGGACAGTGCCGGGAAAACCTCGGGGAACTCGACACCGCGCTGTCCCACTACCTCGCGTGCGTCCACGTGGACCCAGGGGCGGTGAGCGCCTACCGGAGCATCGCGGCCCTGGCGCGCCGATGCGGATTCCCGGCCCTGGCGGGCCATGCCGAGGCGGCCCTTCACAGGCTGCTGGCCTCCGTGTCGACGACCGACGTGACGGTCCCGGGAGGGAAGTAGACGACCATGACGGCGAATTCCTTGGAAACCGGGCCACAGGACGCCCTGCACACCTGCGACGGCGAAGGGCGCACTGGTGATCCGCGGTGGGCCGCGCCGGCCCTGTTCTGGAACGGTCTCGCGGCGGCCGGCGGGCCCTCCTCGCCGCAGGCGGTGCTCACGATGCTCGGAGAGCGCGAGTATCCCTGCTACCGCAGTCTGCAGGGAGACGGCTCCATATCCACGGCAGGTGACTACCGGGACAAGGTCACAGAACACCGCATGAGCGCCGCGCAGTTCTGGCGGGAGGCCCACGCCGTCGGCCCGCGCCACCCGTGGCAACTGCGGGTCAGGCTGCGCGACCACCCCGAACTGGCCGCATTCGCACGCTCGTTGCTCACGGCGTACCGACCCTGGCTTCCGGAGGCTCCGCGCATGGAGTACTCGGCCGTCTGGCTGGCCGGCGTGGGCAGCAGGACCCCTCTGCACCAGGACGCCGGAAACGGAATCCTGGTGCAGGTGGCCGGTGTCAAACGCGCCCGTCTCCTGCACCCGTCCGCCCTTTCCCCCGAGGACTGTTCCAGGATCCGCGCATCCGAACGGTTGCTGGACGCGTACGTCACGCGACCGGAGAAGGCATGGGCACACTTCCGCGCCGAGCTCTCGCCGGGCAGCGCCCTGTACATCCCGCGGGGCTGGCATCACGACATCGTGTGCACCGCCCCTTCCATATCCCTCGTATTGCGCGCGTAGTCGCGGAGTTGGGAGACCAACAGTGCGTATTCTCCTCATCAACATGCCCACCCCGCCGCAGCTGTCCTTCGGCCGGAGCACTCAGCCGCTGGGGCTTGCCTATCTTGCGGCGGTGTGTGCCAAGGAAGGGCACGAGGTCGAGATACTGGAGGGCAACCGGCTGAGGGCCACGGTCGACGACCTGATCCGGGCGTGCCTGGCCGACCGCTACGGGGTGATCGGTTTCTCCGCGACCTCGCCCTCCTACCCGTACGTCGCGGAGGTCACGCGGCGTTACCGCGCAGCGGGCGGGGAGGCCCTGCTGGTCATCGGCGGGCACCATGTCAGTGCCATCGGCGGCCGCACAGCCCTGGAGGAGGCCCCGGAGCTCGATGTGGCGGTGATGGGTGAGGGCGAGGCGGCCTTCCTCGAACTGGTGACGCGGCGCGCACACGACGGGGACTGCACGACGATCGCCGGGACCGTGGCACGCGGACCCGCCGGTGTCCGCGGCAACCCCGGGCGCTCCCTCATCAACGACCTCGACAGCCTGCCCCTGCCCGCTCGGCACCTCCTGCCGCCGCTGACCGAGTACGCGGGTGTACGACGATGGCCCACGCTCGACGTGGTGCCCTGTGCCACGCTCGCGGCGAGCCGCGGTTGCCCCTACCGGTGCACGTTCTGCGACATCCAGATGTTCTACCGCCGGGAAAGCGGGCCCATGCGCCGGGTGCGCTCGCCGGAGCGGGTGGTGGACGAGATGTCGCTGATCCGCAAGGACTACCCGGACCTCCACTTCGCCTTCATGGACGACCTCTTCCCCTACGCACCCAACTGGATCCGGCGCTTCACAACGGCCCTCGAACAACACGGCAAACCGGGCACCTTCTCGTTCGCCGGCCGGGCCGACCAGATCGTGCGCAACCCGGAACTGCTGGATCTGCTGGCCCGGGCAGGCTGCTCGTCGATCGAGATGGGGATCGAGAGCGGCAGCCAGCCGGTGCTCGACCGCTATCGCAAGGATCTGGACGTGGCGACGAACCTGAAGGCGATCCAGCTCGTCCAGCGTTCCGGGATCCGCACCATCGTGGACTTCATCATGTTCGATCCCTGGACCAGCCTGGCCGAGCTCCGGGAGAACCTGGCGTTCCTCAGGGCCGCACGTACGGACGCGGGCTTTCCCACCGCCGTCTACACACGACTGACCTTCTATCCCGGCACTCCGTTGTACGACCGTTGGACGACGGAAGGCCCCGTGGACGAGGACGACCCGCAGTGGTTCCGGGACCCGGCCGTCCGCGAGGTCTGGCAGGCCCTGTCAGAGTTCCGTGCCGCCTGCCAGCAGGGGATCAACGACGAGGTCAACACGTGGCGCCGGATCCACCGGGAGAGCAACAGCCGCGGGGACGACACTGTCAGGGAACTGGCCGTCGACAGCATGTACACCGCCCGCCGACTGCCGTACCAGGTGCTGGAGGAACTGGTGACCGCGGCCTCGGCGGGTGAACTCCGAACGGCCGGGGCGGGCATCCTGCGGCGCGCGCAGGAAAGCATTCAAGCTCTGGCCCGGCGACGCGGGGTACTGCCCGACCGGCCCGTGTCGGCCGACGCGGCACGTGAGTTCGACGCGCTGTTGAGCTCCTGAGTCCGGACCGATCCTGCAGAGGAGCAGCTCCTGATGACACCGGCAGCGGATGCAGGCAGGCGAGGGGAGACCCTCTTTCTCATGGCCCGTTCCGCATCGACGATGGGCGACAACATGTACACCGTGGCCGTGGTCTTCGCCGCGCTGCGGGCGGGCGGCAGCAGCGCCATCGGCGTCGTACTCGCCGCGGAGATGCTGCCGAAGTTGCTGCTGAGTTCGCTCGCGGGGTGGGCGAGCGACCGCCGGCGGCCGGCCTCGATACTGATGCTGGGCGATCTGGCGGCCGGCTGTGTGACCGCATTCGTCGCGGTGATGATCGCGACGGGACACAACAGCGTCGTGATGCTCGCGACCGCGTCGGTCCTGCTCGGCGCGGCGACCTCTTTCTTCGATCCCGCCGCCCTCAAGCTCATATCCACAGGCTTCGCCAAGGAGCGCCGCAAGGACCTCAACGCCAACCTCGGCATCGCTTCGAGCGTCTCCAGGATTCTGGGTCCGACCCTGGCGGGGTTCCTGGTCGCCGCCGCCGGGACCGCAAGCGTGGTGGCGCTCAACGGGATGTCGTTCCTCGCGAGTGCCCTGCTCTTCGCGGCCGTCGGACGAACCGTCCCCCGCCGGACAGGTCAACGACGCAGCCACGGCAGCGAAGATGCCGGCCGCGTCGCGGCAGGCTTCCGTGACTACTTCCGCATCGGCTGGCTGTGGCGCCTGGGGGTGCAGACCAACGTGGTGCTGCTGTTCGGTGTAGCGCTGCTCAATGTCGCGGGCCCGGTGTACGCCGCCCAGACTCACGGTGGCGCCAAGGCGTGGGGCCTGGTGCAGGCCTGCAACGGCGTCGGCTGGTTCACCGGGCGAGTGGTGGCGCGGCGGTATCACTTCCGCCGTCCGGCCCAGGCCGCCGCTGTCTGCCTCCTCGCCGTCGCGCTGCCCGTCCTGGTCATCGGCGTGAACGGCGGCCTGCTGCTGCTCGCTGCGGCCCAGGCGGTGAGCGGCTGCGGGCTCGCTCTGCGGTCCACCCTGTGGGGCGGCCTGGTGGCGACCGCGATCGACGAGTCCGTCATCGGCCGGGTCGTCTCGGTGGAGCAGATCATGGGTCTGGTCACCACCAGTGCGTCCATGGCGGTCGTCGGAGGGCTGGTGAGCGCCCTGGGATTGCGTGTGATGCCACTGGTCGGTTTCACGGCCATCGTCGCGATCAGCGTCACCGTGGCGGCAGCTCCCACGCTGCGGCAGTTGACCGAACCGTCCCTGCCCCAGGAGGTGGGCTCGTGAATGCGATCAGGAAGCACGGCATCCGGAAGGTGCAGACTCCGGCCGGGGATGAGGCGTGGGTGGTGACGTCCTATCCCCTTGGCCGGACTCTGCTGGCCGACAGCCGACTGGGCCGCTCCCACCCCGCAGTCGGGCAAGCGCCCCGGTATTCCGCCTCTCCGCTGTTCGGTAGGCCCTGGGGCTCACCCGAGGACGAGAGGCTGGAACACGACCGGTTCCGCCGACTGCTGTCGCGGAGTTTCGGTCCGGGCCGGATGAAGCGTCTGCGTCCGGCCGTGGGGGCTGTGGTGACACGGTGCCTGGAGGAGCTGGGAGCCGCGGACCGGCCCGCAGACCTGCACCGCCTGGTGTGCCGGCCGCTGCCCGTCCGTGTGATGGGCCTGATGCTCGGTGTCCCCGAGGCCGATTCAGGCCGGTTCGCGGCTTGGGCCGACGCCTGGACGTCCATCGCCGATCCGGATGCGGCGCGGGCCGGACAGGCCGCTCTGCTGGAGTACTTCGCCTCCCTGGTGGAGCAACGGTCCGGCGATCTCGGCCCGGACATCATCAGTGACCTGATCCGCCATGGCTCGACCGCGGAGCAGGTCACGACCCGAGAGATGGTGGCGCTCTCCGCGACCCTGCTGTTCGCCGGATACGAGACGACGGTGGCGGCACTCGACAAGGCCATGCTGTTGCTGCTCTCTCATCCTGAGGCGTATCGCTCGCTGGGGCGGGACTCGGCGACGAGGGCCTCAGCCATCGAAGAAACACTGCGGTTCGCGAACGTCCTGCCGGCCGAAGAGGAGAACCGGCATCTCGGCATCGTTCGTTACGCCCACGACGACATCGCGATCGCCGACGGTCACGGGGCCATCATCCGCAAGGGCGATCTGGTCATGATCCAGAAGCTGAAATGCAATCAGGACACGGTGGAGTTCGGCTCTCCGGACGTCTTCGACATCAGTCGGTGCCCCAACCGGCATCTCACCTTCGGTCATGGCCGACGCTACTGCCCGGGCGCCCCTCTCGCCCGGCTCGAGATGGAGGAGTTGTTCGAGCGGCTGCCCGCCCACTTCCCGGGCCTTCGGCTTGCAGTGGACATGTCGGACATCAGGAGGGTTCCGAAGCGGCTCACGCCCCAGGTGGAATCGCTCCCCGTGACTTGGTAGCCGGAACGTGGACCAGAGCTGACCTGTCCCCGGTCCCCACAACACAGTGGTGCTGCGGGCCTGTTCGTCGAAGCTCTCCAGCAGGGGGTTGACGCCAGGCCGCGAACTCCGGTTCGCCCTCGAGGCGCCAGCACAACTCGGCGTACCCGAGGCGGGATTCGCCGTCCTCGTTGAGCACGGTGGCGATCGCCGTGAACCGCTCCACGACCGCGCGGTGACGCCGCTTGCCCAGGTCCAGGAACTGGATCCGGCGCCGCAGGATCTCCACCTGCCCGAGATACTCGCCCAGGACACGCATGGTGCTGCGGCGCGCGTACTCGCGATCACGACCCGTCTCGTCCTGGCAGCAGAAACAGCCCCGTGGGGTTCCGAAAGCCGCACCGGAAACCCCACGGGCCGTGTGCCTCAGTTTGCCGGGCACTCCTTCCACGCCATGTGGTACACCGTGCTGATGTTGCCGTCGGTCGAGTCCATGGTCATGAAGCTGACCTTGCCGGGGTTCGCCGTTCCCGCGTTCACTCTGAGTTCGGTGTTGATGTTGAAGTTGCGCTGAACTCCGCAGGGGGCCCAGACCAGTTGGGCCCAGTCGGTGGAGTCGGTGGCCTGCCAGTCGTCGTTGTACGAGCCGCTGAACGGGTGGGTCTTGGGCACCGTGTTCGAGGAGCCCTGGAAGTAGTACGAGGCCTTCTGCGTGGCGGACGCCCCCGGCTGGAGGGAGAGGAAGCCCCGGTAGTCGGCGCTGGCGATGGCGTAGGTGAAGCCCTGGGGGACGTGCACGATCAGGTTGAGCTGGCAGTTCTTGCGGAAGGCCGTGGGGTCGGAGCTGCCGCCGGCCTGGGCGAGGTACTGGCTGTAGGTCACCGTGAAGGCCGTGTTGTCGGGGGAGACGGCGACGGCCGCGGTGCCCTGGGGGCAGCCGGAGCCGTTCACGGTCGCCACATCGATGACGATCTTGTCCGGGGGCGGGTTGTCGAACACCCCGGACGAGTTGTGCGCGGGTATCGCTGTGGTGAGCAGAGCGGCTACCGCGCCGCCCAGAAGGAGTGCACCAGGCATGGTCTCTCCGGTTCTGTGAGTGGGGGGTGGCACACCTCGGCCCGGCCCGGAACCCTTGAAGAAACCATGGGGATCCTGTGAAGGCGCGAGGCGATCGCATCGTAGGGAGGCGCACCCGAACCGGTCAGGGCGAACTCAAGCCATTCACAGGTGGGGATTTCACATGGCGAACGTCCGGTCCACGGAAGCCGCGGCCGCGCTCACAGCAACGGCTCGATGATCTTCGCGAGCCGTGCCTGCGTCACCGCTCCCATCCGCACGGCCGCCACCTTCCCGGACGAGTCGACGACGATGGTGAACGGCAGCCCCTGTGTGGTCACCACGCCCCGCGGCAGCCTCAGGAGCTGCTTTCCCGACGGGTCGTGCAGGGAGGGGTAGTCCAGCCGGTACTGCTTCTGGAAGGCGAGACCGGCACCCCGGCCGCCGTCGTTGTCGAGACCCAGTACGCGCAGCCCGCGGGCGCCGTACTTCTTCTGGATCTTGTTGAGCTCGGGCGCCTCCGCCCGGCAGGGAGGGCAGTACGAGGCCCACCCGTTGATCAGGACGACCTTGCCCCGGTAGTCGGACAGGCTGACCCTGTCACCCTCCAGGGAGGGCCCGGAAAGGTCCGGAACAGTGGGCCGCTCGCCCTCCTTCCAGGTCCTGACCAGCGGATCCCCGGGACTGGTGTCGCTGATCGGCGCCGGGGAGGAGCAGCCGGCGAGGACCGCCGCACAAGCCGCCGCCACCACCGCGCACAGGCGTCGAGTCCTCGTCATCGGCCGGCCACTCCCCCGTGCAGTTCGTCCGTCCCCGTCCCGCTGAGGACGACCTCCAGGCTCCCCGACCGCCAGACGCACAGCACCCACGCGGCGGGCAGCTGGAGCGTGTACAGCGCCACGATCGCCATGACGAACGCCCAGTCCGCCGGTGCGCCGTCGTCCTCGGCCCATGCCGCCACCCCCCAGCAGACCAGCAGCGCCGCCAGGTAGACGGACCCGTCGACCAGCATCACGCGCCAGCGCGGCAGGGGCGCCAGCAGCCGTCGCGCCAGCACCAGGGAGATGGTCGCGGCGCCCACGAAGACCGCGTGCCACGGGTTCTTCCACCAGAAATCGGCCCAGCCCCCGACACTGCCGCCGGGCGCGGCCTGCCAGGCCAGGTCCACGCCTGCCCCGACCAGCCAGGACAGGACAACGACGGTGAGCGCGTAGGAAACGGCGCCCCGCCAAGTGACAGTCACGTCACTCCCCCTTTCGCCGGCGGGCCCCAACTGCGGCCCGCCACACGATCATTGTGCTCCCCGGCACCGCGGGGACCGGGTCCGGGGTCGGCGGCGGGCTGTCCTAACGTTCTGTCCATGCCGTCGATACGTCCGCGCCCCACCCGGCTCACCCTGGCCGTGGGCGCCTGCCTCCTCGCCGGCGGTGCCGCCCTCGCCGTCCACGGCTTCACCTACACGGATGCCGACGCCGGCGTACGACCCGCCAGGTTCTCCGGCGCACCGCACTGCCACCGCATCGCCGACAGTGCCCCGGCCTCCCTCGGCGGCCTGTCCCGCCGGGACAGCAGCCTTCCCGGGATCGCCGTCTGGGGGGACCGGAACATCGTGCTGCGCTGCGGTGTCACGCCTCCGGGAGTCACCGGCGACCCGTGTTTCGCGGTCGACGGCGTGGACTGGGTGATGGACCTGGCGCAGTCCACCGCCAGCAGAAAGGTGATCGTCACCTACGGCCGCGACCCGGCGACCCAGGTCGTCTTCGACGGCTCCAGCCAGACCGACGCGGCCCTGATCGACCTCTCCCGGACGGTCTCCTCCGTCAGGCAGACGACCCACTGCATCGAGCGCGGCTGACCCGCTACGGGTTCTCCCAGGCCGCCGGCTCCGCGGCCAGTTCCCGTACCGGCTCCGGCAGGGCGTCCGCCGCGATGTCCGCGATGGTGACGCCCTCCAGGATGCGGCGGACGTTGGCCCGCAGCGCGATCCACAGCGGCAGCAGCGGCTGCGCGGACCCCGTGTACTCCAGGCCGGTGGGCCGCTCCCCGCGCACGGACACGATCGGGCCGTCGACCGCCCGGATCACATCCGCGACCGTGATCCGCGCGGCCTCGCGGGCCAGCCGGTAGCCGCCGCCTCCCCCGCGCCGGCTGTCGACGATGCCACCGCGCCGCAGATCGCCGAGGATCCCCTCCAGGAACTTGTGCGGGATCTCCTGCGTGGCGGCGATGGCCTCCGCCTTCACGGGCCCGTCGTCCTGCCGCACCGCAAGTTCAAGAACCGCCCGTACCGCGTAATCCGCCCGTGCCGAGATCCTCATACGACCATTGTGCTGGGTGCGGCCGTACACAATGACCTCGCACAATGACCTCACACGCGCCGCCGACCGGCCGGCCCGACGGGAGGCTCCCTTGGGGCTCAGCAGACGTACCTTCAACGCCCTCGCCGGCACCACGGCCCTCGGTCTGGCCCTGGGCGGCAGCGGGGCCATGACCTGCGCCTACGCCGCCCAGACCGCCCCCACGGGCCCGCCGCCCGGCACACCGGGCGCGGACGGGCGGCGGCACACGGTCGGCTTCGACCGCTACTCGCTCCTCGTCGACGGCAGACGGCTGGTGGTCTGGTCGGGCGAGATGCACCCCTTCCGGCTGCCGAGCCCGTCCCTGTGGCGCGACGTCCTGCAGAAGATGCGCGCCCACGGCTACAACACGGTCAGCATCTACGTGTCGTGGAACTACCACTCCCCCGCCCCGGGGCAGTACGACTTCACCGGCATCCGCGACCTGGACCTGTTCCTGCGGACGGCGAGCGAGACCGGCCTGTACGTCATCCTGCGCCCCGGTCCCTACATCAACGCCGAGATCGACGGTGGCGGCTTCCCCGGCTGGCTGACGGCCACCGAGGGCCGGGCACGCACCGCCGACCCGACGTATCTGTCGTACGCCGACGAGTGGCTGACCCGGGTGAACGCCATCGTCGCCCGGCATCTGTACACAAAGGGCGGCGGGACGGTCCTGCTCTACCAGATCGAGAACGAGTACGACGCCTTCGTCAACGAGCCCACCGGCCGTGACTACATGGCCCACCTGTACCGCAAGGTCCGCTCCGACGGCATCGACGTACCGCTCTTCCACAACGACAAGGGCAGGAACGGGTACTGGATCCCCGGCTCCTTCGACACGGGCGGCGAGAAGGGCCGCTGGCTGTACGGCTTCGACGGCTATCCGTCGCCCACCCTGACCCCGCCCGACTGGGGGCACTTCGGGGTCGGCGGGGCGAAGGGCGGCGCGACCGCCAGCCCCCAAACCCCCGGTTTCGTACCGGAGTTCGGGGGTGGCTGGTTCGATCCGTGGGGCGGTGCCTGGTTCGGCGGGAAGGGCTACGCGGAGTCGCGGCGACTGCGGGACGCGGCGTACGAGCGGCGCTTCTACCTGACCAACCTCGCCAACGGCATCACCCTGCACAGCGTCTACATGACCTTCGGCGGCACCTCCTGGGGCTGGCTGCCCGCGCCGGTCGTCTACACCTCGTACGACTACGGGGCGGCCATCGACGAGGGCAGGCAGCCGACCGCCAAGCTGATCCCGATGCACCAACTGGGTCATCTGCTGCGGCACTTCCCCGACTTCGCCAAGCTGGACCGCGCGGCGGACGTCGAGGCGGACGCCGCGGCGGAGGGGCTGAAGGTGTACCACCTGACCAACCCCGACACCGGCGCCCATGTGTACGTCCTGCGCAACGACGGCGAGGTGCCGGTCGCCTCCGAGCTGCCGCTGCACGGCGCCGAACTCCCCGTCCCCGTGGCCGTACCGGCGCAGGACGCGCGGCTGCTGGCCGCCGGGATCAGACTGGGGCGGCGGAAGCTGCGCCACTCCAACGCCCAGCCCATGCTGGCCGTCACCGCGGGGCGGCAGGAGATCGCCGTGCTCACCGGGCGGCCGGGAGAGGACACGGTGACCGCACTGGAGTGCGCAAGCGAGCCGGCGGTCACCGTGCTGGAAGGGGAGGCCGAGCACTCGTACGCGGACGGGCTGCTGCGGATCGAAGCCCGGCTCGACGGTCTCACCCGGGTGTTGGTGAGCGACGGCGGAACCTCCACCCCCCTCCTCCTGCTCCTCGCCGACGACGAGACCTCCGTACGACTGTGGCCGCACGACACCCCGTCCGGCCCGGTCCTCGTGTACGGGCCCGCCCTGCTGCGGACCGCGGCCGTCGACGGAACGACGGTCCGGCTGACCGGGGACACCATCGAAGCCGCGGACCTGGAAGTGTGGGGCCCCCGCGGAATCCACGAACTCACCTGGAACGAAAGGGCGTTGAAGGCCCACGCGACCTCCTCCGGCAGCCTGCGCGCCGCGCAGCCGCTGGCCGGTGTCGGGGCGGTCGCCCTGCCCGCGCTGAGCAACGGCTGGCTGCGGAAGACGGAGAACCCCGAGTCGGCCCCCGCCTTCGACGACTCCTCCTGGACGCCCGCCGACAAGACCACCAGCCACAGCACCACACCGGTCCCCGCCGGACAGCCCGTCCTCTTCGCCGACGACTACTCCTTCCACTACGGCGACGTCTGGTACCGCGGGCGCTTCACCGACGCGACCGGCGCCGAGTCCGTGTCGCTGGCCTACAGCACGGGCACGCAAGGGCTGCTGATGGCCTGGCTGGACGGGCGGCCGCTGGGCACGCACCGGATGCCCGTTCCGGACAACAAGACGGTACGGAAGGGGAGTTGGGCGGCCACGGCCGTGTTCTCCGTGCCGAAGGAGCTGCGCACGGACGAGCCGCATGTGCTCTCGGTCCTCGTCCGCCGTATGCAGCGCGACCAGGACGGCACCTCGCAGGACACGCACAAGGTGGCGCGCGGGCTGACGGCGGTCACCTTCGCGGGGGCCGCCCCCCAGCTGACCTGGCGGCTCCAGGGCGAGGCGGCGCACGACCCCGTGCGCGGGCCGCAGAACAACGGCGGGCTGTACGGGGAGCGCAGCGGCTGGCATCTGCCGGGGTACGGCGACGGCGGCTGGGAGCCGGTGCAGCTGCCGCGGGCGGACCGGCGGCAGGGGGTGACCTGGTACCGGGCGTCCTTCCGGCTCGCGGTCGACGCCGGCATCGACGCCTCCATCGGTCTGGTCCTCGACGACGACCCGGCCCGCGCGTACCGCGTCCAGATCTTCCTGAACGGCTGGAACATGGGCCAGTACATCAACGACGTGGGCCCCCAGCACACCTTCCCGCTCCCGAACGGGATCCTGCGCACACGTGGCGCCAACACACTCGCCCTGGCCGTCCTGTCCGACGGCACCACACCCTCGGGACCGTCGGACGTACGGCTGACGCTGCTGGGCGCGGCGGCCGGAGGAGTGCCGGTGGCACCGGTGGCCTCCCCCGGCCGGTCGACCTGACGTCCTAGGCGAGCCTGATCACGTTCCAGGACAGCGGTTCCAGTACGGCGGTGAGGGCGCCGTCCCGCAGGGCGGTGCCCTCGACCGTGTGCGGGGCGACCCGCTCGGGGTCGTCGAGGGTGTTGCGGGCGTCCGGATCGGCGTCGGCGAGGGCGCTGTGCTCGACGACCTCCGTCAGGTCCAGGCCGCTCAGGGCGACTTCGAGGGGCAGCGCCCCGGTGCGGCCGCGGTTGACGGCGAAGAGGGTGACGGTGCCGTCCTCCGCGCGCACGGCGGTGGCGTGCAGGAGGTCCGTCTCGCCGTACTTCTCGGTCTCGTACGTCGGCGAGTCGACCCGCACGTCGAGGACCTGGCCGCGGCCGTAACGCGAGGCCTGCGCGAAGGGGAAGAAGGTCGTCTGGCGCCAGGCCGGGCCGCCGGGCTCGGTCATGATCGGGGCGATGACGTTGACCAGCTGGGCGAGACAGGCGACGGTGACGCGGTCCGCGTGCCGGAGAAGTGCGATGAGCAGCGAGCCGAAGACGACCGCGTCCAGGACGCTGTAGTTGTCCTCCAGGAGGCGGGGGGCCTCCGCCCAGTCCCGGGCACCGGAGTTCTCGATCTCGTGCCACTTCGAGATGTACCAGACGTTCCACTCGTCGAAGGAGAGGTTGATCTTCTTCTTCGACTTCAGCTTCGCGCCGATGTGGTCGGCGGTGGCGACCACGTTCTCGATGAAGGACTCCATGTCGACGGCGGAGGCCAGGAAGGAGTCGACGTCCCCGTCCTCGGGCTGGTAGTAGGCGTGCAGGGAGATGTGGTCGACGAGGTCGTACGTCTCCTCCAGGACCGTCGCCTCCCAAGCGGCGAAGGTCGGCATGGACTGGCTGGAGGAGCCGCAGGCGACGAGTTCGACCCCCGGGTCGATCTGGCGCATCGCGCGGGCGGTCTCGGCGGCGATCCGGCCGTACTCCTGGGCGGTCTTGTGGCCGGTCTGCCAGGGGCCGTCCATCTCGTTGCCCAGGCACCAGAGCTTGATGCCGAAGGGGTCCTTGTCGCCGTGCGCGGCACGGAGGTCGGACAGGGCCGTGCCGGCGGGGTGGTTGGCGTACTCCTGGAGTTCGAGGGCCTCGGCGACGCCCCGGGTGCCGAGGTTGAGGGCCATCATGGGCTCGGCCTGGGGGCCGATCTTCTTCAGGAAGGCGATGTACTCGGAGAGGCCGAAGCGGTTGGTCTCGGTGGAGCGCCAGGCGAGGTCGAGGCGGCGGGGGCGGTCCTCGACGGGGCCGACCGAGTCCTCCCACTTGTAGCCCGATACGAAGTTGCCGCCGGGGTAGCGGATGGCGGTGACGCCGAGTTCGCGGACGAGGTCCAGGACGTCGGTGCGGAGGCCGGCCTCGTCCGCGGTGGGGTGGTCCGGTTCGAAGATGCCGGTGTAGACGCAGCGGCCGAGGTGTTCGACGAAGGAACCGAAGAGACGGGGGTTGACCTCACCGATGGTGAAGGCGGGGTCGAGGGTGAAGCGGGCGGTGCTCATTTTTTCCTTTCCAAGGTTCAGATTCGCCTGCCGTTCGGGTCGTCCCATGCCCTGCCTTCCTGCCCTGACTGCTCGGTATCCTGCCCTGGCACACTGTTCGGTATTTCGAAATACGCTCGGAACTTCGAACGGGACCGTAAAGAGGGAGCGCTTGCCAGTCAATGGGTTGGGCAGACTTTCCGGCCAGGGCGACAGTTCGGGGTTGAACGACGGCGTAGGCTCGGACGGCCTGTCTGTGGCGTCAGAAGGGGGAGCGATGGACATCGCCGCCGGACTGCGGCGCTCGCGGAGGGTCTCCGGGATGCGGAAGCTGACCAACGGCCTCGGGGCGGCGGTGCGGGCCAGACCGCGCCCGCCGGCCGATGCGCGGGAGCTGTGCCGGGCGCTGTGCGAGGAGATGAGCGTGCTGCGCGGCGGGCGGCCGGTGGAGCTGCGCTTCGAGCGGTTTCCCGACGAGATCGAAGTCACCGGGTTGTGGGTGGAGTTCTCCGACTTCGACCTGGTGATCGTCGAGGAGCGGGCCGAGGCGATGCAGCAACTGGTCATCCTCGGCCATGAGTTGTGGCATCTGCACGCCGGGCACAGCCATCACCATGTGGCGGGGGCGGCCCTTGCCGACCGCCGCAAGTGGAACACCTTCAAGGACGCGGCCTTGTCGGTGGCCGCGCGCGACGGTTCCCGCGTCGCCGACGAGGCGGAGGCCGACGACTTCGGGCACCGGCTCGCGGCCGCGTTCCGGCCGCTGCTGTCGGGGCGGGACGCCGACGTGCCGCTCGGCCGTATCCAGCGGTCCCTGGGCTACCGCGGGCGCGGGGGAACGGGGCGGTGACAGCGGCCCTCGCCCGACTGGCCTGGTCCCCCGCGGGTTTCGTCAACGAGTTCTACCCCTCCTTCTGGTGGATCCCGGCCGGGGTGCTGACCGCCGCGCTGGCGATCAAGCTGCCGACCATCGTGCGCCTGTGGAGCGATCCGCTGCTGCGCGCCGTCGGCGGTGTACTCCTCATCGCCTGCGCGGTGTTCGTGTTCGTGGCGCCGTCGACGATCGCCCGGGTCAACCGGGTCACGGGCGTGCCGAACATCTCGGCGCCCTGGGTGTACTCGCTGCTGACGGCGTTCTGCGGCTCGTGCCTGCTGCTGATCATCGCGTGGCGCAACGGGCTGTCCGACCGCTCGGCCTCGACCGTTCGCGCCGTGCGCTGGGTGGTGGCGGGCTCCCTCGGGGTGATCGCCGCGCTGTGGGTGCTGTTCGCGCTGGCGGACGCGCCGGTGGAGCGCCTCCGGGACCTGGACACGTACTACGCCAACACGCCGTACATGCGCGAGATGATCCTGCTGTATCTGCTCGCGCAGGCGGTGGCCACGGTGATCACCTCCGGGCTGATCTGGAACTGGGTGCGCACCGACGGGCTCGACGCGTGGCTGCGCTGGGGCCTGAAGTTCCTCGGGGTGGGCTACGCGGCCCAACTCTCCTTCTACGCGGTCAAGTTGCCCGCGGTGGTGGCTCGTTGGACGGGCCATGACCTGGACTGGCTGAGCACGGCCGTGGCACCGCCGCTGGCCTGTCTCTCCGCCCTTCTGATCGCGGTCGGATTCATCCTGCCGCACGCGGGTCAGTACCTGGCCGAGCGGTGGCGACTGCGCCTGGCCCACCACCGGCTCCGCCCCCTGTATCTGCTGATGCGCACGGTCAACGGCAGCGGCGTCTCCTTCGTCCTGCGCGCCGGCCCGGAGCTGCGGCTCATCCGCCGGGAGACGTTCATCCGGGACGCGCTGCTTCCGCTGGCCCGGCGTATCGACGAGGGCGGTCGCCGACGGGCGTACGAGGCGGCGCTCGCCCTGGGCCACGACCCTGCGCGGGCAAAGGCGCTCGCCGCCGCGGTGGCCATTCAGGACGCGATCGCGGCACGGGGCTGGTCGGTGAGCGAAGAGGGTGGGCATGACCCGGACACGACTGATCTGCTGCGGGAGATCGGGGCGGTGTCCGAGGCTCTACGGCGGGCCGACGAGCTGGCGGCAGTGCGGGCTCGGGTGGGGGGTGTTCAGCGGCCGGGGGTTCGGAGCTGAGCGGTGCGGGGCCTGGGGTGGGGGGTGTGCTTGCCCGCGCCTGCGGGGTGCCGCCTGCGCCCACCCGTGCCGCCCTAGGCGGCACGATTGCCCGCAGGCTGCGACTGCCGCAGGCTACGGACGGCCGCACGACTGCCGCAGGCTACAGACAGCCGCACGACCGCCCGCAGGCTACGGACGCTCGCACGACTGCCGCAGGCTACGCACAGCCGCACGACTGCCGCAGGCTACGGCAGTCACGCCACTCCGCCCCTCACTCAGCCTGCGAAGGCCGGCTGGGGCAGGCCCTTGCCCGCGCCCGGGACCACCAGGAGGGAGCCCGCCACCGGGTGGGGGGCCGTGAGGCCCACTCGGGCTGTGGTGATGTACAGGTCCGTGAGGTCCGGGCCGCCGAAGGCGCAGGCGGTCACGCGGGGGGTGGGGAGTTCGATCACGCGGTCCAGTTCGCCGTCGGGTGTGTAGCGGCGTACCGCTCCGCCGTCCCACAGCGCCACCCACACACAGCCGTCGGCGTCCACCGTCAGGCCGTCGGGGAAGCCGGCGCCGTCCTCGATCTGCGCGAACCGGCGGCGGTCCGCCACCCGGCCGTCCTCGTGGTGGAAGACGTCCACCTGCCGCGTGGGCGAGTCGACGTAGTACATCAGGCGGCCGTCGGGGCTCCAGCCGGTGCCGTTGCTCACGGCCACATCGTCGAGGACGAGCTCGACCGAGCCGTCACCGGTGATCCGGGACAGCGTGCCACCGCCCGCCGCCTCGTCGTAGCGCATGGTGCCCGCCCACAGGGAGCCGTCGGGGGCGACGGCGGCGTCGTTGGCACGGCGGCCGGGGACGACCTCGCGGTGCAGCCAGCGGAAGGTGCCGTCGGGGTCGACGAGGCCGACCCCGTCGCGGAGATTGAGCACCAGCCCGCCGCCGGCCCTCGGCTTCGCCGCGCCCACGTGCTGGTCGGTGACACGGGTCGTACGACGGCCGGTCACCGGGTCGTACGTGTACACGCGCGCGCCCAGGATGTCGATCCAGATCAGCCGCCCGGCCGCCGCGTCCCAGGTCGGCCCCTCGCCCAGGGTGGCCTCGGCGCGCACCGCCACCTCGTACGCCGTCATACGACGGTCCGGTGGCCGAGGCGCTCCGACAGCTCGACGGCGCCCTTGGCGGCGAGCTGCTCCAGCTCGGCGCGGCGCTCGTCGCTCCAGCGGATCATGGGCACGGAGATCGAGAGGGCGGCCACGACCTGCCCGGTGCGGTCCCGCACGGGCGCGGCGACGCAGCTGACGTCCGGGTTGGACTCGCGGCTCTCGACCGCGATCCCACGCTGCCGGATCTGCGCCAGGGCCTCGCGCAGGGCGGACGGCTCGGTGATGCTGTTGGGAGTCATCGCGACGAGCTCGGCGTCGTCCGGGATCCGCGCCGTGAGCTCCTGCTCCGGAAGGGAGGCCAGCAGCATCTTCCCCACCGACGTGCAGTGCGCCGGCAGCCGCCGCCCGGCCGCCGACACCATACGCACCGCGTGGGTGGAGTCCACCTTGGCGATGTAGATGACGTCGGTACCCTCGAGGATCGCCACGTGCACCGTCTCGTCACAGGTCTCGGCAACGGACCGGGCCACCTGCTGTCCCTCGGCCGCGAGGTCCAGCTGCTCGGCGTACCGGCTCCCGAGCTGGTACGGACGCACACCGAGCCGGTAGCGTCCCGGCTGCCCGGGCACCTGCACGATGTACGACCGGGCGGCGAGCGTGGTGACGAGTTCGTGCACCGTGGTGCGCGGCAGCTGCAGCTTGCGCACTATGTCGGGGGCGGAGAGCGTCCCGTCCCCGTCGAGGAAGAGCTCAAGAATGTCGAGAGCCCGAGTCACGGCAGGTACAAGGCGTCCCACGACCGGCCCCCTCCCTTGTTGTCCGAGGTTGTTGAGGATCTGAGGTTGTTGAGGTACTCACCCTGGCCGCCTGTTCGAAATTTCAACAGACGATCGGCATGACGAACACAGGCTACGCATAGTGCGTTTGCCCGGGCAATGGTTCTGCGCAGACCACCTGACGACCCCTGTGGTACTACTGTCCCCCATGTGCGACACGTCACATCATGTCGTGCACGGGACAGCCGCGGCGGGAGGGGCCGCGGCGTCCCTGCTGTGTGATTGGGGGGTTCCATGCATGAAATGGTCAAGGGCTCGAACGTATCTCTGGCGGCCCTGAGCGAGAACGTCGATTCGGTGGTCGTCGGTCTGGGCTGGGTCAGCCCGAGCGGCGAGGGCGACGCGGACGTGTCCGTCTTACTGCTGGACGCGAACGGCAAGGTGCGCAGCGACACCGACTTCTACTTCTACAACAATCCGGTGGCCGCCGACGGAAGCGTGCAGTTGCTGGGGAAGACACCGACGGCGGACGGCAACGAGGACCGCATCGGCTTCGACCTGACCGCGGTGCCGCCAGACGTGGACCGGATCGTCGTAGCCGCGAGCCGCTACGAGGGTGCCCGGTTCGGAGAACTGGAAGACGTGAGGGTGACGCTGGCCGACGGTGCGGGCGAGCACCTGCTGCGCTTCACGATCGACGACGCCGACTCGGTGAGCGCGATCATCTTCGGCGAGTTGTACCGGCGTGCGGACGAGTGGAAGTTCCGGGCCGTGGGGCAGGGCTACGAAGCGGGACTGGCGGGCCTGGCGACGGACTTCGGCGTGGATATCGACGACGACGCGGCCGAGGCGGAAGCATCGGAAGGTGGAGAGCACCTCGAAGCGGTGCTCCCCGCCGCGCCCGTCGAGGCTCTTGCGCGGACCGCTGCCCTTGATGCCATCCCGGCTCCCCGGAGGGCCGCCGGTGAGTCCGATGCCGAGCCGAGGAAGCCGGCCCCACGACCTCGCACGGCGAAGAAGAAGGTCACGCTGCCCAGGGAGACCAGGAAGTCCCTGGCCGAGAACGAGTCCTGGAAGGAAGCACGGCTCTTCCCGGTCTCGGTGCTCAAGAGCGACCGGGACCGCGAGACGCGTGCGACCTCGGTGCTGTTGTCGGTGATAGCGCAGGTGCCGGAATTCGGCCGGAGACTCACGGCCGCGTTCGGGGCACCGGCGGGCCGCATGGAAACGTTCACCGAGGTCTCCCTGCCGCACGGCGACACACCCCGGCGGCCCGACGGAGTGATCCGTGTCGAACGGGCCGGGAAGCTGTGGACGGCGCTCATCGAGACCAAGACCAACGGCAACTCCCTCAGGGCCGAACAGGTGCAGGCGTACATGGACATCGCCGCCCGTCGTGGCTACGAGGCCGTGATTACGCTCTCGAACGACGTTGCCCTGGAGGGCAGCCCGCTCGTCGACGTCAAGATCGACGGGCGGCGCAAGCACAAGGTGGCCCTGCGGCATCTGTCCTGGGCCGAAGTCGCCCACCAGGCGCAAATGTTGATCCGGCACGAGGGCGTAGGCAACGCCGCGCACGCCTGGCTGCTGCAGGAGCTTCTGCAGTATCTGCAGCACGAGAACTCCGGCTGCCACGGCTTCCAGAACATGGGCTCGGCCTGGGTGCCCGTACGCAACGGAATCGACGACGAGACCCTGTGCCAGGGTGACGCGCGGGCCTTGGAGGTGGTGGAAAGCTGGGAGCGGCTCGTCCGCCAGGTGTGTCTCGGTCTCGGCGGCGAACTCGGGCAGAAGGTCCTCCCCGTCCAACGGGCCAAGCGCGGTGCCGATCCTGGAGCTCGTCGGGCCCGGCTGGCGGACCAGCTCTGCGTCGACGGGCGGCTCCAGGCGGAGCTGCGTGTCGAGGGTGCGCCGGGTCTGCTGGCCATCACGGCCGACCTGCGGACCGGCAAGCTGCGCACGTCCGTCGAGATCCCGGCACCGGACCAGGGCTACCCACTGACTTGGGCGAAGCGGCTGATCCGCCGACTGGACGAAGCACCGGCGGATCTCCACGTCGAGACCCTGGTCGAAGGTGAGGCGGGCGGCCCTCGGGGGACTCTGGAGCGCCTGCGCCCCGAGCCGGCCGACTTGCTCCCGAAGAACACCGCCACCCGGATCACCGGATTCCGGCTGTCTCTGCTGAAAAGCATGGGCAGCGGCCGCGGCAACGCCGAGACTGGCTTCATCCGCAGCGTGGACGACGCCGTACAGCGCTTCTACACGACGGTGGTGGTCCACCTGGACGCCGCGACACCGCGGCGGGCTTCGTCGAAGGAACGTGCGGGGTAAGGGAGTTAAGACCGACCGGACGAAGATTGGAGTGGGCGTGAATGTGCTCGTGACCGGTGGCAGCGGATTTGTCGGTTGTCATCTGGTGAGGCGGCTGCTGGAGCGCGGTTACGACGTGCGCACGACCGTACGCAGCACTGCCAACGCCGTGAAGGTGGCACCCCTGCGCGGTCTCCAGGCCCGCTTCCCCGGTCGGCTCGAGCTGTTCGAAGCCGATCTGCTCGTCGAGGGGGCCTTCGACGAGGCCATGAAGGGGTGCGAGGTCGTTTTTCATGTTGCCTCGCCCTTCTTCATGCCGGAGAAGATCAAGGACGGGCAGCGGGACATGGTCGAGCCTGCGCTCGTCGGCACCCGCAATGTGATCGGGAGCGTCGAGCGGACGGCCGGTGTGCGCAGGCTTGTCTTCACGTCCACCGTCGGCGCGATATTCGGCGACTACGCGGACGTGAGGGAGATGGAGGGGCAGGTCCTCACCGAGGCGTACTTCAACACCACCAGTACCGTCGAGAACAACCCGTACCACTACGCCAAGACCGTGGCGGAGCAGGCCGCCTGGGAGGCCGAACGCTCCCAGGACCGCTGGCGCATGGTCGCCGTCAATCCGGGGCTGGTGCTCGGGCCCTCCCTCACCCCCGCCTCCGAGTCCGGCAGCCTCTTCCTCCTCGAGGAGCTCTTCAAGGGGTACTTCTTCTACGGCGCCCCCGACTTCAGCTTCACCACGGCCGATGTGCGCGATGTGGCGGACGCGCACATCGCCGCTGCCGAGACGCCGGACGCCCACGGGCGGTACATCTTCGCGGCCGAGACCATGACGTCCTTCCACGACATGGCGCGAATCATCCGCGGGCGGTATCCGAGAGATCTGCGGCTGCCGCGAAACCGTCTTCCGCACTGGCCCGTCCGTGTCCTCGGGCCCGCCTTCGGGCTCACTCAGGACTACATCCGCAAGCACCTGGGGATCCGGTTCCGGGTCGACAACAGCCGTAGCGTCGAGGAGTTGGGCGTCAGCTACCGGCCCGTCGAGGAGACCCTCCTGGACCATTACGAAGCGTGGCGGAAGCAGCGGTCCCGGTAGCGCTCCCCGGCACTGGACGCCGCGCGATCACGACCGCCCCGCGTCCCCCAGCACCCCCCTCAACCGCTGCGCCCTGAGCACCAGTTCCAGCTCGAAGCGGCGGTCCGGGTCGTCGATCTCGTCGCCCCACAGCTCACGGATCTGGCGGAGGCGGTAGCGGACGGTCTGGGGGTGGACGCCCAGCCGGGCGGCCACCTCCGGCGCCCCACCTCTTGTCTCCAGCCACGCCAGTAACGTTTCAGCAAGCCGGCGCCCGTGCGCCGGACCGCAGTGGGCGAGCGGGGCCAGACAGCGCAGCGCAAGGTCGTCGATGAGTTCCTCGGGCTGGAGCAGGACCAGGGCCTCGGTGTGCTCCGTGCAGTACAGGACGTCCCCGGCGGGCAGCAGCCCCCGCTCCATCAGGTGTACGGCCGCCTCGGCCCAGCGCAGCGACTTCGCCGCGTCGGACAGCGGCACGGGCGGCCCGATCGCCCCGGACCAGCCGGTCAGCGCCCGGTGCAGCAGTTCGGGGCGGCCGGCCGCGTCGGGTTCGGGGACGACCATGCGGGGCTGCTCGTACTCCATGTCGAGCAGCACGCCCTGCCCCACGGCGGGTGCGACCGCCTCGCGGGCCGGGCGGAGCAGCACGCCGACGGCGACCTTGCGCGGCAGCGTCCAGCCGACCCGGGCCGCCCGTTCGGTCAGCGCGTCGGCCGGGTCACCCCGGTGGTGTTCGGCGAGCAGCAGTTCCATCAGCCGCCGCTGGAGCCTCAGCCGCTCCCCGGCCTGCCTCGCCGCCGCCTCCGCGTAGCCGCGCACCGACTGATCGACCAGGCCGTCCAGGTACTCGTAACCGGCGTCGACGAGTTCGTACATCGCGGGCGGCGGGATCTCGACCCGCTGCCCGATCTCGGCGAAACGGCGCCAGGCAAGCCGTACGCCCATCCGGTAGATCGCCTGCAGGGAGTCGAGCGAGCGTCCGTGCAGGCCCTCGCCGCGGCCGAACTCCTGGAAGACGCCCGGCGGGACCGTCGGGCGGCCCTCCGACTGCTCCAGGTGCTGGACGAAGACCTCGATGGCGCGGCGGATGCCGACCAGGGCCATCGGCTCGCCCGACTCGTCGAGGACGACCGGCAGGTGCGGGTACTCGCGGCGGATCTCGCGCAGGATCTCCTCGGCGAGCGCGGGCGCCTCGGCCATGGCGAGGGCGGCGAACCGGCGGACCTGGAGACGGGGCACGTCGTGCCAGGCCGAGCGGGTGGTGACGGCCGGGGAGTGAGCGGGCGTCACGGGTCAACTCCCTTGCCCTGCTTGCTCGTACGTGATCAGGGGGGTGTCGGGCTGGGCGGGCGTCGCGTCGAGCAGGGCGACGATGCCGAGCGCGGCGCCCACGGCGAGTGCGGCGGCGGCCACGATGGTGAGAAGGGCAGCGAGCAGTCTGGACATCGCAGGGTCAGCCTCTCTGTCCGGAGGTCGTCCCACCCCGGTGCCCCCACCCCTGCCTGTCGGCCCCAGTTTCGACAAGCATTGACACCCCGTCAAGAGCAGCCTACGGTTCCCGGCCCAAGGCCCCGTCTTCCCGCCAGTCCGGCGTCGCGGGCCGGAGCGGCCCCAACTCCGCCATCCCTCCCCCTGGAGTGTCCGGATGCGCCGTACAGCCTCCCCCCTTTCGCTGATCCTGCTGGGACTGGGCACGTTTTTGCTGGTCCTGGCGCCGATGCTGGCCTGGTACGTCGAACCGCGGGCCGCCGTGAACCCGATCGACATCGACACCACCGCCGTCTACAGAGGCACCGGAAGCTACTTCGACACCGACGAGATCAAGACAGTCCACGACAAGCGGATCACGGTCACCCAGCAGGTGCGCGGCAACGTCGCGGACAGCGAGAAGAGCGGGCGGGCGGTGTGGGACGTGACGACGACGGTCGACACGGACAAGTCGCTGCCGGCCGCCGATCCGCACGACGCGCTGGAGTTCTTCCTCAACCGCTGGGTGACCAACCGCCACACGAACCAGCCGGTGCACTGCTGCAAGGAGAACCCGTACTTCGAGGGCGACGCCTATCTGAAGTTCCCCTTCGACGTGCGCCGAAAGTCGTACCAGTGGTGGGACAACTCACTTGGTTCGACCGTCACTTTGCATTACTCCGGCACCAAGAAGATCCAGGGGTACCAGGGCTACCGCTTCACCGGCACCGTCCCACCGTCGAAGATCGGGACCCGGCTGGTCCCCGGCACCATCGTCGGGCAGAAGAACAAACCGCAGGTCCTGGCCGAGGAGTGGTACTCCAACCACGGCATCGAGCTGGTCGTCGACCAGCGCACCGGCCGGGTGCTCTACGCCCAGGTCGGCCCGCGGCGCGCGCTGCGGGCGCCGGGCGCCAGGAAGGACGCGGTGGTGCTGCTGGACAGCCGGAAGCTGGGGTTCACCACCGCCACCCAGAAGGACCAGGTGAAGCTGGCCAAAAAGGAGAGCGGTCAGCTGCTCATGGTGGGGCAGACGTTGCCGATTGCCGCCGCTGTGGCCGGATTCGTACTGGCGGTGGTGGGTGGGGTTTTCGTGGTACGAGGACGGAAGCGCCCCGATTCGCCCGAGACGTCCCGGACTTCACAGGCTTAGCTCACGTTGTGACATGACGTCAGTTCTAATAAGGCGGAAATTTGTCACCCCGGTGAGTAGCCGTGGCGAACGGCTGGGCGAAAACTGTCCAACCCCACCCAAGCACAACGTGTCCACACCCCCCGCCCATGAAGAGCTCAGTCCCCCCACAGCAAGTCCTGAAAGTCACTGCTGAGTTCCGCACCCTGAGACGAGTTGGAGCACCCATGCCCCAGCACGTGCCTTCCCCGCTGCGCGCCACGCACCCCTGGGCTCCGCAGCACCCCTCGGCGCTCCCCCCACAACCGCGCCGAATCGTTTTCCTCGCCCACCGGGATCTCGGCAACCCGGCGGCCGGCGGCTCGGAGCTGCTGGTCGACCGGCTCGCCGAGGGACTCACCGAACTCGGCCACCAGGTGACCCTGATCTGCGGGGGCCCTGCGGCCTTCCGGGACTACCGGGTCGTCTCGGCCGGCGGCGAGTTCGGCCACTATCTGCGTGCCCGTTCCGCGTTCGCCCGTCAGGTCGGCGAGACCGATCTGCTGGTCGAGGTCTGCAACGGGATGCCGTACCTCGCGCCCTACTGGCACCACGGGCCCACGGTGTGCCTGGTCAACCACGTTCACACCGATCTGTGGAAGATGCGGTTCGGCGGGCCCCTCGCGCCGGCCGCGCGGATCGGCCGAAGACTCGAGCAGTGGGCGCTGACCGGTGCGCAGCATCGCAGCCTGCTGGTCGCGGTCTCTCCCTCCACGGCGCATGCCCTGCGCGGGATCGGTGTCTCACGGGACCGGATCCGTGTCGTGCACAACGGCGTGGAGGAGCCCGGGCCGCGTGCCGACCGGTCGGCCGAGCCGTTGTTCGTGGCGGTGGGCAGACTCGTGGAGTACAAGCGGATCGATCTGCTGCTGAGGCTCTGGGAGCGGGTGCGGCCGGTGACCGGCGGCCGGCTCGTCATCGTCGGGGACGGGCCCGAGCGGGGGCGGCTGGAGCAGCTTGCCGGGCCCGGCGTGGAGTTCGTGGGTCATGTCTCCGAGGCGGAGAAGCACCGGCTGTTGTGTGCGGCCTGGTTGCTGCTGCACCCCTCCGCGGTGGAGGGGTGGGGGTTGGTCGTCACCGAGGCTGCGACTCGGGAGACGCCGACCATTGCCTTTGATGTGCCGGGGCTGCGGGATTCCGTCGTGGACGGGGAGACCGGGGTGCTGGCGCACGGGGAGTCTTCGTTTGCGGCGGCCTGGTGCACGCTTGCCCTGTCCGGGCACCGCCGGGAGCTCATGGGCAAGGCTGCCCGTGACCGGGCGGCGCGGTATCGGTGGCACCGGACGGTGAGACAGTTTCGGGCGGTGGCCGCGGAGGCTCTGCGGAGCTGGGCTCCGTGACTCGGGTGCGGGTTCGTCGTGGCTTGTCGCGCGCACGCGGCGGTAGCCGCATATTCAAAACAGCCCCGCGCCCCTTTAGGGGCGCTCCAGTACCCGGCAGTTTTAAAGATCCCTCCTTTCGCCGATCCCTCGCCCTCTTCCGAGCCTTTCGGCACGAACAGGACGACCCCGAGGCCTGCTACGAGTTGCTCGCCCGTGACGCCGCCGATCAAGTCGAGGCCTACGACGGGCCCATCAGCGATCGCACTGTCGTCGACGTCGGCGGCGGAGGCGGGTACTTCACGGAGGAGTTCCGCAGACGGGGCGCGAACGCCTACCTCTTCGAGCCCGACGTACAGGAGCTCGGTGAAAAACCGCCCGACGGGGCCGTGATCGCCGACGGGTATCTGTTGCCCTTGCGGGACGGTGTCGCGGACGTGACCTTCTCCTCCAATGTGCTGGAGCATGTCGCCGATCCGCAGACGTTCCTCAGTGAACTCGCCCGGGTGACGCGGCCCGGTGGGCTGATCTATGTGTCGTTCACCAACTGGCTGTCCCCGTGGGGCGGTCACGAGTGGGCGCCGTGGCACTACTTCGGTGCCGAGCGGGCCCGGGCCCGCTACCGGCGGCGGACCGGGAAGCCCGCCAAGCACACCCTCGGCGAGAACCTCTTCGCCGTGCACATCGGCGCCACCCTGCGGCAGGTGCGTGCCCGCGACGACGTCACGGTCGTCTCGGCGCGCTCCCGCTACTGGCCCTTCCTCGCGGAGACCGTCGTGAAAGCGCCGGGGATACGTGAGGTGGCCACCTGGAACCTTCTCCTCATCCTCCGGCGGTGTCCCCCATGACGACCACGGTCCAGGCCCCTCCTCCGGCAGCCGTCCCCACCACCGCGGCCACCTCGGGCCCGCCGGAGGGCCCGAGGCCGCGGCGCTGGCTGGTGGGGTTCTGGGCCGTGGCGTTGCTGCTGTTCCTGGTGGTGCACCCGGGTCGGCAGACCTTCGACACCAAGCTGGGTGTGACGGTCGACCCGGGTGCCTTCTTCTCCGACCTGGGGCAGCTCTGGCACGACCAGGGCAGCTTCGGCGGCATCCAGGACCAGTACGCCGGCTACCTCTGGCCGATGCTGCCGTTCTACTGGCTGGCCCACGCCGTGCACCTGCCCGTGTGGCTGGCGGAGCGGCTGTGGATGTCGCTGATCGTGTCGGTCGCCTTCTGGGGGGCGCTGCGGCTGGCCGAGCGCTTGCGGGTGGGCAGCAGTGGGTCGCGGCTGCTCGCGGGGGTCGCGTATGCGCTGTGGCCCGTCTTCACCATCGTCGTCGGGTCGACGTCCGCGGCCGCGCTGCCGGGTGCCTTTCTGCCATGGGTGCTGCTGCCGTTGACGAACGAGCGGTACACCGCCCGGGTCGCCGCCCTGCGCTCGGCGTTGACGGTCCCCTTCATGGGCGGTGTCAACGGCGCCTCCACCCTGGCCTCGCTGCTGCCGGTCGGGCTGTACCTGCTCTCCCGCCCGCCCGGGCCACGGCAGCGCAAGCTGATCGCCTGGTGGGTGCCGGGTGTGATCGTGGCGACCGCGTGGTGGTGGATACCGCTGGTCATGCTCGGGGTCTACGGCGAGAACTTCCTTCCGTACGTGGAGACCTCGCAGACCACGACGGCCACCATGTCGGCGACGGAGGCCCTGCGCGGGGCCGGCAACTGGGTCGCCTATCTGCACTTCGGGCAGGCCTGGCTGCCCGCCGGGTGGACGGTCGCCGCGTCGGTGATCGTCGTCGTGTGTTCGGCGCTCGCCGCCGGGCTCGGTCTGGCCGGCCTCGCGAGACGGGACATGCCGGAGCGGCGGTGGCTGGTGCTGACCGTGATCTCCACGGCTCTGGTGCTGCTCGCCGGGTACGGCGGCGCGTTCGGCGCACCCTTCCACGGGGTCGTGCAGGACTGGCTGAACGGCGGGCTCGTCCCCTTCCGGAACATCTACAAGTTCCAGACGGGGCTGGCTCTGACGCTGGTGCTGGGGCTCGCGCATGTGGTGGGGATCGCGGCCGAGCCGCGGGGTGCCCGGCAGGTGCGCGGCCGCCGGTTCGCCCCGCTGATCGCCGCGGTGCTGATCCTGCCCGGTCTGCTGTGGCCGTACCTCAACGGCTCGATCCTCAACCCGGGGTCCTTCCAGGAGCTCCCCAGGTACTGGAAGACCACGGCCGGTTGGCTGGAGAAGTACTCCCCCGACTCCCGCGCCCTCGTCGTCCCGGCCACCTCGCACGGCATCTACACCTGGGGCTCCCCCATCGACCAGCCCCTCGACGTCCTCGCCGAGTCCCGCTGGGCGCAAAGGGACTACGTCCCCTTCGGCACCCCCGGCAACCGGCGTGCCATGGACGCGGTGGAGGACGCACTCGCCTCCGGGAGCGATGTCCCGGGGCTCGCCGACTACCTGAGCCGGGCGGGGATCTATTACGTCGTCGTACGCAACGACCTCGATCCCGACCAGATCGGCTCCGTGCCGACCACGACGGTGAAGCGGACCCTGGAGCAGTCGGGGTATGTGAGGGTGACCGGGTTCGGGCCGGTCATGACCGGCGGCCGGATCGCGCATGACGCGCCGCTGCAGGTGGAGGGGCTGTATCCGCGGCAGCGGGCGGTCGAGATCTACGAGCCCTCGAACAAGGACGTCCCGCGGCCGGGGCAGGCCCGTCTGCTGCCCGTCTCCGACACCGCGGTCGTCTCCGGCGGGCCCGAGGCCCTGCTGCCGCTCGCCTCCGAACTGCGCGGCCGTGCGACCGTGCTGACCGGCGACAACCACCCCGGGCTCGGCTCCCCGCCGCTCCAGGTGGTCGGCGACGGGCTGCGCCGCGCGGACACCCGGTTCGGGCTGGTCAGCGGCAACACCTCGTACACGTACACCAGTTCCGAGCGGAACGCGCCGGACGCCGTACAGGACGCGGGGAAGAAACCGCACCAGATCCTGCCGACCACGGGGCTCGACCACCAGACGGTGGCCCGATTGCGCGGCGCCCGCTCGGTGACGGCGTCCTCCAGCGGCAACTGGCTCTTCCACCTCCCGCAGTACGACCCGGTGAACGCCTTCGACGGCAACCCTGACACCGCGTGGGCGGAGGGCGCGCCCGGCTCGGCGGACGGGCAGTGGCTGCGCATCGGGTTCACCGGCTCGTACGACATGCCGTCCTCGTTCAAGGTGACCCCGCTGCCGCAGGAGAGCGTGCGGTCGGCGGCGACGAAGGTGCGGGTGGAGACCGAGAAAGGGGCCAGGACCAGCTTCCTGCGGCCGAACGGCCAGACGCAGAGCATCAAGGCACCTGCGGGCGCGACGAGTTGGATGAAGCTGACGATCGTCGACTCGGTGGAGCGCCGCTCGGGTCTGACGGGGGCGGGCTTCTCCGAGGTCGCCCTCCCGCACGTCCAGGTGACCCGGCTGCTGCGGCTGCCCACGGACGCGGACGACTCCGACGCCGCCGCCACCCTGATCTCCCTGCACCGCACCCCCGACCCCACCGGCCTCTCCGCGACCGGCACCGAGGCCGGCCTGCACCGGCTGTTCACCACGGCCACGGCGGGGACGTACGAGGTGAAGGCGGGCGCCGTGCCGGTCAGCGGCGAGGCACTGGACAAGCTGCTGTACGAGGTCGCCCCGGACCAGCAGAACCGCATCGTCGCCACCGCCGACTCCACGGCGGACCTCGGCGCGGGCCTGTCGGCGCGCAACCTCACCGACGGCGATCTGACGACGGCGTGGATCGCGGGCGACCGGCCGACGATCCATCTGAGCTGGAGCGGCAAACAGCCGGTGGGCGAGATCGTGCTGGCGCCCGCGGGCGGACTGTCGACCCGCCCCACGCAGGTGGACATCAGCTCCCCCGACGGCGCGACCATCGCCGGCGTCGACGAGAACGGCGTGGTCCGCTTCGACCCGATCACCACCGACCGGCTGGACGTCACGATCACCCGGACGGCACCTCTGACCCTGCACAACCCCGTCGCCGACGAGGACCTGCAGCTCCCGGTGGGCCTGACCGAGGCGTACATCCCGGCGCTCGACCAGTACCGCACCCGGCAGCCCAGCGGCTCCCGCGCCTTCTCGCTGCCGTGCGGGCAGGGGCCGGACGTCGCGGTGGACGGCAAGCTGTACCAGACCAGCGCGAAGGGGACGGTACGGGACCTGACGGAGCGCCGGACGGTCGACGTGACGCTCTGTCAGCAGGGACGTGCCGACGGCGAGTTGGAGCTCAGCGCCGGCTCCCATCGCGTCGAGGCCGGGGACGCCGGACCTCTCACGCTGACGGACGTGGCCCTGACCCGCGGCACGGTCGCCGAACCCGCCGCCGTGGACCGCCGGTTGACGATCCGGGACTGGCTGGGCGACCGCCGCGAGGTGACGGTCGGCTCCGGTGCGGCCACGTATCTGACGACGTACGAGAACTACAACGACGGCTGGAGGGCCACCCTGGGCGGCAGGGAACTGACCCCGGTCCGCCTCGACGGCTGGCAGCAGGGCTGGCGGATCCCGGCCGGGGCCGGCGGCACCGTCAAGTTGTCGTACGAGCCCGCGACGACCTACAAGGCCGGGCTGATCGGCGGCGCGGTGGGCCTGGCGGTCCTGGTCGGGCTGGTCCTCTGGCGCCGCCGCGCGCCGAACCCCGACCCGCCGCAGCCGGTACCGCCGCTCCCCGGGCTGTGGCTCGGCACGGTGGCGCTGACCGTGGTGGGCGTACTGATCGCAGGATGGTTCGCACTGCTGGTGCCCGCGCTGGCGCTGCTGGCGTCCCGGCGGCACGCGCTGCTCGTACCGGTCGCGTTCGTCGCCCTCGTGGGGGCGGGGATCGCGGCGGCCACGGGGGCCGGGGAGCCCGTGGGAGCGGGCGTGGGCGCCTTCGGTCACCCGGCCCAACTGCTCGCGCTGATCGGGCTGTTCGCGGGTGTGGTGAGCGTACGGGAACCCGACGAAGGGCCGGGCTCGACGGCGGTGCTGCCACCGGTGCCGGGCGCGGAGGCCCCGACCCACCCCCTGCCGCAGCGGCGCCGCGGCGAGACCGGTCCGGTACCGGAGGGCGAGACCGCGGCCCCCGCACCTCTGCCCCGCCCCGACGCCGGTCCGACCGTCTCGGCCCGCGGCCCCGGTGGGCCCGATCCCGACCCGCCGACCGCGCGGATCCAGTTCCGCAAACCGAAGTTCCGGCCGACTCCGCCCGAGCAGCCGGAGGCCCCCAGGGGGAGGGACGAACCCACGTGACCGCACTCGAACACCCCGCCCGCGCCGAGGGCCCGCCGGCCCGACCCCCGGCCCGCATCCCCTTCCCCGTCGTCGACGAGGTCGCCCGGCACTGCCTCCAGGAGGAGGAACCGGAAACGGTCCACATCGAGGTCCACCTACCGGGCCCCCTGGACCGCGACCGCCTCCGCACGGCCTTCGCGGAAGCCCTCCGCCGCCACCCCCGCATCCTGATGCGCGAGGCTCCCGGCCAGTGGTACCGCCGCCGCTACGAATGGGAGCTGACGGGCGAGCCGGACACGGAGGTGGTGACCTTCCTGTGCCCGGGCCCGTCCGCACTGCGGGACGCCCGAACCCGAGCCCTGACGACGGCACCCCCGCTGACCTTGTCACCACCGATACGACTGGAGGTGGTGGAGGACGCCGGTCCGGCGGAGGGCAGCGAGGCGACGGACGCGGTCGGCACTACGGCTGCGGCCGCCGTAGCTGCGGGCAATCGTGCCGCCAGGGCGGCGCCCGACCCAAAGACAGCGGCACCCGGCCAGGGCCGGCTCGCGTCCCCCACCCCCACGCCCACCCCCGACTCCGGCACCACACAAGGCACCGTCCTCTTCCTCACCATCAACCACACGGCCCTGGACGGCCCCGCCTGCCTCCGGGTCCTGGCAACCGCCGCAGAGATCTACAGCGGCAAGGACAACTCCCCCACCGCACCCCCCACCCGCACACCCGACACCACCCCCCAGCCCCCCATAGACACCCCGTCCAACTGGACCCCACCCGCCAGGGTGGCCCAAGGCACCCCCGAGCCCTCCCCCGGCAACGGCATGCTCGTCACCGAACTCCCCCTCCCCCACCGCCCCAAGGGCTCCCCCTACACGGTGAACGACCAGCTCATGGTCACCACAGCCCTCACCATCGCCCACTGGAACAGAGAACACGGCGCACCACCCCGCCCCCTCCGCATCACCATGCCCGTGGACGACCGCCCCCGAGACGCCACCATGCCGATAGGCAACGGCACCCGCCTGGTCGAAGTCCCCTTCTCCCCCAAGGAGTTGGAAGCCCACAGCCCCACGGACATGCCGGCCCTCCTCCACCGCACGGCAACCCGCACCCGAGCCCTGAAATCCCTCCCCCGCCCCCAACTCGGCCACGGCGCAGCCCTCCTCACCGCCCCCGTCACCCCCGTGGCCTGGCGAGCCGCCCTCACCCGCGGCCTGCGCAGAGCAGCCGCGCCCTGGACGTCGACCACGCTCCTCAGCAACATCGGCCGCATCCCGTACCCCCTGGACTTCGGCGAGGAGGCGGGCCGCGCGCACGCGGTCTGGTTCTCGGCGCCGGCCCGTATGCCCCGCGGCCTCACCGTCACCACCGCCTCCACCGCGGGCCGCCTCCACCTCGCCCTGCGCTGGTCCCGCGCCCTGCTCAGCCACGGCGACGGCGCCCACCTCCGCGATCTGTTCGAGCACTATCTGCACTCCACGGAGGTGACCCCGTGAAGACGACCACCGCCCCCGTGCACCGCCCCGACCTGCGCGACTTCTACGAGGACCCCGCAGTCCCGGTCGCCTCCGGCACCCCCCGCAGCCTCCGCCAGGCCCGTATGCTGGCCGCCGCCCTCGGCCCGGCGGCCACGCAACGCACCATCCTCGACATCGGCTGCGGCGACGGCACCGCGGCCGCCACCGCGGCACCGCTCCTGACCGGCCACCGCATCGTCGGCGTCGACTGGTCCCAGGACGCCCTGAAACGGGCCCGCACCCACCTGTCGTACGCCATCCGCGGCGAACTGACCGACGGCGGGCTCCCCTTCAGGACGGCCTGCGCCGACGCCGTGCTGTTCAGCGAGGTGATCGAGCACCTGGTCGACCCGGATGCCGCCCTCGACGAGATCCGCCGCGTCCTGCGCCCGGGCGGCCACCTCATGGTCTCCACCCCGAACCTGGCCGCCTGGTACAACCGCGCCCTGCTGCTGGCGGGCGTACAGCCCGTCTTCTCCGAGGTCAGCCTGCGGGCGATCCACGGCCGTCCGGGCACGGAGGTGGTCGGACACCTGCGGCTGTACACCGCCCGTGCGCTGCGGGAGTTCGTGGCCGCGTCCGGCTTCGAGATCGTGGACCTCAAGGGCGCCCCCTTCCACGGCGTACCCCGCCCGATGCGTCCCCTCGACCGGCTGGCCTGCTCCAGACCCTCGCTCGCCTCGATCCTTCTCCTGCACGCGCGCAG
This sequence comes from Streptomyces sp. NPDC001137, assembly GCF_040298885.1. NCBI lineage: Bacteria > Bacillati > Actinomycetota > Actinomycetes > Kitasatosporales > Streptomycetaceae > Streptomyces > Streptomyces sp. NPDC001137. The sequence continues at coordinate 117,005 of NZ_JBEPBA010000008.1, forward strand.
GACAAAGACGTAGAGGGGGCACGTCATGTGGTGGGGAGTGGCCGCGGCGCTGCTGGCGAACACCCTGTACAGCCTCGGTTTCGTCCTGGAGAAACGGGCGCTCACCGCGCTGCCCGAGGTGACGATCCGCAACCCCGCCAGGCTGCTGAGACTGGTGCTGGGCAGCCCCCTGTGGATCGGCGGTTCCCTCGCCCTCGCCTCCGGTTTCGGCGCGCAGCTCGTCGTGTACCGGACGCTGCCGATCGCCGCCGCCCAGGGCATCTTCGTCTCCGGTCTGGTGCTTCTCGTGCTGCTCTCCGCCCGGCTGCTGGGCGAGGAGACGACCGGGCGGGAACGGTATGCGCTCGGCGCGATCCTCGCCGCGCTGCTGATGGTCGTGCTCTCCCTCAAGCAGGGCTCGGACACGGTCAGCCGCAGCGCCCCGTACCAGCTGATCCTGCTGGTGTGCGTGCCGTCGCTGGCGGGCGGTGTGTGGCTGTACGGCGCCGCCGAGCGACGCACCCGCCACCGCCACCGCGCACCGACGACGGGTGTGGAGTACGGGGTGGCCGTCGGTCTGCTGTACGGGGTCAGCTCGCTCGCCATCAAGGGCGTGTCGAGCTACCTGACGTCGAGCGGGCTGGGCGGTGCGGTGGTCGACCTGCTCAGGTCCCCGTACCCGTATCTCCTCCTCTTCACCGGCGCGTTCGGTCTGGTGATGTCGCAGGCCGCGCTGCAACGCTGCCGGGCCTCGCTGATCGTGCCGGTGTGCACGACGGTGACCTGCCTCTACACGGCCGTACTCGGCACCCTCTCCTTCGGCGAGGCGCTCCCGCACGATCCGCTGCGGCTCGCCCTGCGTCTCGCGGGGACGGTCCTCGCCGTCTCCGTTCTGCTGGCCATGCCCAAACACGACCGGCCCGCACCTGGGACGCCTCCCCAACCCCCCATCGCCACCAAGGAGTTGACCCCTCCATGAAGCCCGACGACCCGCTGCTGCGGATCCTGGCCTGCCCCCTCGACAAGGGCCCGCTGCACCTCGTGAGGCCGGACGGCCCGACCGCCCCCGAGGCCCTGTACAACCCGCGCCTGCACCGCCGCTACCCGATCGTCGACGGCATCCCTCAGCTGCTGCCGTCGTCCGGGGAGCAGGTGTCGGACGACGAGCACGAGGCCTTGCTCAAGCGGATGGCCCAGTGACCGTGACCCCGCCCCGCACCCTGGCCGCCCGACTGGCCCCGCTCCTGCCCGTCCGTGTGGTGGCCGCCGCCGCCCGGGCGGTCTACCCGCGCTTCGAGCCCGAGCTGGCCCGGCTGTCCGACCTGTGCCCGCCCGGCTGCGGCACCGCCGTGGACGTCGGCGGCTGGTACGGCCCCTGGACCCGGCGCCTGGCCGGCCGCGCCCGCCAGGTGGTGACCGTCGAACCGGTCCCCCACCTGGCCCGCCTTCTCACCGACGGCGCCCCGCCGAACGTCCGTGTCGTCCAGGCCGCCGCCTCGGACCGCCCCGGCACCGCCCGGCTCTGGCTCCCGCCGGACGACGCGGGCGACCGGGGCGTGTCCTCGCTGGTCCGCCGCGACATCCATGCCCGGGCCCTGCACGTCCCCTGCGTCACCCTGGACGAACTCGGCCTGCGGGACGTCGGCTTCATCAAGATCGACGTGGACGGCAACGAGCTCGCGGTGCTGCGTGGCGCCACGGGGCTGCTGGCCCGGGACCGCCCGGCCCTCTTCGTCGAGCTGGAGTCCCGCATCCAGCCGATCGCACCGGTCGTCACCTATCTCTCGCTCCTGCGCTACGAGGGCTGGGTGCTGCCCGGCGACACCTGGATCCCGCTGTCCCGCTTCCCCTTGGAGGCCCATCAGGCAACCGTCTCGCACGTCGTCGCCCAGGGCCTGCTGGGCCGCGTCCTGCCGTTCCGCAGGCACCCCCGCTACGTCAACTCGGTCCTGTTCCTCCCGGACGGCCGCCGGCCCGGTGTCAGTGGCGTGAGCAACCATGGTGCCCATGCCCTCCGGAAAGCGCCCCGCCAGCCCGTTCACCCCCCTCGACTTCCAGCTGGTCCTGCTGCGCCGCATGGCCGACCACAACCCGGACCTGGTGGAGGACGCCCGTCGTGAGCTGGGCGTCTCCATCGCCGACATGAGGGAGGCCAACAAGCGCTGGCAGGCGATGCTGCACTCCCCGCGTTCCCGCGCGGCCGTCTCGCGCTACCGCTCGATTCTCGGCGCCCCCGAGTCGACGATGACCCGGAAGGTCGGCGACCTGGACTGCGAGGCCCTGCTCTGGCCCGTCCCCCTCTGGCCCGACCTGCGCTTCGAGGTCCTCCTGGCCCCGAACGGCGCCGTCTGGAACGAATGGCTGGTCCGCGCCCCGGGCACCCCCGGCCCCACCCTGCGCACCCTCGACGACCTCACCCCCTGGTCCTGCACGGTCGACGAGGCCGCCCGCGCCTTCGCCCCCGCCCGGCCCCTGGAGGGCACGGCACCCACGCGGTGGGGCCTGGCGTTCACGGCACCGGACGGGGAGGGGGTGCGGCGGGAGGTGGCCGCCGAGTTCACCTGGGGGTTGTTGCAGCGGGTGGCGGTCAGCGACCGGTCGCCGTCGCCAGAATCGCGTCCCTGACCCCCGCCACCGACCCCGGATGCAGATCCAGGAACAGATTCGGCTCGACCAGCTCCAGCTCCATCAGCCGCGGCTCCCCGTCCGCCCCGTCGACCACGTCCACGCGCGCGTACAGCAGCTCCGGCGCATCCGGTACGGCGGCCAACGCCCGCTCGGCCACGGCGAGTTCGGCCGGAGTGGGGGTCCACGGGACCAGGTCCGGGTGAGCCACCTTGTCGTCGTCGTAAGCCGTGCCCGGGGCCAGTACGGCGCCCTTGCGGCTGGCGTGCAGGAAGCGGCCGCCGCAGAACTGCAGGGCCCGCTCGCCGCTGACGTCGATGCCGGACAGATACGGCTGGACCATCGCGGTCAGACCCTCCTCGTGCATGCGCGCGAGGTGCCGTACGGCCGTGGCGTGGTCGTGCGGCGTGTAGCGGGCGGCGTACCGGGCGCCCGCGCCCGAGGTCGGCTTGATGACGTACTCGTGGTCGTCAGGGAGGCCGGGGGCGTCGCCCGGCGCGAGGTAGCGGGTGGGGACGACGGGCACTCCCGCCTCCGCGAGGTCCCCGAGGTAGCGCTTGTCGGTGTTCCAGCGCACGACCTCGGCCGGGTTGGCCAGCCGGGAGACCTGGGCGCACTTCTCCGCCCACGCCACGAATTCCTCCGCCCGCCAGCTGTAGTCCCAGGTCGACCGGATGACGACGAGGTCGAAGCCGCTCCAGTCGGTGCCGGGGTCGTCCCACGGGACGGCGACGGCCTCGGCTCCGGCATCCCGCAGCGCCCGCACCAGCACGGGCAGATCACGGTCCTTGCTGGGCTGCGCGCCGGGGTCGTAGGTGGCGAGTGCGACTCGGGGCACGGCGGACTCCAGTTCGTACGTCATACGGCGGTGCGTCGTCCCGCAGGCTAACCGTGGTCCCCGCAACCGAAGCAACCGGATTGACCTTCCCCTTCGGTGAAGCCCCAGCATCGGTGACAGGAACACGGGGAGGACTGCCGGATGCGCAGGGACATGCTCACGATCGGTGCCTTCGCGCGGGCCTGCCGGCTCTCGCCGAAGGCCCTTCGCCTCTACGACGAGCTGAAGCTCCTGCGCCCCGCCCGGGTCGACCCGCACACCGGCTACCGCTACTACGCCCTCGGGCAGCTGGAGCAGGCCCGGCTGGTGGCGTGGCTGCGGCGGCTGGGCATGCCGCTGGCCCGGATCCGGGAGGTGTGTGCCCTCGAACCGGCGGCCGCCGCCCGGGAGATCCGCGCGTACTGGGCGCGGGTGGAGGCCGAGACGGCGGTACGGCGGGATCTCGCCGCGTTCCTCGTGGACCACCTGACGGAACGGGAACAGCCGAGGAAGGACACCATCATGCTGGAGCTGCGGTACTTCGCCCACTCGGATCGCGGCCGGGTGCGGCCCGCCAACCAGGACACCGCGTACGCGGGCGGTCGGCTGCTCGCCGTGGCCGACGGGTTCGGGCCGGCCGGTGCGCCCGCGAGCAGCGCCGCCGTCGAGGCGCTCAGGCACCTGGACACTCAGGAGGTGCCGGCGGGCAGCGTGCTCGACCTCCTGGAGGACGCCGTGCAGGGCGCGACCGAGGCGGTCCGGGACGCGACGGACGACCCCGACGCGAACGGCACGACCCTGACGGCCCTGCTCTGGACGGGCTCCCGGCTCGCCCTCGTCCACATCGGCGACTCCCGCGTCTATCTGCTGCGCGACGGGGAGCTCTTCCGTATCACCCACGACCACACGGTGGTCCAGTCGCTGATCGACGAGGGCCGCCTGACCGAGGAGGAGGCCACCGCCCATCCGCAGCGCACCCTCCTCCTCAAGGCCCTCGGCACCGGCACCCCCGACCTGCGCCTGCACGACGCCGCCCCCGGCGACCGCTATCTGCTGTGCTCCGACGGTCTGCCCACCGTGCTCCCCGACACCCGCATACGGCAGCTCCTCGCCACCGGGGCCCCGGACGTGGCCGTAAGGGCCCTGGTGGACGCGGCGAACGAGGCCGGGGGCCCGGACAACGTGAGCTGCGTGGTGGCGGACGTGGTGCGGGAGGCCTCCTGATCGTCGCCGGCGGGGCGGCTGGTGTAGGAACGAGGGTGTCGTTCCTGCCCTTACGGATGGAGTGCCTCGCGTGTCCTCTCTCTTTCCCGCCCTTCGCAGGCCGAGCGAGCAGATGGCTCTGCGCTTCGGCGACCGGTCCCTGACGTACGCCGAACTCGCCGCCGCGACCGGCGCCCTGGCGGCGCGGCTCACGCCCGGCGGACGGGTCGCGATCTGGGCCACGCCGGCGCTGGAGACCGCCGTGGCCGTGGTGGCGGCGCTGCGGGCGGGAGCGGCGGCGGTGCCGCTCAACCCGAAGTCGGGCGAGAAGGAACTCGGGCACATCCTGTCCGACAGTGCGCCCAGCGTGGTGCTCGCGGCTCCCGGTGACGAACTGCCGGCACCCGTACGGGACTTGGAGCGCATCGATGTCGACGTGACCGGCCCCGCGGGCACCGCCCTCGCCCTCCTGATCGACGACGAGGCCCCCGCCCTGATCGTCTACACCTCCGGCACCACCGGCCCGCCCAAGGGTGCCGTCCTCCCCCGCCGGGCGATCGCCACCACGCTGGACGCACTCGCCGACGCCTGGCAGTGGACCGGTGACGACGTACTCGTGCACGGGCTGCCGCTGTTCCATGTGCACGGGCTGGTGCTGGGCATCCTGGGTCCGCTGAGGCGCGGCGGCTCCGTCCGTCACCTGGGGCGGTTCAGCACGGAGGGCGTGGCGCGCGAGCTGAACGAGGGCGCGACCATGTTGTTCGGCGTGCCGACGATGTACCACCGGATCGCGGAGGCGCTCTCCGAGGAGCCGGAGTTGGCGAAGGCCCTTGGCCGGGCGCGGCTGCTGGTCTCCGGTTCCGCCGCGCTCCCGGTCCACGACCACGAGCGCATCGCGGCCGCGACCGGACGACGGGTCGTCGAGCGGTACGGCATGACGGAGACCCTGATGAACACCAGCGTGCGGGCGGACGGCGAGCCGCGCGCGGGCACGGTGGGCGTGCCGCTGCCGGGTGTCGAGCTGCGGCTCGTGGAGGAGGACGGGACGGAGATCACGTCGTACGACGGCGAGACCGTGGGCGAGATCCAGGTGCGCGGCCCGAACCTGTTCACCGAGTACCTGAACCGGCCCGACGCCACGGCCGCCGCGCTCACCGCCGACGGGTTCTTCCGCACGGGCGACATGGCCGTCCGCGAGCCCGACGGGTACGTCCGCATCGTCGGGCGCAAGGCCACCGACCTGATCAAGAGCGGGGGTTACAAGATCGGGGCCGGGGAGATCGAGAACGCGCTCCTTGAACATGCCGGGGTGCGGGAGGCGGCGGTCACCGGGGAGCCGGATGCGGATCTGGGCGAGCGGATCGTGGCATGGGTGGTGCCGGTGGACCCCCAATCACCGCCGGGGGCAGAGGAGTTGGCGGACCACGTGGCGGGCCGCCTCGCCCCGCACAAGCGTCCCCGCGTGGTCCACTACCTGGAGAGCCTCCCCCGCAACGACATGGGGAAGATCATGAAGCGGGCACTGCACCGTGTCTGAGCCCCGCCTCTCCGCCCGCGAGATCCTCGCACTGGTCACCGACGCCTCGACCTTCGCCGAACTCCCGTACCCGGCAAGGGACTCCGGGCCGGACGGCCCCCTCGCCTGGCAGGGGTACGACGCCTCGCGCGCCCGCGCGGTCGAGCGCACCGGCGAGACGGAGTCGGTCGTGTGCGGCACCGCGAGCGTCGCGGGCACGGAGGCCGTACTGATCGCCTTCGAGTTCGGCTTCCTCGGCGGCTCGCTCGGCGAACGGACCGGCGACCGCCTGGAGGCCGCCTACGGTCACGCCCGTGCGCACCGCCTCCCGGTCGTTGTGCTGGTCGCCACGGGCGGCAGCCGTATGCAGGAGGGCATGCTCGCCCTCACCCAGCTCCAGCGCGTGGCCCGCCAGTCGGCACTCACCCGCGAGGCCGGCCTCCCGCAGATCGCCGTCCTCAGGGACCCCACGACCGGCGGGGGCTGGGCCACCCTCGGCGCGGGCGCGGACGTGATCCTCGCCCTGCCGGGAGCACAGGTGGGCTTCGCGGGGTCCCGGGTACGACCGCCGGACGCGGACCCGTCGGCTTATACGGCGGAGGCGCAGCTGGCGGCGGGGGCGGTGGATGCGGTGGCGCCTCCGGCGGAGCTGCGGGAGACGCTGGGATTGTGGCTACGGCTGCTGACCGCCGTAGCTGCGGGCAGTCGTGCCGCTGGGGCGGCTCCCGACCTGAAGACAGCGGCACCCCGCGAGCGCGGGCAAGCGAACCCGCCCACGGGCCCCGGCGTCGCCGAGCCCGCACCCGTCCCCGCCGCCCTCGGCACCAGCACCCTCCCCACCACCGGCTGGGACGCAGTCCACCGCGCCCGCTCCCCCCAACGCCCCCGCGCCCACGCCTACTTGGATGCCTACTTCACCCACCGCGCAGCGATCCACGGCGACCGCTGCGGCGGCACCGACACGACGGGCATCCTCTGCGGCTTCGGCGAACACGCGGGCCGCACCATCGCCTACGCCGCCCAGACCGGCACTCCCACCCGCCCGGCGGGCTACCGCACAGCCACCCGCCTGATCCGGCTCGCGGACCGCCTCGGCATCCCGGTGCTGACCCTGGTGGACACCCCGGGCGCGGCCAACGACGCGGAGGCGGAACGGCAGGGCGCGGGCGCCGCGATCGCGGAGCTGTTCGGCGCGGTGGCGGCCGCCCGTGTCCCGGTCACCACACTGGTGATCGGCGAGGGCGGCTCCGGGGGCGCGCTGGCACTGGCCGCGGCGGGCAACACCTGGGCCGCACCGGACAGTTACTTCTCGGTGATCGCCCCGGAGCTCGCGGCCGCGATCCTCAAACGGCCGGCGCAGGAGGTCGAGACGACGGCCGGCCAGCTGCGCATCCGGCCGCAGGACCTGGTGGAGCTGGGGGTGATCCGGGGCATCGTCGGACCCTGACCGGCACCCCCGCCCCCGCAGAACCCGGGACATCCCCAAGCACCTTCGGCAACAATGAAGTTCGGCGAGGTCACACAGCACACGGGGGAGCGAGCGGCGTCATGGACGGGTTGATGGAGTTCAGGACCGAGGACGGTGCCCGGGTCGTCGTGGAGGGCGTGCAGAGCGAGACCGGCGCCCGGCTCGTCTCCCGCGGCGGCAGCCCCGTCCAGGCCGCACGGACCTTCGAGGCCGCCCTGGACGGGGTGCGGGCAGCGGCCGAGTCGGCGCTCAGGGTGTTCCGGGACGGTTCGCTCAGGCCCGACACCGTGGAGCTCGAGTTCGGCGTGAAGCTCAGTGCGGAGACCGGCGCGGTCATAGCGAAGGGCGCCGCGGAGGGGCACCTGGTGGTCAAGCTCAGCTGGTCACCGCAGCCGTCCGGACCCGCTCCGCAGCCGACCCCCGCGGACACCGACCGCCCATGACCACGGCTGCCCGGCACGCCCGTATCGGATCCGGCTGAGGGTTCAGGACAAGGTCCAGGGATCCCGTGGCGGCGGACATAAACCGCAAAACGCCCATTCAGCTGCGCCCCGACCGGCCCCCCACAAAAGGCGCCACCCGCCTCCGGCACCGCACGATGCCATTGGGACCCGCTGCCCGGCGGCCCCACGGTCTGCGTTTTTCTGGAGGACCCTGCATGACCGCAAGTCTGGAGCAGTTGCGGCGCTGCCATTTCGCCGTTGACCTGGGGGCGGCCCGGACCCGTGTCTACGTCAGGGGCGTCGGCCTCGTCGTCGACCAGCCGTCCGTCGCCGCCGTGAACACCCGCAGCGGCGCCCTCATCGCCGTGGGTGACTTCGCCGAGCGGATGCGGGGCCGCACCCCGGGGCACATCCGCGTGGTGCGCCCCGTGTCCGGCGGCACCGTCGTCGACATCGAGATGGCGCAGCGCATGCTCCGGGGCCTGCTCGGCGACAGACTTCGCCGTGCCCTGCGCCGCAAGCCCTTCCTGCGCGCCGCGGCCTGCACCCCGCACGAGGCCGACCCGCTGGCCCGCCGGGCGGCCGTCGAGACGCTCGTCGGGCTCGGCGCACGGCGGGTGGAGCTCGTCGACACGCTGATCGCCGCCGCCGTGGGGTGCGGGCTGCCCGTGCAGCAGCCCGAGGCCACCATGATCATGGCCTGCGGGACCACGACCACCCAGGTGGCCGTGCTCTCGCTGGGCTCGACCGTGAGCTCCGAACGCATTCCCGTCGGCGGCGATGCCGTCGACCACGCGATCGTCCAACATCTGCGCCACCAGCACGAGTTGATGCTGCCCAGCCAGTCCGTTCGCCCGCTGCACCTCGCCCTCTCCGACATAGGGCTCACCGCCCAGGGCCCGAAGTCCACCGTGATCCGGGGGCGGGACGTGGTCACCGGCCTGGTCCGCTCGGTGCAGGTCGACACCGCCGCCGTGCGCGAGGCGATCGAGACCCCGCTGACCGCCGTGGTCGACGTCATCGGCCGGGTGCTGCGGGAGTGCCCGCCTGATCTGGTGGCCGACCTCGCCGACCGCGGGATCATGCTGGTGGGCGGCAGCGCGCTGCTGCCGGGGCTGGACGAGATGGTGCGGCAGGCCACCGGCATGCCGGTGCACATCGCCGAACGGCCCGACGTGTGTGCCGTACAGGGCCTGGGCTACATGCTGGAGGGCAGGATCGAGCCGCTGGTGCTCGGCCCGACCGTCATCTGAGCGCCGTCAGCCGGGCCGGCCCGGCGCCCCGTCAACGGGCGAACCAGCAGCGCACGGTGGTGCCGTCCGGACCGGTGTGCACGCGCACCAGGTCCGCGACGAGGTTGACCATGAGGAGCCCACGGCCGCCGTGCTGGTCACGCGGAACCGGCCGGCGGCCGGCCAGCGGGTCGGTCATGTGGCCCTTGTCCCGCACCTCGCACACCACGTAGCCGTCCTCGGCCCACACGCCGAGCTCGCCCGAACCGCCGCCGTGCACCACGCTGTTGGTGGCCAGCTCGGCGGTGGCCAGCGCCAGGTCCTGGACCCGGGCGGACGGCAGACCGAGGCGTACGGCCTCGTCGACGGCGAGGTGCCGGGCCTCGGAGAGGGAGTCCGCGTCGAAGCGGAAGGACAGGAGGGGCAGGGCGGGCGGCAGCGGCTCGTTGTAGCGGGCCACGACGTCCGCGGGGGCGAAGGCACCGCTGTCCTCGTGCCGCCGGGAGCCGGCCCGCAGGAGGGTGGGGTGGGTGGCGAAGGCGTCCGCGACGACCTGCGGGTCGAGGCGCCGGATGTCGTACGGGCACAGGATGGTCGCACTGCGGCCCCGGAAGGCCGCGTTGATCAGTGCCTCGTGCTGGACGCAGGCGGGGTATTCGGCGGGTGTACGGCCGGCCCAGATCGGTTCGCCGATGATGCTCACCCGGGTGCCGGGCGGCTGGGCGTCGGCGAAGGCGCGCAGCACCGCGGGGATGATCCGGCCGGGGTTGCGCCCGGCCTCCCGCATGTCCAGGAACCGCACGGCGCGGGCGTCGTCGCCCAGCGCGTCCCGGATCAGCCGGAGGCGTTCCCCGGGCACGGCCACGGCGACGGCTTCACCGGCCGCGAGGGCATCCCGGACGAAGGGGACGGTGCCCGCGAGGTACTCGTGCTCGTCGCGGTACAGGAGCGCCGGGTGCACGAAGGGGGCGAGGTCGGCGGGCATCACTGCCGACCACTCCCGTCGACGTGCATGCTCACCACCGCCTCTCCTGCCCCACCGGCTCCCTTGCTGTCAGCCCGCGTACCCCGAAGGACGGCAGTCATTCCCCCCGGAACCCGCGGGACGGTCCACGTGCGGCATCAGTACGGCAGGATCCGCCCCGACGGTGTCCTGCGGTCGATGGTGGTGTCACGGGGCGTGGGGGGCCTGCGGCTGACACGGACGCGGGTCTGACGGTTCATGACGCCCTCCTCGGACCGGCTGGCTGACGTGAACCAGCCTGGTCCGCGCGCCCTTTCGGCACATCGTGCCCACGGAGACACCTGCCATGCCTCCGCAGCACGACTCGGGGCAGAACTCGCTGCTCCCCGGGGAGGAGGACGACCCTTAGAGACCCATTGGCCCCCTATGTGCGAGCTGGTTTGAACCAGTCGGGGTCGGCCCAGCGTTCGCGTCCGGCCAGGTCCGGCCGGTAGCCGGGGTCCCGTTCCCGGCGCAGCCGGACGCTCCAGTGGAGTACCGCCTCGGGAGGTACGGGACGTGCCCGCCTGCCCACGAGGATCCATGCCGCGCCGTTGTGATGGACGGGGGCGTCGGCGAAGGCCTCGGTCACCGCGGTCGCCGCACCGTAGGCGCCCGGCCGGAAGTCCAGCTCGTCGCAGACACCGTCGGTGATCCACTTGAGGGGGACGGTGGAGAGCAGGGGCGCGTCAGGGGCGTGGTCGAAGGTGCCGCCGACATCGCAGTGCACCCCGGCGAACCACACCTCCTCCGCGGTGCTCGCGTCCGTGTCGGGAGCGGGGCTGCGCGGCCTGACGAGGAACTCCCGGTACGGGCGGCGCAGCTCGTCGAGGGACACGGCGTGCCGGATGCGGGCGGCGTTGGGCACGGAGTGGGTGTACGGCCAGCGCAGATTGCCCAGGCGCAGGAGGCCGGCCGCCTTCACGGTGTCCCAGACGCCCAGGTAGGCCACCGGCAGGGCATGGTGCGAGACCTGCCGGGGGTCGTTGCGCTTCACCTGCTCCCACAGCGGCTCGCCCTCCGTGCGCAGACAGAAGGCGTGCGAGAAGCGGGCGACCTCCTGCTCGCTCTTCTCGATGTCCTGGTTGAACGCGTACTTCGCCACCGCGTACGGCACGAGGTTCTCCGCGCCCGGCCGCATCAGCCCCGGTTTGTTGAGCATCCCGACCAGCGCACGGGCCGTGTAGGCGCCCCGGCTGAACCCGAAGACGTACACCGCGTCCCCCGGCTGCCAGTGGTTCATGAGGTACGTGTACGCCTCGGCGAGGTTGGCCTTCAGTCCCGTTCCGAAGGCGAGGCCGCCGAGCCGGGAGAGCCCGCGGCCCAGCGGTCCGCGCGCGGTGGCCGCCGACATGGTGCCGACCCCGGGGTCGTAGTAGAGCAGCTGCCTGGAGGGGTCGCCCGTCTCCAGCATCTCGTAGAACCTCACCACGTTCGTGGGGTTGCGGGCGCCCACCTGGTTGCCCGAGCCGTCCAGGCAGAGGACGATCCTGCGCGGCATGACCACGGCCCGCCTAACCGGCCCGGCGGGTGCTGCCGCGCGCGCCGCGGGTCCGCGGCCGGGCGGCCGCGGTGCGCGCTCCGGGCGCGATCTGCTGCTGGAACGCCTCCAGGGCCATCGGGCTGTCCGCCGGGAGCACGGCCATGACACGGCGCCGCTGCGCCTTGGCCACGACGTCCCCTGCGGGTGTGCCGTGCCGGGCGTGGATGATGCGCACCCGTCCGTCGCCGGAGCCGCGCGGGGCCACGGGGGCGACGCCCGCGTGGGTGCCGTCGGGCAGGGTCACCCACAGGTTGAAGTCGTCGTACCGGATGTAGTCGGCACCCTTGATCGGCCAGGGGTAGTGGTGCTCCCCGGCGGCCTTGGGCAGGATCCCCTGATGGTGCCCGCGGGTCAGCGGCACACACGCGTTGAACAGCGAGTCGGTCCAGGCCGCGACACCATCGGCGTCCGTGATCGGGGTTTCCAGCAGCTTGCGGGCGCGCTTGTAGCCGAGGGCCTCCAGCGCGGGAAGGGTCTCGGGGAAGGCGGCGACGAGGTCGGCGGCCTCCTGCCGCAGCCGGTCGACCTTCGCAGGGTCGGCGCAGAACTGCATGCTCCACTCGATGCCGACCCGGGCCCGGAACATCCGCCAGCCGGCCTCCGTCTTCACCCAGAGGCTGCCGCCGTGGTGCATCTCGTATGGGCCCGGCCCGTACGGCCGCTCGGTCTTCCCCAGCTCCTGAAGGATCTTGTTCACGGCCGTCTTCGCGGCGCGGAACTCGGCGGACTCGGTGCGTTCCTGGTGCTTGACGAGCTGTATCTCCCAGGGGTGGTCCTCCCGTTCGGTCTTGCCGAAGGTGAGGGAGGGAGGGGTCTTCGTCGCCGTAGCGGATCGGTGGTCGGCCATGACGGCCTCCTTCTGTCGACCTGTCGACACTCCTCTTCTCATCGTCCTCCCAGGGCTCATTTCTCGCTCTGCGTAACACCTGGACCGTTCAACGACTAACAGCTGACCGTTCAACGATCGTTTTTTGGCCGATAAACGATCGTTGAGAGACGCGGGTGCGCCCCTAGGCTGCGGGCATGGTGGAGTCAGCCACACACCTTCCCGAGACGCTCCGCCGTCTCGACGCGCTCGCCGAGGAGCAGGGCCTGCCCCGTTCGGCCCTGCTCGACCCGCGGGAGCTGGCGGCCAGGACGGCTCTGCCCGAGCGCACCGTACGCACGCTGCTCAAGGGCGGCACCGCTCCGCCCGACAAGGTCAACGACCGTGTCTGCGCCCGCATCAGGACCCTCGCGGACGCCCATCTGGCGCGTACCGGCTGCCGTATGTCGGACCTCGCCGCCGACATCCGCGAACGCCTGGGCGTCTCCGACTACTGGGCGCGCCAGGTGTGTGCCGGCAGGAAGGTGCCCAGCGTCGAGTTCCTGCACGGCCTGGTGGAGTTCTTCGGCGTCGAGGGAGGCGAGGCGTTCTTCACCGCGCCCGCCGCCGACGCCCTCGACCGCGTACTGGTGGCCGTACTGAGGGAGTTCGAGCAACCTGCGGAACAGCGGGACCCCATACTGGCCCTGATGGACCGTTACGGACTGAAGGCCGCCGATCTGCGGCGCCACGGCGCGATGACAGCCGAGCAGCTGGACCGTCTCCTGGAGGGCGTCATCAGGTCGGCCGTCCCGCAGCGGACAGGCGAGGGGGGCGGCGTCCGATGAGCACCAGGGCGATGAAGTCGCTCCTCGCCGAGCTGGGCCGGGAGGCGGCGAAGTCCATCGCACGTCCGGCCGAACCGCGGGCCGTGATGGAGGAGTTCTGCCGGGCCATGAGCGTCCGCGTCGGACGGCCCATCCAGCTGCTGTTCCGGGCGTTCCCCCCGGACATCCCGGTGTCGGGCATGCGTGTGGACTACGGGGACCGCTCCCTCATCGTGGTGGAGGAGTGCACCGTCCCCGAGGCCCAACTGGTCATCTTCGGCCACGAGTTGTGGCACGAGGAGCAGGGCACCTGCGGCGACCACGCCATCGGCCCGGCGGCCGCCCGCGCGCTCGGCGGTCCGCCCGGGGCACTGGCGCGGGCCGCGCAGCAGGTCCTCGCCTCCGAGGAGGGCCCCCGCGAGGTCTGCCGTGCGGTGACGGCCCGGTCCGCCTCCGCCGATCACCACGAGGTGGACGCGGAGACCTTCGGTCTGCTCTTCGCCCGCGAGGTCCGCACCTGGATGAAGGGCCGCTACGCACAGGGCCCGGTGACACCGGCCACCGTGGAGGGCCGTATCAACCTGTCGCTGGGCCACCGCGGCGGTCGCATCCTCTGATGACGGACCTGATGGACCCCCACTTCCACATCCCCTACGCCGTGCCCACCGCACTGCTGGCGACGGCGCTCCTCGTCAAGCTCCCGACGCTCGTCCGCGCCTGGCGCGACCCGGACGTACGGGCGACCACCGTGCTGCTGGCCTCGGCCACCGCCGTCCTGGTCGTCATCACACCGGTCAACATCGAGCGCCTCAACGAGCTGACGGGCGTGCCCAACATCGCCTCGCCCTGGGCCTATTCGTTCCTCACCGCGTTCTGCGCCACCGGCCTGACGATGATCATCCGCTGGCGGGAGGAACCGTCCGAGCGCCGCCGCCGCAGGATGCGCCGCATCTACTGGGTCTACGCCGGTGTGGTCGTCGCCCTCTGGGTGACGTTCCTGCTGGCACACGCGCCCGAGCCGCGGATCTACGACCTGGACACCTACTACGCCTCGACCCCGTGGATGCGCGAGCACATCCTGCTCTACCTGACCGCCCACATGGTGTCGTCCCTGGTGGCCGCGTCGATGCTGTGGAAGTGGTTCCCGGAGGTCGAGAACCGCTGGCTGAAGTCGGGCGTCGTGCTCCTGCAACTCGGCTTCGCCTCCGGCCTCCTCTTCGACGCGGCGAAACTGACGGCGATCGGCGCCCGCTGGTCGGGCCACGACTGGGACGCCCTCAGCACCAAGGCCGCCCCGCCCTTCGCACTCATGGAGGCGGCCCTGGTGGCGCTCGGCTTCCTGGTGCCGCAGATCGGACCGTTCCTGCACCGGTGGATCCGCGACCGGCGCGAGTACCGGCGGCTACGGCCGCTGTGGCGGGCGGTGCGCGTCCTCGGCGCGTCGGCCGCACCGGCCCGGCTCGGCTTCTGGGCGCCACTGGACCTGCGCCTGATGCAGCGCCGGCAGCACATCCACGACGGACTGCGCCTGCTCAACCCGTACTTGGACCAGCGCCTCTACCAACAGGCCTACGAGGCCGCGCGGGCCGCCGGCGACGAGGCGAGGGCTCGCGGAGCGGCCGGCGCGGTGGCGGTACGCGCCGCCCTGGCCGCCCGCCGCACGGGAGCCCCGCCCACGCCCGACCCCGACTCCGCCCGGACCGCCGCCCGCATCACCACCGACATCGAGTCCGTCTCCCGGGCACTGCGCCGCCCGCACACCGGCGGGGCCGGGCAGCGCCCCGAACGGGCGCGGGGCGTTGTCGATCGGCGGCTCCGCCGTGGGGCGCGAGCAGCCACAACGCACCCGCACCCGACCGACCGCACAGCCGGCGCAGGACCCAGTACAGAAAGCACGAGCACCCATGCCTGACAGACCCACCGCCCGCCGGGCCCGCGCCGTCGTCGTCGGCGGCAGCATCAGCGGACTGTTCGCCGCCGCCGCGCTGGCCGAGTTCGCCGACGTCACGATCGTCGAGCGGGACACGCTCCCCGAGGGGCCCGAGCCGCGCCGCGGCGTCCCCCAGGCCCGGCACGCACACCTCGTGTGGAGCGGCGGGGTCAAGGCCTTCGACGAGCTGCTCCCCGGCCTCACCGCGGAGATCGTCGCGAACGGCGCCCGCCTGGTGCACATCATGGGCGACATGGTCTCCCGGGCCCCGAACGAGATCTGGTTCCGCCGTTTCACCTCCACCCACCACCGCAACCTGGTGTGCTCCCGCGACCTGCTCGACGCGGTGATACGCACCCGCGTCCTCGCCGACCCCCGCGTCACCCTCCGCCAGAACACCACGGCACTGTCCCTTCAGGGCGACCGGGACCGCGTCACCGGCGTCCGGGTCCGCACCGGCGACGAGGAGCTCGCCCTGCCCGCCGACCTGGTGGTCGACGCCTCCGGCCGCGGCTCGCACGCCCCCCGCTGGCTGACCGAGCTCGGCCTGCCGCAGGTCACCGAGCGCGAGGTGAACGCCGGCGTCGCCTACGCCACCCGCCTCTACCGGGCCCCGGGCACGGCCGCGGAGAGCACATTCCCCCTGGTCAACGTCCAGGCGAACGCCGCGAAGGCGCCGGGCCGCGGCGGCATCATCGTGCCCATCGAGGGCGACCGCTGGATCGTCACGCTCTCCGGCACCCGCGGCGGCGAACCGGGCCCCGACCCCGACACCTTCACGGACTTCGCGCTCGCCCTCGGCGACCCGGTCATCGGCGAACTGATCAAGGACGCGGAGCCGCTCGGCGACGTCGCCACCACCCGCAGCACCGCCAACCGGCGCCGCTACTACGAGAAGCTGCGGCCCTGGCCCGACGGCTTCACGGTCCTCGGCGACGCGATCGCCGGATACAACCCGGTCTACGGCCACGGGCTCACCGTCGCCGCCCAGTGCGCCCTCAGCCTGCGCGCCGTCCTGCGCTCCACCGCCCTCACCACCCCCGGCACCGCCCGCCGCGTCCAGCGCGCCGCGGCCCGCCCGGTCGGCGCCGCCTGGGACCTGGCGGTGGGGCAGGACGCGTTCTACCCCGGCGCCGCGGACACTCCCCCGACCGCCCTGGAGCGCGTCCTCGCCCGCTTCGTCGACCGCGCGGTCGCCACCGGGGCCCGCAACCCCCGCGCCCTCGGCGCCCTCCTGGACGTCATGAGCCTGGAGAAGCCCGCCACCCGGCTCTTCTCGCCCGACATGCTGATCCCCATGCTCTTCGGCCCGAAGAAGCCACACCTGCAAGGCCCGCCCCTGACCGAGCCGGAACGCAAGACGGCCGCCCCGTACTGACCGGGCCGGTCGGCTCCCGACGCGCCAGGCGCACACTGGAGCCATGCGCCTACGCACACCCCCCGGCGCCGTCCGGTGGCGGCGCGCCGCACGGACGCTCGCCCGCCGCCCCCGCCCGGCCCCCGCCCGTCCTTCACACCGGGCCCAATTGCTCGCCCTGGTCGCCGTCCTGGACGAGGCGGTGGCCGCCCAGACACCGGCCGACGCGGCGGTGGCCGCCTGCGGCGAACCGGGTCCCGTCTCCCGCCGGACGGCACGCATGTGCAGCCATCAGAGCAGCACCCTGCACCGCCTGCGCACCCGCCTCCAGGACCTCGAACTCACCGACCCGGACCTGCAGCGGGCCCAGGCCCACGCGGCACGGCTCCTCGCCTACGACCTCTGGATGCTGCGCGAATCCCTCGACCTGGCCTTCACGCTCCGCCCCGACCCCCGCACCGAGGCCGCCCGGCTGCGCCTCAACGGCCTGGGCCGGCACGCCGACGACCTGCGCCGCCTGCGCGACGGGCTGCGCGAGGAAACGGGCTGAGACCTGCCTACCCGAGGACGGACGAGGTGGCCGAGGGAGGATCGGTCGGCCTGGGCGAGGTCGCCTCGCCGGAGTCGGCCTGGATCACGAGCACGACCGCTATGACCGCCATGGTCACGGCCGTCAACGTGACCAGCCACCACATCCTGATCGGTTTCGCATGCCCGCCCATGGCGCCCTCCTTGGGCGCGAGCGTACGCGCAACGGTCCCGTCGAGCCCCCTCTTTCACGGCACACCGACGAGCACAACACCGCACCAACGCCCCGGCACGACCCTCAAGATACAAAGGATCTTGTATCTTGATACACTCCAATTGATATACACAGGGAGAGGGGGACATCATGAGTCGGACGGTCATCGATCTCGACGACGAGGCGCTGGAGGAAGCAGCCAAGGAACTCGGCACCACCACCAAGCGCGACACGATCAACACTGCCCTGCGGGAGGTCACGGCCCGCTATCGGCGCCTGCGTTCTCTCGAAGAAGCCCGCGACCTGGTGGCCGAGGGCGCCCTGGACATCGACATGTTGCTGGACAAGCGGGCATACCGGCCCACGAGCGCCGACGCGGCACGCGGTGATCGCAGCGCCGGAGCGGACGCGTGACCGTCGCCGACTACCTCGTCGACACCTCCGCCCTCGCCCGCATCCTGCTCCGCCAGAACACCGCCGAATGGGACGACAGGATCGCCGCCGGCCTCGTCGCGATCTGCGATCTCACCGAACTGGAAGTCCTCTACTCGGCACGTTCCGCCACGGACCGCACCCGCTTGAAGGCGGCCCTCGACGCCCACTACACCTGGTGCCCCATGCCCGACGGCGTCTACCGCCGCTCCCGCATCGTCCAGGAACAACTGACCGCCAAGGGAGAGCACCGCAGCGCGGGCCCCATCGACCTCCTGGTGGCCGCAGCCGCGGAAGAAGCGGGACTCACCCTCCTCCACTACGACCACGACTTCGAAACCATCGCCCGCACGACAGGGCAACCGGTCCGCACGATCGACCTCAGGCAGTAGAACCGGCTCGGTACCGACGGGCACCTGAAGGCGCCACTCGACGCCCACAGGGCAGCCGGTCCGCATGATCGGCCTCAGGACCCCGGCCCCGACCCAACTCCGTCTCGATGAAGTGACGCAGATGCCGCCGCGCGTCCTCCACCGTCAACGGCGGTGTCTGGCGCAGGCGTTGCAGGGCCAGGCCCGTCGGCCAGGGCGGCGAAGCAGACGGTGAAGCCGTCCAGGTCCGCGGAGGTGAAGTCGCCCTCGGCGAGGGCGCGTTCGGCGATGGTTCGGATCTGCCGGTGCCAGCTCTCGTAGCGACGGTCCTGGCCGCCGGCGAACGCCGGACGGTAACAACGGGACGCCGCAGGAAGGCAGTTGTCGTCGGCGCCGGTCCGGCAGTGCTGGAGGCCGCCCGAGTCCTGGGCGAACGCGGCGATGACGTGGTGCTGTTCGAGGCGGGGGACCTGCCGGGCGGCCACATCCGCGCGAGCGGCGCGCTCCGCTGGTCGCGGGGGCGGGTGAGATCCTCGTGCACGAGATCGACGGGGAACACCGGACGGGGGCCGTCGCCATCGACACGACGCGGGCCACCGCCGTGACCCTGGTCGACGTCCGCTCCCACGTGCAGCTGTTCGCCACATGGCACCTGCGCACGTCCGACTCCGCGGCGCGTTTCCCCGTCCGGGTGACCTACCACTGCACGGTCGTGGACCCCGTCGCGGTCGTACGGGGCCGTCGCACCGGCGTCTGGGACCCGAGCCGGGTCCTGGTTCAGGACCTCCGGCCTCACCGCCTGCACGCGGAGCATCCCGAAGGCGACGAGAGAGGCCTCCGCAGGTCCCTCTCCGCCCTGCTCTCCCCGACCCCGGCCCCTCGGGCGCTCCCCGGGATACGCGTGGAGCTCGGCCATGTGGATGTGGGGCGCGCCTGGCCGAACGACATCGACGAGGCGTGATCGTCCGAGGCGGCGAGGTGGTGCAGAGCCGCGGCACCCACCAGTCGAAGAGACGTTTCATCAGGTCAGAACGTTTCTCTGACCTGCGCTTGGTGGGGCGGGTGGGACTCGAACCCACGGCCGACGGATTATGAGTCCGCTGCTCTAACCGGCTGAGCTACCGCCCCATAGCGGCGTGTCGCGCACATTTGTGCGCGCCGTCTGCCGCAGCATAGCCGCTCATACGATCTCCTGCTTCGGATGGTCGACTTCGCACGCCCATGGAGACTGCCCCGCAGCCTGCGCGGTTCCCGCCCACATGAAAAAGGACCCCAAGGGGGTCCTCTTCTTGTGCTCCCCCGACTGGACTCGAACCAGTAACCTGCCGGTTAACAGCCGGCTGCTCTGCCAATTGAGCTACGGAGGACCGAGCTCCCCCGACTGGACTCGAACCAGTAACCTGCCGGTTAACAGCCGGCTGCTCTGCCAATTGAGCTACGGAGGAATGCCTCGTTGCATCGAACGTACCTGCCTGGGTATTCGCCAGAGGGCGGGCGCTCGCTGCGACACATACATTAGCGCAAGCAGGGGGGTGCTCCGCCAATCGGTACTCCCCAAGGACGGAAGGGTGGCTCCGCCATGCGCTACAAGCTCACGTTCGTCGTCGGACTGGCTCTGGGTTACGTCCTCGGCACACGTGCCGGTCGCGAGCGCTACGAGCAGCTGAAGAAGTCCGCGCGTCAGGTCGCGGAGAACCCTGCCGTCCGCAACACCGCGGAGTCGGCCGCCCAGCAGGGCCGCGAGTTCGCCGGCAAGGCGTACCACGCGGTGAGCGACAAGGTCGGCGACCATGTGCCCGACTCGGTGGCCCAGCGGGTCCGCTCCCTCCGGGCGCGCAACACCAACGGCGCAGCAGAGGACGACTGGGGCACCAGCGACACGTAGCAGCTCACCTGCCACGACGCGCCCGCACCCGGCGAAGCGCACACACCCCTGCGGCGCAGGGCCCATAGAATTTTCGCCATGGGGATAGTCGCCGGGTTGGACAGTGCACCCGATTTCACTCGCATCGTCGTCTGCGACACGGACACGGGCACCGTGCTCAGGCAGGGGTATGCCCCGCATCCGGTCGACGGCGACCGGCCCGCCGACGTCGACCCGCAGGCCTGGCTGCTGTCCCTGGGTGAAGCGGCCGGCGGCGGGCTCCTCGAGGGCGTGCAGGCCATCGGTGTGTCCGCGCAGCAGAACGCGGTCGTGCCGCTGGACGCGCAGGGCGGCACGGTGCGCCCGGCGCTGGTCGGCGGCGACAAGCGTGCGCAGGTCGCGGCGGCCGATCTGATCGACGCGCTCGGCGGCCGTGAGGCCTGGGCGCAGGCGGTGGGCTGTGTGCCGCAGGCCGCGCAGCCGGTGACCAAGCTGCGCTGGCTCGCGAAGAACGAGCCCGATGCCGCCCTGCGCACCGCGATCCTGATGCAGGCTCACGACTGGCTGGTGTGGCAGTTGCTGGGGAGGCCGGTGAGACGGACCACCGACCGGGGCGGCGCCTCCGGCACCGGATACTGGTCGGCGGCCACCGGCAACTACCGTGCCGATCTCGTCGAGCTGGCGCTCGGCCACCAGGCGATGCTGCCGGAGGTGATCGGCCCTGCGGACGCCGCGGGTACGACCCCCGAGGGGCTGCTGATCTCCGCCGGGACCGGGGAGACCATGTCCGCCGCCTTCGGCCTCGGCATCGGGCTCGGTGACGCGGTGGTCTCGCTCGGCGCCTCCGGGTCCGTCATGGCCGTACACCCCGAGGCCCTGGTCGACAGCACCGGGATGATCACGTCCCTCGCCGACGCGACCGGTATGCATCTGCCGGTCGTCACCACGCTGAACGCCGTTCGGACCCTGCGCGGGACCGCCGAGCTGCTCGGGCTGCCCGATCTGGACAGCCTGTCCGAGCTGGCCATGAAGTCGACCCCGGGCGCCCACGGGCTCGTACTCCTGCCGTATCTGGAGGGTGAGCGGACGCCGAATCTGCCGCACACGGCGGGGTCGATCGCCGGGCTGCGGCGGGAGTCGATGAAGGGCGAGCATCTGGCGCGGGCGGCGTTCGAGGGCATGCTGTGCGGCCTCGCGGACGCGCTGGACGTGCTGCGCGGCCGGGGTGTCGAGGTGCGGCGGATCTTCCTGCTGGGGGCGGCCGCCGAGCTGCCCGCCGTGCAGGCGGCGGCGCCCATGCTGTTCGGGGCGCAGGTCGTCGTGCCGCAGCCCGCGGACTACGCGGCGATCGGTGCCGCCCGGCAGGCCGCCTGGGCGCTCGGGGTCTCGCAGGGCACCCTCGATCCGCGCAACCCGCCCGTCTGGCAGGGCGCGAGCGGACAGGTCCTTGAGCCCGGCGACGAACTGGCGGTGGGACAGGCGGTCAGGCAGCAGTTCGTTTCCGTCCGGGAGCAGACACACCCCGGCGCTTTCCGCCCATAAGGCGGTAAGGAGCACTGCTGTCGGCTTAATCGGTTGAGGTAACACGGGTGGAGTGTCCGACGATAGGAGCCTGGGGCATCAAGCCCGCCCCGCCGCCGACTCCGAGAGACGTAGCGTGCTCATACGACTTCTGCGGACCTATCTCAGGCCCTACAAGAAACCCATAGCCCTGCTGGTGCTGCTGCAGTTCCTGCAGACCTGCGCCACCCTCTACCTGCCCACGCTGAACGCGCACATCATCGACAACGGCGTTGTGAAGGGCGACACCGGCTACATCCTCTCCTTCGGCGCCCTGATGATCGGCATCTCGCTGGCACAGGTCGTGTGCAACATCGGTGCCGTGTACTACGGCGCCAAGACCGCCTCGGCGGTCGGCCGGGACATCCGGGCGGCGGTGTTCGACCGGGTGCAGTCGTTCTCGGCGCGGGAGGTCGGGCAGTTCGGGGCGCCCTCGCTGATCACCCGCACGACCAACGACGTCCAGCAGGTCCAGATGCTGGCCCTGATGACGTTCACGCTGATGGTGTCGGCGCCGATCATGTGCGTGGGCGGGATCGTGCTGGCGCTCGGCCTGGACGTGCCGCTGTCCGGGGTGCTGGTCGCCGTGGTGCCGACGCTGGGCATCTGCGTGACGCTGATCGTTCGGCGGCTGCGGCCCCTGTTCCGGGCCATGCAGGTGCGGCTCGACACGGTGAACCGGGTGCTGCGGGAGCAGATCACCGGCAACCGTGTGATCCGGGCCTTCGTGCGGGACGCCTACGAGAAGGATCGTTTCCGTAAGGCGAACACCGACCTCACCGAGATGCAGCTGGCCACCGGCAACATGCTCGCGCTGATGTTCCCGATCGTGATGACGGTGGTGAACCTGTCCTCGATCGCGGTGGTGTGGTTCGGCGCGCATCGCATCGACAGCGGCGGGATGGCGATCGGCGACCTGACGGCCTTCCTCGCCTATCTGATGCAGATCGTGATGTCCGTGATGATGGCCACCTTCATGTTCATGATGGTGCCGCGCGCGGAGGTGTGCGCCGAGCGGATCGAGGAGGTCCTCGGGACCTCGTCGAGCGTTGTGCCGCCCGTCGCTCCGGTCACGGAGCTGCGCCGGCACGGGCATCTGGAGATCCGGGGTGCCGGGTTCCGCTATCCGGGCGCCGAGGAGCCCGTGCTCAAGGGCATCGACATGGTGGCGCGGCCCGGTGAGGTGACCGCCGTCATCGGCTCGACCGGCAGCGGCAAGTCCACGCTGCTCGGGCTGGTTCCCCGCCTCTTCGACGCGACCGACGGCGAGGTGCTCGTCGACGGCACGGCCGTCGCGACGCTCGACCCGAAGCTGCTGGCCAGGACAGTCGGCCTGGTGCCGCAGAAGCCGTATCTGTTCGCGGGGACGGTGGCGACCAATCTGCGCTACGGCAATCCGGACGCCACCGACGAGGAGCTGTGGCACGCGCTGGAGGTGGCACAGGCCAAGGAGTTCGTCGAGCGGCTGGAGAACGGCCTCGACTCCCCCATCGCCCAGGGCGGCACCAATGTCTCCGGCGGTCAGCGGCAGCGCCTCGCGATCGCGCGGACGCTGGTGCAGCGCCCCGAGATCTACCTCTTCGACGACTCCTTCTCCGCCCTCGACTACGCGACCGACGCGGCGCTGCGGGCGGCGCTCGCGCGGGAGACCGCGGAGGCGACCGTCGTGATCGTCGCCCAGCGGGTGGCGACCATCCGGGACGCGGACCGGATCGTCGTACTGGACGAAGGACGTGTCGTCGGGACCGGCCGGCATCACGAGCTGATGGCGGACAACGAGACCTACCGGGAGATCGTGCTCTCCCAGCTGACGGAAGCGGAGGCTGCCTGATGGCCGGGCCGATGGCGCGGATGATGGGTCAGGGCGGGGGCCCCGACAGCCGTTCGATGGACTTCAAGGTGTCGGGCAAACGCCTGATCTCCCAGTTCAAGCCGGAGCGGCTGACCATCTATGTACTGCTGCTCTGCGTGGTCGTGAGCGTCGGTCTGAACGTGGTCGGGCCGAAGATCCTCGGCAAGGCCACCGACCTGGTCTTCGCCGGCATCATCGGGCGGCAGATGCCGGCCGGGGCCACGAAGGACCAGGTCCTCGCGTCCATGCGGGAACGGGGGCAGGGCCAGGTCGCCGACATGCTCCGCAGCACCGACTTCACCCCGGGCAAGGGCATCGACTTCGGCGCGGTGGGCGACGTACTGCTGCTCGCGCTGGGCACGTTCCTCGTCGCCGGTCTGCTGATGGCGGTGGCGACACGGCTGGTGAACCGGGCCGTGAACCGGACCATGTACCGGCTGCGCGAGGACGTGCAGGCGAAGCTGTCCCGGCTGCCGCTGTCGTACTTCGACAAGCGGCAGCGCGGTGAGGTGCTGTCCCGGGCGACCAACGACATCGACAACATCGGGCAGACGCTGCAGCAGTCGATGGGCCAGCTCATCAACTCGCTGCTGACGATCATCGGTGTGCTGGCGATGATGTTCTGGGTGTCCTGGCTGCTGGCGCTGGTGGCGCTGGTCACCGTGCCGCTGTCGTTCGTGGTCGCCACGCGCGTCGGCAAGCGGTCGCAGCCGCACTTCGTGCAGCAGTGGCGCACCACCGGCAAGCTGAACGCCCATATCGAGGAGATGTACACCGGCCACACGCTGGTGAAGGTGTTCGGGCGGCAGGAGGAGTCGGCGAAGCAGTTCGCCGAGCAGAACGACGCGCTGTACGAGGCCGGGTTCAAGGCGCAGTTCAACAGCGGGGTCATGCAACCGCTGATGATGTTCGTGTCGAACCTCAACTATGTGCTGGTGGCGGTGGTCGGCGGTCTTCGGGTCGCGTCCGGCGCGCTGTCGATCGGTGATGTGCAGGCCTTCATCCAGTACTCGCGGCAGTTCTCGATGCCGCTGACGCAGGTCGCGTCGATGGCGAACCTGGTGCAGTCGGGTGTCGCCTCGGCCGAGCGGATCTTCGAACTCCTGGACGCGGAGGAGCAGGAGGCGGATCCGGTGCGCGGCGAGCGGCCCGAGGAGCTGCGCGGGCGAGTGGAGCTGGAGAGCATCTCCTTCCGCTACGACCCCGAGAAGCCGCTGATCGAGGACCTGTCCCTGAAGGCGGAACCCGGGCACACGGTCGCGATCGTCGGCCCGACGGGAGCGGGCAAGACCACGCTGGTCAATCTGCTCATGCGGTTCTACGAGGTCTCCGGCGGGCGGATCACCCTCGACGGCGTCGACATCGCCACGATGTCCCGGGACGAACTGCGGGCCGGGATCGGCATGGTGCTGCAGGACACCTGGCTGTTCGGCGGCACGATCGCGGAGAACATCGCGTACGGCGCCTCGCGGGAGGTCACGCGCGGCGAGATCGAGGAGGCGGCGCGGGCGGCCCACGCGGACCGGTTCATCCGGACGCTTCCCGACGGGTACGACACCGTGATCGACGACGAGGGCACGGGGGTCAGCGCCGGTGAGAAGCAGCTCATCACCATCGCGCGGGCGTTCCTGTCCGACCCGACGATCCTGGTGCTGGACGAGGCGACCTCTTCGGTGGACACCCGGACCGAGGTGCTGATCCAGAAGGCGATGGCGAAGCTGGCGCACGGACGTACGTCGTTCGTGATCGCGCATCGGCTGTCGACGATCCGGGACGCGGACACGATTCTGGTGATGGAGAACGGGGCGATCGTGGAGCAGGGGGCGCATGCCGATCTGCTCGCTGCGGATGGGGCTTATGCGCGGTTGTACAAGGCGCAGTTCGCGCAGGCGGTGGCTGAGGTGGACTGAGCGGGTGCCCGGCGTCGGGGCTGGGGACGGGTGGGTGCGCTTGCCCGCGCTTGCGGGGTGCCGCCTGCGCCCACCCGTGCCGCCCCAGGCGGCACGAATGCCCGCAGGCTGCGGCAGACGGCGTCAGTCCAGATAGCCCCTCAGCTGGTCCGCGAAAGCATGGTCCCGGAGCTTGTTCAGGGTCTTCGACTCGATCTGGCGGATGCGTTCCCGCGTGACGCCGAAGATGCGGCCGATCTCCTCCAGCGTCCGCGGGCGGCCGTCCGCCAGGCCGTACCGGAGCTGGACCACCTTGCGCTCGCGCTCGCCGAGCGTGGACAGGACCGCCTCCAGATGCTCCCTGAGCAGCAGGAACGCCGCAGACTCCACCGGCGAGGCGGCATCGCCGTCCTCGATGAGGTCGCCGAGGGCCACGTCGTCCTCCTCGCCCACCGGGGCGTGCAGGGAGACGGGTTCCTGGGCCAGGCGGAGGACCTCGCTGACCCGCTCGGGGGGCAGGTCGAGGTGGTCGGCGACTTCTTCCGGCGTGGGCTCGTAGCCGCGTTCCTGCAGCATGCGGCGCTGGACGCGGACGACCCGGTTGATCAGCTCGACGACGTGGACCGGGACCCGTATGGTCCGGGCCTGGTCGGCGAGGGCCCGGGACATGGCCTGGCGGATCCACCAGGTGGCGTACGTCGAGAACTTGTAGCCGCGGGCGTAGTCGAACTTCTCAACTGCCCTGATCAGGCCCAGATTTCCCTCCTGGACCAGGTCGAGCATGGTCAGCCCGCGGCCGACGTACCGCTTGGCCACGGACACGACGAGCCGCAGATTCGCCTCGATGAGGCGGCGCTTGGCCATCCGGCCCATGACGACGAGGCGGTCCAGGTCGAGGGCGAGCTGGCTGTCCAGGTCCGGGGCGGTGCTGAGCCTCTCCTCGGCGAACAGGCCGGCCTCGACACGGCGGGCGAGCTCGACCTCCTCGGCCGCGGTCAGCAGGGGGATACGGCCGATCTCGCGCAGGTACTGGCGGAACAGGTCCGAGGACGGGCCGCCGGTGTCGGCGGAGCGGGCACGCGGCGGTTCGGCCGGCTCGGGGTCCTCCGCCGCCTCCAGCGCCTCGGCGGGCGGTTCGGCCGGCTCGGGCGGGCCCTCGCTCTCGGGCTCCGCCTCGGGGTGGTGCGCGACACGGGTCTGCGGGGGGACCGCGACGAGGACGTCGGCCGCGGCGTCCGGCGCAGTGCCGTCGTCGCCGATGGCGCTAGTGCTGTCGGTCTGGGTGAGGGTCTGGGTCTGCACGGGGGCGACCTCCAGGATGATCGCTGCTGAGGTGTGCGGCAGCGCTGCTTCGGGAGCGGAGTCGACGGCCTCGCCGCTGTCCGTCCCGTACGCGATGAGCGGAACCGCGGGGTTGTGCGACCCGTGGGGGACGGGTCGGCCGCGCTCCGAGGACTCAGGCACCGGACCCAGTGTGGAGTACGACACATCGCCGCCACGAGGGGCGTGCGGTGACTTTTTGCAATCGTGCCGTGACCGCCCGGTTACCGCGGCGTACGCGAACAGGTCAGAGAGCTGCGGCTCCGTGCTCGCGCAGCGCCTGGTCGTACTGCTGGAGTACCCACAATTCGTTCTGTACCGCGGCCAGTTGTGCGGGGTCCGAGTGGGTGCCGAGGCGGGTGAGGGTGCTCTGGATGTCGCGGACGCGGCGCTCCACGGCCCGGCGGCGGACGGTCACCAGCTGCTCGCCCGCGTAGTTCTCGTCGACCGTGCGGCGCATGATCGCCTCGACGGCCAGTTCCGTGACCATGGCGCGGACCGTGTCGTCGGGTGCGGCCTCGCGGACGCGGACCAGGTAGTCCTGAGCGTCCTGGACGCCGTACTCCGCGCCGCCCGCCTCCATGATCGCCTGGCGTACGGCGGCGTAGGGCGCGGCGGTGAACTCGTCGATGCCGTAGGCGTCGAAGGCCGGGGAGACCAACTCGGGGCGCTGGAGGGCGAGTTTGAG
Organism: Streptomyces sp. NPDC001137; assembly: GCF_040298885.1. Classification (NCBI taxonomy): domain Bacteria; kingdom Bacillati; phylum Actinomycetota; class Actinomycetes; order Kitasatosporales; family Streptomycetaceae; genus Streptomyces; species Streptomyces sp. NPDC001137. Next base: position 144,471 of record NZ_JBEPBA010000008.1, read on the forward strand.
GAGTTCGCGTTCGGTGGCGTATACGGGGTTGCGGAGGTTGAGGGCCGGACCGGACGGACCGGAGGAGCGGGGCGCTGCGTCGTACGACTGCGGGCCGCGGGCCGGGGCCGGGCCCTTGCCGCCGCGGTCGCGTGCCCAACGGGCCAGCTGGGCCACCCGCTTGACCACGAACTGGGTGTCGAGGATGCCGAGCATGCCGGCGAGCTGGACGGCGACCTCGTGCTGGGCGCCGCTGTTCTTGATGCGGGCGACGATGGGGGCGGCCTCGTCCAGGGCGGCCGCGCGGCCCGCCGGGGTGTCGAGGTCGTAGCGGACGACGATCTGGCGCAGCGCGAACTCGAAGAGCGGCGTGCGGGGTTCGACGAGGTCGGCGACCGCCTCGTCGCCCTTCGCCAGGCGCAGCTCGCAGGGGTCCATGCCGTCGGGGGCGATGGCGATGTAGGTCTCGGCGGCGAACTTCTGGTCGTCCTCGAAGGCACGCAGGGCCGCCTTCTGGCCGGCCGCGTCGCCGTCGAAGGTGAAGATCACGCGGGCCGAGCCGTTGTCCATCAGCAGCCGGCGCAGGATCTTGATGTGGTCGCCGCCGAAGGCCGTGCCGCAGGTCGCGATCGCGGTCGTGACACCGGCCAGGTGGCAGGCCATCACATCGGTGTAGCCCTCGACGACGACCGCGCGGCTGGCCTTGGCGATGTCCTTCTTCGCCAGGTCGATGCCGTACAGGACCTGGGACTTCTTGTAGATCGCCGTGTCGGGGGTGTTGAGGTACTTGGGGCCGTTGTCCGCCTCGTACAGCTTTCGGGCGCCGAAGCCGACGACGTCTCCGCCGATGTCGCGGATGGGCCACATCAGGCGGCCGCGGAAGCGGTCGATGGGGCCGCGGCGGCCCTCCTGGGAGAGGCCGGAGAGCAGGAGCTCCTTGTCGGTGAAGCCCTTGCCGCGCAGATAGCGGGTGAGGTGGTCCCAGCCCTGGGGGCTGTAGCCGACGGAGAAGTGCTCGGCGGCGGACTGGTCGAAGCCGCGCTCGGCGAGGAACTTGCGGCCGGTGTCGGCCTCCGGACTGGTCGCGAGCTGTTCGGCGTACCACTGGGCGGCGACCTTGTGGGCCTCGACCAGGCGGATGCGCTCGCCACGCTGGTGGGCGGGGTTGTAGCCGCCCTCCTCGTAGCGCAGGGTGATGCCGGCCTGGCCGGCCAGGCGCTCGACGGCCTCGGAGAAGGAGAGGTGGTCGACCTTCATCACGAACGTGATGGTGTCGCCGCCCTCCTGGCAGCCGAAGCAGTGGAAGAGTCCCTTGCTCGGGCTGACCTGGAAGGACGGCGACTTCTCGTCGTGGAACGGGCACAGGCCCTTGAGGTTGCCCCCGCCCGCGTTGCGCAGCTGGAGGTACTCGGACACCACGGCGTCGATCGGGACCGCGTCCCGTACCGCCTTCACGTCCTCGTCGTTGATCCGTCCTGCCACGCGTGAATTCTACGGGGACGGACTGACAGCCTCGGTGCTCAGGAGACGAGGCTTTCGAGCGGAATGTGCGGGTCCGCCAGTGCCTCCGTGTCCACCTGGGTCTTCGAGCGGATCAGTTTCTGGATCGGCTCCGTGACATCCCACACGTTCACGTTCATCCCGGCCAGCACCCGGCCGTCCTTGATCCAGAAGGAGATGAACTGGCGCTTGCCCGCGTCCCCCCGGATCACCACTTCGTCGTACGACCCCGCGGGCGCCCATCCGCTGTACTCCATCCCCAGGTCGTACTGGTCGGAGAAGAAATAGGGCACGCGGTCGTAGGTGACGTCGCGGCCGAGCATCGCGCGGGCCGCCGCCGGGCCGCCGTTGAGGGCGTTGGCCCAGTGCTCGACGCGGAGGTGGGTGCCGAAGAGGGCGTGCGGGAAGGACGCCACGTCGCCGGCCGCGTAGATGTCGGGGTCGGAGGTGCGCAGACGCTCGTCCACCACGACACCGGCGCCGTGGGCCCGGTCGGCGATCTCCAGGCCTGCGGCTTCCGCGAGGCCGATGCGGGGGGCCGCGCCGATCGCCGCGAGGACGTCGTGCGCGGGGTGCTCCTCGCCGTCGTCGGTGCGGGCCGCGAGGACCATGCCGTCCTGGCCGACGATCTCCGTCAGCTGTGCGCCGAAGTGGAAGCGGACGCCGTGCTCGCGGTGCAGCTCGGCGAAGAGGTTGCCGAGCTCGGGGCCGAGGACCGCGTGCAGCGGGGTCTGCGCGGGTTCGACGACGGTGACCTCGGCGCCGTACTCGCGGGCCGCCGCCGCGACCTCCAGACCGATCCAGCCGGCGCCGGCGATCACGATGTGCCCGTTGTCCCGGCCGAGGGCGCTCAGCACGTGCTTGAGCCGCTCGGCGTGGGCGAGGCGGCGCAGATGGTGCACACCGGCCAGGTCGGTCCCGGGGATGTCGAGGCGGCGCGGCTCCGCACCCGTGGCCAGCAGGAGCTTGTCGTAACGGACGAGCGTGCCGTCCTCACCGAAGCGGACCGTCTTCGCCGCGCGGTCGATGGCGTCGACGGTCTCGCCGAGGTGCAGCTCGATGTCGTTCTGCGCATACCAGGCCGGCTCGTGGACGAAGACGCTGTCGCGCTCCTCCTTGCCGAGCAGATAGCCCTTGGAGAGGGGAGGGCGCTCGTACGGGTGGTCGCGTTCGTCGCAGATCAGTATCACGCGCCCCGTGAAGCCCTCCGCTCGGAGCGTCTCGGCCGCTTTCGCGCCGGCGAGACCGCCTCCGACGATGACGAATGTCTGATCCGCGTCGACCACTTGATGCCTCCAACGGGGTGTCTGAGGGGTGTCCCCTCGGAAAACACTGCGCGTGCCGCCATATGCGAGCGTCCCGCACGGAGTGTGATGGGGGAAGAGGGAGTGACCCGATCAGGCCACGGAGGGTCACATTCGGGCTCGCTCGGCGTCTCCCGCATCCCGTCAGTCTCACAGATGCTCCGTCAGACGCGCGTGAAGCGAACGCGCCGATGCGTCGGTGAGGGAGGCGATCTGGTCGACGATCACCCGCTTGCGGGCGCGGTCGTCGCCTGCCTGGTCGAACAGGGCGCGGAACTGGGGGTCGAGGCCGTCCGGGGCGCGGGCGGTGAGCGCCTCGGCCAGCTCGGCGACCACGATCCGCTGGTCGGCCCGCAGCAGCTCCTGTTCGGCGCGCTGCATGACGTACCGGTCGGCGACGGCCTTGAGGACCGCGCATTCCAGCCGTGTCTCGTGCGGTACGACGAGTTCGGCGTCGTAGCGGGTGAGGCGGCCGGTGCCGTAGGCCGCGCGCGTGGCGGTCTCGGCGGCGAGGCAGAAGCGGCCGATGAGCTGGCTGGTGGCGTCCTTGAGGCGGGCCTGGGCGACCGCGGAACCGTCGTAGCCGTGCGGCCACCACTCCTGGTCCTGGAGGCGGTCCAGGGCGGCGGCGAGTTCGGCGGGGTCGGTGCCGGCGGGGACGTAACGTCCGACGGCGACCGCGAAGACGGCCTGGCGCTCGGGCTCCGCGTGCAGGCAGTTGGGGTCGATGTGGCCCGCGTGCAGGCCGTCCTCGACGTCGTGCACCGAGTACGCCACGTCGTCGGACCAGTCCATGACCTGGGCCTCGAAGGTGGTGCGGGTGCCCGGGGCGTCCTTGCGGACCCAGTCGAAGACGGGGCGGTCGTCCTCGTAGACGCCGAACTTGGGGGAGGACGGGTCGGTGGGGTGGGCGCCTCGGGGCCAGGGGTACTTGGTGGCGGCGTCCAGGGCGGCGCGGGTGAGGTTGAGGCCTACGGAGCCTTCCGGGGTGAACCGTTTGGGTTCGATGCGGGTGAGGAGTCTCAGGGATTGTGCGTTGCCCTCGAAGCCGCCGCAGTCCTCGGCGAATTCGTTCAGGGCCTGTTCGCCGTTGTGGCCGAAGGGGGGGTGGCCGAGGTCGTGGGAGAGACAGGCGGCTTCCACCAGGTCGGGGTCGCAGCCGAGGGCTGCGCCCAGCTCGCGGCCCACCTGGGCGCACTCCAGGGAGTGGGTGAGGCGGGTTCTGGGACTGGCGTCCCATGCCTGGCTGCGGGTGCCTGGGGTGACGACCTGGGTTTTGCCTGCCAGGCGGCGCAGTGCTGAGCTGTGCAGGATGCGGGCGCGGTCGCGTTGGAAGGCTGTGCGGCCGGGGCGTTTGTCGGGTTCGGGGGCCCAGCGTTCTGTTGACTGCGCGTCGTACGACATGTCTCGACAGTAAGCGCAGGCAGTGACAATTGGGGTGCGCCTTGGCGCCTGCCGGGTGCAGTTATATCGCGAGTGCGGGCTCGTCGTGGCTTGTCGCGCGGTTCCCCGCGCCCCTTAGGGCGGCTGCCGCAACCGGGGTTGCCAGTGACTGGTCGTAGCGGTGGAGGATCAGCCTTGCCATCGCCGGGTGGGTTCCCAGCGGGGCCGAGGCAATCCATGGGGCCGCCTGCGTGCACTCCGTGGCGAAGCGGCCGGGGGCGGTGAAGTAGGAGGCTACGGCTACTCGGTCGCGGCCCCGTTCGGTCAGGGCCCGGATCGCGTCCGGGACCGTCGGGGCGGCCGTGGTCGCGTAGGCCGGGACCACCGGGACGCCCAGGCGTTCCGACAGGAGCTGGGCCGTGCGGTTGGTGTCGATCTTGGACTCCGGGTCGCGTGAGCCTGCCGCGGCGAGGACGACGGCGCTCCTTCGGCGGGCGGTGTCGTCCATGCTCGTGCACCAGCCGGCCTCGACCAGGCGGGCGTGCAGGGTTTCGACCAGGAGGGGGTGCGGGCCGAGGGCGCCGGCCACGCGCGCGCGTACCTGCGACTGGGCGGCCATCTCGGGGATGTCCCGCTTGATGTGGTAGCCGCGGCTGAGGAGGAGGGGGACGAGGACGGCCTCGCGGGTGCCGAGAGTCGCGAGGGTGTCGGGGAGCAGCGGGTCGTTCAGCTCGATGTGGCCCAGGTGGACCGGCAGGCCGGGGCGCTGCTCGCGGACGCGGTCCAGGAGCGTACGGACGGTGCTCAGGGCGCGCGGGTCGCGGCTGCCGTGCGCGACGACGACCAGCGCGGGCGCGGCCGGGCGTCGCCTGCCGTTCAGGTGGACGAGGCTGAGCTGGCTGGCGAGCTGGCTGCTGATCCGGTTCATGAGATGCGCCGTACTGTCGAGGTGGGCTGTCGTGGACTCGTCGCGAGGAGGGTTCGACGCCGTCATGGACCGATGGTGGCGGCCGGAGGTTGCCGCCCCGTTGCATGAGAATGACGCGCGTTTTCCGGCGGTTCACGGCGGGGGGTGTGGGGTGTGTGAGGCGAGCTGACCTGCGGTTTCACGCAGCGGAGTGAAGCTGGTCACGTATCGTGCGGCGAACCGTACGGCCTGACAGGACGTCTCTGACTGTCGAAAAGCAGGCCGGAGAAGGGGGATCGATGCGCAGACCACGCCTGCCACGCACGCGTGCCGGGCAGCGGAGGCTGGCGCAGGCCGTGATGGCCGGGTGTGTGCTGGCGCTGCTGCCGGTGACCTGGCTGTACGTCACGACGGGCGACCGGCTGCGGACGACCGCCGACGCGCCCCGCACCGAGGTCGCCGTCGTCTTCGGGGCGGGCCTGTGGAACGGCGAGCCCTCCCCTTACCTCGCGAACCGTCTGAAGGCGGCCGCGCAGCTGTACCGCGCCGGCCGGGTCGAGGTCGTGCTCGTCACCGGTGACAACAGCCGCAAGGACTACGACGAGCCCGACGCCATGCGCACGTATCTGAAGAAGCACGGTGTCCCGGACGGGCGGATCGTCAGCGACTACGCGGGCTTCGACACCTGGGACTCCTGTGTCCGCGCCAAGAAGATCTTCGGCGTCGACAGGGCCGTGCTCATCAGCCAGGGCTTCCACATCCGGCGGGCGGTCGCCCTGTGCGAGGCGGCGGGTGTCGACTCGTACGGCGTCGGGGTCGACGCCAAGCACGACGTGACCTGGTACTACGGCGGTACGCGTGAGATCTTCGCGGCCGGCAAGGCGGCCCTGGACGCCGTGTTCCACCCCGACCCGCGGTTCCTCGGGCCGAAGGAGGAGGGGGTCGCGAAGGCGCTCGCCGACGCCCGGTGAGCGGTGCCTCACCGCCGCTCCCGGCCGGCCGGGAGGTCGCCGTGCCGCCCGTGTAACAAGGAGCCGTCCCGCATGTAACACAGCCGAAGCACGCTGAGTGGCATGCAGATCTCCGCGACGCCCACGCACTGCCCGTACTGCGCCCTGCAGTGCGGGATGAACCTGACGCCCGCGCCGGACGGCACGGTCGAGGTGAGCGAGCGCGCGGACTTCCCTGTGAACCGGGGCGCGCTGTGCGGCAAGGGCCGTACGGCGCCGGCCGTGCTCTCGTCCCGGGTGCGCCTGACCTCCCCGTTGGTGCGCTCCGAGGGCACTCTGGTGCCCGCCACCTGGGACGAGGCGCTGGACCGTATCACCGAGGGACTGCGCCGGACGCGTACGGAACATGGCCCGGACGCGGTCGGCGTCTTCGGTGGCGGCGGCCTCACCAACGAGAAGGCGTACACGCTCGGCAAGTTCGCCCGGGTGGTGCTCGGCACCTCGCAGATCGACTACAACGGGCGCTTCTGCATGTCGTCGGCCGCGGCGGCCGGCACCAAGGCGTTCGGCCTGGACCGGGGGCTGCCCTTCCCACTGGAGGACATCCCGAAGACGGGCTGTGTGATCCTGGTCGGCTCGAACCTCGCGGAGACCATGCCGCCCTCGCTGCGGTTCTTCACCGAGCTGAAGGAGAACGGCGGCACCCTGATCGTCGTCGACCCGCGCCGCACGAAGACCGCCGAGCAGGCCGACCTGCATCTGGCACCGAGGCCCGGTACGGATCTCGCGCTGGCGCTCGGTCTGCTGCACCTGGTGGTTGCCGAGGGGCGGGTCGACGAGGAGTACGTGGCCGAGCGCACGGCCGGCTGGGAGGACGCCCGGGCGGCGGCGATGGCGCACTGGCCGGAGTACGTGGAACGGATCACGGGGGTGTCCGTTCCCCAACTGCGGGATGCCGTGCGGCTGTTCTGCGAGCCGGAGAACGCGATGGTGCTGACCGCGCGCGGCCCCGAGCAGCAGTCCAAGGGCACGGACACGGTCGGCGCGTGGATCAACCTGTGCCTGGCGACCGGCCGCGCGGGCCGCCCGCTGTCCGGGTACGGCTGTCTGACCGGGCAGGGCAACGGGCAGGGCGGACGCGAACACGGCCAGAAGGCCGACCAGTTGCCCGGCTACCGCAAGCTGGACGACCCGGCGGCGCGGCGGCATGTGGCCGAGGTGTGGGGCGTGGACCCGGACTCGCTTCCCGGGCCGGGGCGCAGCGCGTACGAGCTGCTGGACGCCCTGGGTACGGACATCAGGTCGCTGCTGCTGATGGGGTCCAACCCGGTCGTCTCGGCGCCGCATGCCGCGCACATCGAGGAGCGCATCAAGTCGCTGGACTTCCTGGCGGTCTGCGATGTCGTCCTGTCGGAGACGGCGGCGCTGGCGGACGTCGTGCTCCCCGTCACGCAGTGGGCGGAGGAGACCGGCACCACGACCAACCTGGAGGGCAGGGTGCTGCTGCGGCGGCGCGCGATCACTGCTCCCGACGGGGTCCGCAGCGATCTGGAGGTCATGCACGAACTGGCCGGCCGGCTCGGTGTGGAGAAGGGCTTCCCGACCGACCCGGAGGAGGTCTTCGAGGAGCTGCGGCGGGCCAGCGCGGGCGGGCCGGCCGACTACTCGGGGATCACCTACCGCAGGCTGGCGGAGGAGAACGGGGTGTTCTGGCCGTGTCCGAACGCGGAAAGCCAGGGCGAGGGCCGGAGTGAGGGCCACCCCGGCACCCCCCGTCTCTTCCTCGACCGTTTCGCCACCCCGGACGGCCGGGCCCGTTTCGTCCCCGTCTCACACCGGGCGTCCGCCGAGGAACCGGACGAGGAGTATCCGGTGCTGCTGACCACCGGCCGGGTCGTCGCGCAGTACCAGTCCGGCGCCCAGACCCGCCGGGTCGACGAGCTGAACGCCGCGGCGCCCGGCCCGTTCGTGGAGCTGCACCCTCGTCTCGCTGCCCGGCTCGGGGCGGCCGAGGGCGACCCGGTGGCGGTGGTCTCCCGCCGCGGACGGGCCGTGGCGCCGGCCCGCATCACCACCTCCATCCGCCCGGACACGGTCTTCATGCCGTTCCACTGGCCGGGCGAGGGCCGCGCCAACACGCTCACGAACCCTGCCCTCGACCCGACCTCACGCATGCCGGAGTTCAAGGCGTGTGCGGTGCGGTTGGAGACGGTCCAGTCGTAGCCGGGGCCGGCGGACTCATCCGATCCGCCAGTCCCCGCTCTCGATCAGCTTCCCGCGGGCGCGCAGACGTGCGGCGACGGCGGGGGCGGCGACGTACACCCAGGCGCGTACGGCCGTGTTCCCGTCCTCGGGGTGCACCTCGCGCTCGACGCGCTCGTAGAGGTTGCGCGGATCCCCCGGGGCGTACTCCTCCAGCCGGTCGAGGGCGACGAGCAACTCCTCGTACATCTCCGGCACTGCGGTCACGAGCTCCCCGTACACCACTCCGCCGCGCTCCTCGACGGCGTACGGATATCCGGGTCCTTCGTACAGGACCGCGCCGCTCAGCCGCGCCGGCTCCTCAGCCGCCGTGCAACCGCGCAGGAACAGATCGTGGTTGACCTCGCCGGGGAGGAGGGTGCCGTAGACGAAGAAAGGGAGTCTCACAAAAACGATTCTCTCTCCTCACATTTCCCCTCCCATACCTCCCAGTACGCGCTATGGACCCCGCTGTGTCATGGCCCCTTAAATCGTCGTCAACACCTGCGCACTCCCCCCACGCCCCCACGCGCCCCCACGCGCCCTTCGGCGCCTTTTCGAGGAGATCGATGAGCCGGATACGTATCGACGTCCGAGGTTCCCGTCGGCTCGCCGCCCTCGGCGTGGCCGCCACCACCGCCAGTCTGCTGGCAGCGGCACTCTCCCCCGCCGCGGTGGCCGACGAACAACCGACCAGGGCGGGCGCGATCGCGAACGCGGCATCGGCGCTCCTGGCGCATGCCGCGAGCCTCGGGCTCACCTCCGACGAGGGCACGAAGGTGCGGGACGTGATCGTCGACAAGGACGGCACGCAGCATGTGCGCTACGACCGGACCTACCGTCAACTCCCGGTTCTCGGCGGCGACTTCGTGGTTCATCTGGCCTCGGACGGAAAGTACCGCAGCGCCAACCGGGCCACGCGCAACGAGATATCCCTCGCCTCGATCGTCCCCTCCATATCGGCCCCGAAGGCCGCCGATCTCGCGGCGAACGCGCTGCGCGCGGTCAACCTCGGCGAGACGCTGAAGAAACTGACGGCCAGGCCGGAGCTGGTCGTCGACGCCCTGCACGGAACGCCGAAGCTGGCGTGGCGGACGCAGGTCGCGGCCAAGGACTCGCTGGGCAACCCGGTCTCCCGCACCGTCCTCACGGACGCCCGCACCGGCCGTCAGATCGACGCCTGGGACGACATCGAGACGGCGACGGGCGACGGCAAGTCGCTGTACAGCGGGACGGTGCCGCTGGAGACGACGCAGTCGGGATCGACGTACCAGCTCAAGGACCCGACGCGCGGTGGCACGTACACGGGTGACGCGTCGAACCAGACGGACCTGTGCTTCCTGACCAGCATCTGCGTCAGCCGCGCCCCGTCGACCGTGTTCACGGACACGGACAACCACTGGGGGACGGGAACGGACGCCGACCGCGCCTCCGCCGCTGTGGACGCCCAGTACGGCACCAACATGACCTGGGACTTCTACAAGAACTCCTTCGGCCGCAACGGCATCGCGAACGACGGCAAGGGCTCGTACAACCGCGTCCACTACGGCAACAAGTACAACAACGCCTTCTGGGACGACAGCTGCTTCTGCATGACGTACGGCGACGGTGACGGCACGAGTCTCGGCCCGCTGGTCGGCCTGGACGTGGCAGGCCACGAGATGACGCACGGCGTCACCTCCAAGACGGCGGCCCTGACGTACTCGGGCGAGTCCGGCGGCCTCAACGAGGCGACGTCCGACATCCTCGGCACGCTGGTCGAGTGGTACGCCAACAACCCGTCGGACCCCGGGGACTACCTGATCGGCGAGAAGATCGTGCGGCCGGGATTCGGCCAGGCCGCCCTGCGCTACATGGACAAGCCCTCCAAGGACGGCAAGTCGGCCGACTACTGGAGCTCGTCGGTGGGCAACCTCGACGTCCACTACTCCTCGGGCGTCGCCAACCACTTCGCCTACCTCCTGGCGGAGGGCAGCGGCGCGAAGACCATCAACGGCGTCAGCTACGACTCCCCGACGTCCAACGGCAAGACGGTGACGGGCATCGGCCGGGACAAGCTCGGCCAGATCTGGTACCGGGCGCTGACGGTCTACATGACGTCCTCGACGAACTACGCGGGGGCGCGGACGGCGACCTTGAACGCGGCGAAGGATCTGTACGGGGCGGGGAGCACGGAGTACAACGCGGTGGCGGCGGCTTGGAGCGCCGTCAATGTGAACTGAGCCCGCACCGGGCGCACGATGCGGCCGCCTCGGTCTTCGGACCGGGGCGGCCGCTCGGCGTGCGTACGCGGTGGGCCGCCGCAACCAGGTCTACTGCCCGTACGGCCGCCTCTCCCGCGCCTCCCGCAACGCCCTCCCCCACCACCCCAGCTGATCCAGCATCACCTTCGCCGCCGCCTCGGGACCCGAGGGATCCTTGAGGCGGCCCTCCTCGAAGGACGCCCCCGCGTTGTGGAAGGACACCGTGTCGCGGATCGTGACCGCGTGGAGTTCGGCGAAGACCTGGCGGAGGTGTTCGACCGCGCGCAGGCCGCCCGAGACACCGCCGTAGGAGACGAGGGCGACGGGCTTGGCCTGCCATTCGGTGAAGTGCCAGTCGATGAGGTTCTTGAGGCCGGCCGGGTAGGAGTGGTTGTACTCGGGCGTGAGGACCACGAAGGCGTCCGCGGCCGCCAATTTCGGGGTGACCGAGGAGCGCGCCGCCATCGCCTCGGAGGTCGGGGCGAAGGTCGTGGGCAGGTCCGCTTCGGCCACGTCGACGACCTCGGGGAGCAGGTCGTCGCGGTCGCGCATACGGTCCAGGAGCCAGTCGGCGACGACGGGGCCGAAGCGTCCGTGCCTGTTGCTGCCGATGACAAGGGTGACGGCGAGAGGGGTTTCGGCTTCGATGGGTGCGTCTGTGATCTGCATGCGGCCCAGCCTCGTACCTCGACCTTGATTGAGGTCAAGCCGTAGCCGTGATCATCGGGTCACCCGTTCACACGTGCGCCCTGCGCCCATCGGGTGCTGTTCCACGGAGCCTCCGTCGCACGCCGGTGACCTGCTGAAATTCCGCCCGAGGGGCCCTGCCGCGCACGGATCTGACACCCATTCACCGCATTTCTGACAGACCTTCAGGAAGCGGGCTCGCGCCGCTGGCACTTACCTCGGAAGGGCAGGGGACACCGAAGAGAGCTCGGAGGAGCATCGATGCGACGTACCGCCCGTCTGCTGACCGGTACCGCCCTCGCCGTCGCAGCGGCGGGCTTCGTGGCCGCGCCCGCGTACGCCGATGACGACGGCGGTGGCGGTGGTCTGGAGGTCTTCCCCTCCCAGGCCGTGCCGGGCACCCAGATCACGGTGAACACCGCGGAATGCGGCACGGAGGGTACGGCGGCGGGTGACGCCGGGGCGGTGGGGGCCGGTGTCTTCACCCTGGCGCCGAGTGCGCACGACGGTGAGGCGGTCGGGCAGTTCCGGGTGCCGCCGAGCGCGCAGCCGGGGACGTACGAGATCGTCGCGAAGTGCGCCGAGGGCGACCGGCAGGTCACGGGCGACCTGGTGGTGACCCTGACCGCGGGCCATGGGCAGGAGCCCCACGGAAGTGTGAAGACGGGGGTCGGCGGCGCCCTGGGCCCCGATCCCGTGCAGACCGCGGCCGGCGTGACGGCTCTCGCCGTTGCCGCCGCGGGCGGTACCTGGCTCCTGCATCGCCGGGCGAGAGGCGACGGGATCTGACGGACACCCTCCGCTGTCCGTCCACCGGTACCGCATGTCCCTCCCCCTCCGGGTCCGACGCCCCTCGCGGCTCGGAGGGGGCCGGGTACGACCGCTCGAGTCAGGTAGGAGGCTCGCGTGCGCAGAGTCAGCAACGGCGCGATAGGAACCGTCACCGTGGTCGCCCTGTGCTCCGGCGCCTGGCTGCTCGGTGGCGGCGCCGGGACGCACGCCCCGCCGCAGCCGTCCGCCGCGCAGGCGGCCCGCTCCGGTCACGGCGGCCAGCCGCGCGGCGCGCCCGCGCTGCCGCCCTCACCGCCCGACCGCATCCGCATCCCGTCGATCCATGTCGACGCCCCCCTCATGGGCCTCGCGCTCACCCCCTCCGGCAGCCTCGGCGTACCGCCGGCCGCGAAGAGGAACCTCGCGGGCTGGTACGAGGCCGGCACCACCCCCGGGGAGAAGGGGACCGCCGTCGTCGCGGGCCATGTCGACAACGCCGACGGCCCCGCCGTCTTCTACGACCTCGGCGCCCTGAAGAAGGGCGGCCGCATCGAGGTGGACCGCCGGGACGGCAGCACGGCGCTCTTCTCGGTGGACGCGGTCGAGGTGTACGACGCCGCGCACTTTCCCGACGAGAAGGTGTACGGCGCCGCGGACCGCCCCGAGCTGCGGGTGATCACCTGCGGCGGGGGGTATTCGCGGTCGACCGGCTACGAGGGAAACGTGGTCGTGTTCGCCCACCTCACCGCGAGCCGCTGAGCACCGCCGCCGCGATGGTGCGTGCGCAGCTCAGCGACTCCGTGTGCGTGGTGTCCACCTCGACGTCGTACTGCACATCCCGGTGGACCAGCTCCGCCTGCTGCTCGGCCATCCCCCGCACCCGGTCGCCCCGCGCGATCTCCCGGCCCGCGGCCACCGCGGCCTCGCAGCGCACGCCGACCCACAGGACGTCCAGGCCGACGAGAACCTTCCGCCAGCCCTCCTGGGACTGCCCGCCGCCGAGGAACACGTCGTCGACGATGACCGGGGCGCCCGCACGGGCGGTGGCCGCGACGCCCTCCATCCATGCCGTCTGAAGCCGCCGGAACTCCGGTCCGACGCTCACCCCGCCGTCCGGTGCGACGAGCGAGGCCCGCAGGGACGCGGGCATCGAGTCGACCAGCGTGTCGATCGCGAACGCCAGCCACGGTTCTGGCAGCACCTCCTGCAGACACCGCACGATCCCGGACTTGCCGGAGCTGGAGCCGCCGTTGAGCACGATCACCTGGGTCGCCATCGGGCCACCGTAGGGGAACGGGCGGAACGCTCCCCACCCGTTTTCGGGCTGCCCGTGGCCAGGGCGTCGTAGACGATGGTGCCTGCACGGAACCCGGCTGGCGGCAGTGCCGAGGCCGCCGCCACCTCACATCACACCCCCGACGTGCACTCCGAACCCTCACACCCTCGCCGGGCCTGAGCTGAGGGCAGCGTTCCTCGCGGGAAACAGATGTGATGCTGCCGGGTAACACCGGCACCGCACGCTCCTAGACATGACCTCGAATACGCGTGTGGTGGTGATCGGCGCCGGGCTCGCGGGCGTCCGTCTCGCCCGGCGGCTCGGTGAGCTCGGCACGCCCGTGACGCTGATCGGCGAGGAGGAGCACCGCCCGTACAACAGGGTGCTTCTCGCCGAAGTGCTGGCCGGGCGGTACAGCCCCGAGGTGATCGCGCTGCCGGCGCCCGCGGAGCTGACCCGCGCCCGGGTCATCGGCATCGACCGCGAGGAGCGGACCGTCGAGTGCGCGGACGGCTCGAAGATCGCATACGACACGCTGGTCCTGGCCACCGGCTCCAACCCGGTGCTCCCGCCCCTGCGCGGTCTGTTCACCCCCGACCATGTGCTGCCCGAGGGCGTGCACGCGTTCCGGACCATGGACGACTGCCTGGGGCTGTCGAAGGCCGTACGGCCGGGGGTCAAGGCCGTCGTCATCGGCGGCGGGCTCCTCGGGGTCTCCGCGGCCCGCGCGCTCGCCCGGCGCGGCGCCCAGGTCGTCCTCGCCCAGCAGGGCGAGCGGCTCATGGAGCGCCAGCTCGACCCGAACGCCTCGAAGCTGGTGCAGCGGCACCTGAAGGACCTCGGCGTCGAGATCCACACCGAGTGCCGGGTGCGCGACGTGCGCTGCGTGGGCGGCGCGGTCCGCTCGGTCGAGATGCACGACGGGTACGCCCTCGACGCGGACCTGGTGGTGCTGGCCTGCGGGGTGCACCCCCGTGTGGGCCTCGCGCAGATCGCCGGCCTCGACGTGCGCAAGGGGATCGTCGTCGACGACGAGCTGCGCACCTCCGACCCCCACATCCGGGCCGTCGGCGACTGCGCACAGCACGACGGCGAGGTGTACGGGCTGGCCACCCCGGCGCTCGAACAGGCGGAAGTCCTGGCCGAGTTGCTGTCCGGCCGCACGAGCGCCCGCTACACCGGCACCCGGGCCCTGACCCGGCTCACGCTCGCCGGGCACGACGCTCCCCTGGGAAGTTTCGACCTCGCCGCGTTCGGCGAGACGGAGGCCCGGCCCGGCGACGACGTCGTCCAGCTGGCCGACGCCACCCGTGGCACCTACCGCAAGGTCGTCGTCCGCGACGACCGCCTGGTCGGCGGGGTCCTCGTCGGCGAACTCGGCACCGTCGGCGCACTCGCCCGCGCCTGGGAGGGGGCAGAGCCGCTCCCCGCCGACGGTGCCCCTCTGCTCCACCTGCTCACCAACGATGGAGGCTCCTGATGTCCGCCACTCGCGGGGCTACCCCCACGATCGTGCTCGTCGGCCATGGCATGGTCGGCCAGCGCTTCCTCGAAGCGCTCGCCGCGCGCGGCCTGACCGCCACGCACCGCGTGGTCGTGCTGTGCGAGGAGCCTCGTCCCGCGTACGACCGCGTGGCGCTCACCTCGTACTTCTCGGGCAAGACGCCCGAGGAGCTCTCCATGACCGACATGGAGTTCATCAACGGCCACGGCATCGAGCTGTACGTCGGCGACCCGGCGCAGACCGTCGACCGTGAGGCGAAGAAGGTGACCGCGAAGTCCGGTCAGGTCTTCGAGTACGACACCCTCGTCCTGGCCACCGGCTCGTACCCCTTCGTGCCGCCGGTCCCGGGCAAGGACGCCGAGGGCTGTTTCGTCTACCGCACGATCGAGGACCTCCTCGCGATCGAGGAGTACGCGAAGACGAAGGCGACGACCGGTGCTGTGGTCGGCGGCGGTCTGCTCGGACTCGAGGCCGCGGGTGCGCTGAAGGGTCTCGGACTCACCTCCCACATCGTGGAGTTCGCGCCGCGTCTGATGCCCGTCCAGGTCGACGAGGGCGGCGGCGCGGCCCTCCTGCGCACCATCGAGGAGATGGGCCTGACCGTCCACACGGGCGTCGGCACCCAGGAGATCGTCGTCGGCGAGGACGGCGCGGTCACCGGCATGAAGCTGTCCGACGGCTCCGAACTCGCCACCGACCTGGTGGTGTTCTCCGCCGGTGTCCGCCCCCGCGACCAGCTGGCCCGCGACTGCGGCCTGACCGTCGGCGAGCGCGGCGGCATCACGGTCGACGAGCAGTGCCGTACGGTCTCCGACCCGCACGTCTTCGCGATCGGCGAGTGCGCTCTGGCCTCCGACGGCCGGGTGTACGGCCTGGTCGCCCCCGGTTACGAGCAGGCCGAGACGGCCGCCGCGACGATCGCCGAGGACGAGGCGGCGTTCACCGGCGCCGACCTGTCCACCAAGCTGAAGCTGCTCGGCGTGGACGTGGCCTCCTTCGGCGACGCGCACGGCACCACCGAGGACTGCCTGGACGTCGTCTACTCCGACTCCCGAGCCGGCCTGTACAAGAAGCTGGTCATCGGCCGGGACGGCACGCTGCTCGGCGGCATCCTGGTCGGTGACGCGGAGGCGTACGGCACGCTGAAGGCCTTCACCGGTTCGGTGCCGCCGGTCTCGCCCGAGTCGCTGGTGCTGCCGGCCGGGGCGGGCGAGTCGGCCCAGCTCGGCCCGACCGCGCTGCCGGACGACGCGATCATCTGCTCCTGCAACAACGTCCGCAAGGGCACCATCCGCGCCGCGGTCACCGACCACCAGTGCACCACCGTTCCCGAGGTGAAGAAGTGCACCAAGGCCGGTACGACCTGCGGCAGCTGCGTCAAGGTGCTGGGCCAGCTGGTCACGGCCGAGTTGGAGGCGTCCGGCGTCGAGGTCGACAAGGGCCTGTGCGGCTGCTTCTCGCAGACCCGCGAGGAGCTCTACGAGATCGTCCTCGCCCTGCGCGTCAACACCTACCAGGACCTGCTGGACCGCTACGGCCGCGACGAGGCCAGGGGCGGCGACGGCTGCGAGATCTGCAAGCCGGCCGTCGCCTCGATCATCGCCTCCCTCGCCCCGACGATCGGCGCGAGCGGCTATGTCCTGGACGGCGAGCAGGCGGCCCTCCAGGACAGCAACGACCACTTCCTCGCCAACCTGCAGAAGAACGGCTCGTACTCGGTCGTCCCGCGCATCCCCGGCGGTGAGATCACCCCCGAGGGCCTCATCGTGATCGGTGAGATCGCCCGTGACTTCGGTCTCTACACGAAGATCACCGGCGGCCAGCGGATCGACATGTTCGGCGCCCGCGTCGAGCAACTCCCGCTGATCTGGGCCCGGTTGGTGGACGCCGGCTTCGAGTCCGGACACGCCTACGGAAAGGCCCTGCGCACCGTCAAGTCCTGCGTGGGCCAGACCTGGTGCCGCTACGGCGTCCAGGACTCCGTCCGCATGGCGATCGACCTGGAGCTGCGCTACCGGGGCCTGAGGTCCCCGCACAAGCTGAAGTCGGCGGTCTCCGGGTGCGCCCGTGAGTGCGCCGAGGCCCAGTCGAAGGACTTCGGTGTGATCGCCACCGCGGGCGGCTGGAACCTGTACGTCGGCGGCAACGGCGGCGCCACCCCGCGCCACGCGGACCTGCTCGCGCAGGACCTGTCCGACGCCGAACTGATCCGCCTGATCGACCGGTTCCTGATGTTCTACATCCGCACCGCGGACCGCCTGGAGCGCACCTCGACCTGGCTGGAGCGCATCCCCGGCGGCCTGGACCACGTACGCGACGTGGTGGTGGAGGACTCCCTCGGCATCTGCGAGGAGCTGGAGTCCCTGATGGCGGACCACGTGGCGAACTACGCCGACGAGTGGGCGACCACCATCAACAACCCGGACAAGCTGGCCCGGTTCGTGTCCTTCGTGAACGCGCCCGACACCCCCGACCCGGTCGTCGGCTTCGTCCCGGAGCGCGACCAGATCAAGCCCGACCTGCCGCTGCTGTCCATCGGCATGCGCCCCTCTGAAGACCTCCTGGAAGGAAGCGCCCAGCGATGACCCTGGCACCCGAGACCACCGACCTGAAGGTCGAACTGCAGCTGGAGAACGACTGGTTCGCGGTCTGCGAACTGAACCAGCTGATCCCCGGCCGCGGCGTGGCCGCGCTGCTGCCCGACGGCCGCCAGGCCGCCCTGTTCCGCGACCGCAACGGCGAGCTGTACGCCATCGACAACCGCGACCCCTTCGGCGGCGCGGCGGTCCTCTCCCGTGGCCTCACGGGCACCCACCAGGGCCGCCCGTTCGTCGCCTCGCCCCTGCTGAAGCAGCGGTTCGACCTGCTGACGGGGCAGTGCCTGGACGACGAGTCGGTGCGGATCGCGACGTATGAGGTGCGGGCCTCCTGACGGACGCCCGGGCCGCTCAGGCGTCGTCGGGCAGCAAGCGGAACGCCTTGTGATGCGTGAGCGGCCGTATGGCTCGGAAGTCTCGCCGGTCCGTCGTCAGCACGGTGTCCGTGCGGTATTCGGCGGCCAGCACGGCGACGACCGCGTCGGCGAGGTCAAGGTCGAGGTCCGCGTACCGGTCGCGTACGCCTTCGGCCTGGTCCAGCATGTCCACCGTGATTTCCGGGATCACGTAGCGCAGCGCTCCGGCGTTTCGCCGGATCTCGCCGAGGATGAAGCAGGCGCCCTCTCGGCCGAACCGCGCCGTGCCCATGTGGTCCAACTCTGCGAGCGCCAGAGGAGACACCACCACGAGAGACGCCTCGTTCAGAACCCGTTCGCAGCCCGCCGAGTCCGCATCGTCCTCGTCGTAAGCCGCAAGAATCGCGCAGGTATCGGCGACGACGATCACGCGTCCTCGTTCCTGGCACGCCTACGCATGACGCCCTCGACCACCGCGTCCCGGACCGCCTGCCTGTCGATGGGCGTACTGCCGCCGCGGAACTTCCGTGTCACGGCCGGCTCGTCCCACCGGCGCTCAGCCAGCGCAGCCAAGTGAATCGCCTCGCGGATTATCTCCGCCTCTGAGATCCCCTTGCGTTCCGCGGCCTCCTTGATGATCGCGAGGTCCTCGGCATCGGCGTAGACGTTGGTCCGCTTGAGTGTCATGTACCTAGGGTAGTACACAACTCGCACCACCCGAGAGGCGCTTCTCCGACCGGACCGCCCTCCTCACCGGCGCGGGCTCCGGCATCGGGCGGGCGATCGCGCTCGCGTTCGCGGCGGAGGGCGCCCGGGTCGTCGTGGCGGGACGCCGGAGGGAACCGCTCGACGAGACGGTCCGGCTGATCGAGGACCGGGGCGGCAAGGCGCTGGCGGTCACCGCCGACGTGTCGGCCACCGCCGACAACCAGGCGCTGGTGGAGGCGGCCGTCGAAGCCTTCGGCTCGCTCGACGTGGCGGTCAACAACGCGGGCGTGTTCCGGGGCGGCCCGCTCGCCGACCTGCCGGAGGCCGACTGGCACACCCAGCTCGACATCAACGTCACCGGCGTCTTCCTCGCCCTCCAGGCCCAGATCCGCCGAATGCGCACTCAGCCGTCCGGTGGCGCGATCGTGAACGTCGCCTCCACCTTCGGTGCCCACGCCCGCATCCCCGGGGCCGCCGCGTACGCCGCCTCCAAGGCCGCCGTCACCGCGCTCAGCAAGGGCGCCGCCCTCGACCACATCCGCGAGGGCGTCCGCATCAACGTGGTCAGCCCCGGCGCCACCGACACCCCGATGTCGCTGCGCCCCGGCGAGACGGAGGCGGACCGCGCCGCCCGGGCCGGCGCCACACTGCCCCTCGGCCGCATCTCGGCCACGAAGGAGATTGCCGCAGCGGTCCTGTACCTGGCCTCGGACGACGCGGCGTCGGTGGTGGGCACGGACCTGGTGGTGGACAGCGGGGCGACGGCCTGACGCGGGACGGGCCCGGTCACACCTTCAACGCGTCGTACGTCACCCCGGTGAGCCGCTCGGACGCGGCCCAAAGCCCCTCCGCCGCCGTGTCGTTGAGCGTCCACGGCGCCCGCCAGGACGGGGCGGGCGCCCCGCGCCACATCATGAGGGACGGTCCGGTGAAGGAGTCCGGCCGTACGTGCGGTGCCGTGGCCGCGTACAGGAGGGGCAGCGCGCCGGCCTGCGCCGACTGCGCGAAGACCCGGTTGCCGAGCTCCACCACCCGCCCGGCCAGCCTGCGCCCCTCCATTCGGGGTGCGGCACCCTGCAGGTTGGTGGCTGCGTACCCGGGGTGGGCCGCCGCGGCCACCACGTCCGCGCCGTGTGCCGCGAGTCGGCGCGCGAGTTCGTGGACGAAGAGCAGATTGGCGGTCTTGGACCGGGCGTACGCGATCCAACGCCGGTAGCGGCGCTCGCTGTTGAGGTCGTCGATGTCGATGTTGGCCACCGCGTGCATCCCGCTGGAGACGCTCACGACACGGGCGCCGGGAGTGTCGAGCAGCGTGGGCAGCAGCAGCCCGGTGAGCGCGAAGTGCCCGAGGTGGTTGACCCCGAACTGCGTCTCGAACCCGTCGGCCGTGGTCCCGTAGGGCAGCGCCATCACCCCGGCGTTGTTCACGAGCAGATCGAGATAGTCGTAGCGGTACGAGGCCGCGAACTCCCGTACGGAGCCGAGGTCCCCGAGGTCCAGCCGAGCGAACTCCGCGATGGCTCCTGGCACTTCGGCCACGATCCGGTCCGCCGCCGCGTTTCCCCGCACCTCGCTGCGGCACGCGAGCACCACCCGCGCACCCTTGCGCGCCAGTTCCCGGGCGACGACGTAGCCGAGGCCGCTGTTGGCCCCGGTGACCACGGCGATGCGCCCGCTCTGGTCGGGGACGGCCTTCTCGTTCCAGCCGGACATGGATGGACTCCCTCCGCGTACGGGTGCCTCCCAGCGTAGGAGAGGGGTCCGGGCATGTCGTCCGTGGGGTTCGCCCCCCATCCGGTACAACTTTTTCCGCCGGGCACTCATCCAACAGAACACACACATCCACCCATTCGCCCGACGGAGGCGGATATGCCATGTTTGTTCACTCTCAGCGACGATCCCGACGCGGCATAGCCGCCCTCCTGTCCGCCGGCCTCCTGGGGCTCGCGGGCGCCGGAGCGGCATGGAGCGCGACGGCGGCGACGGCGGCGCACGGACTGCGCACCTGTGCCGTGAGCGACCTCTACGTCTCCATGGGGCGCAAGGAGGGCGCGGCGGGCTCGGTCTACTGGCCGATCCGGTTCACCAACACCAGTGCGACGAGCTGCACCCTGCGCGGTTATCCGGGGGTCAGCGCCCTGGACCCGGCGCACCGGCAGATCGGCCCGGCGGCCACGCACAGCGGCCGGCCCTACGCCACCGTCGCACTCGCCCCCGCCCACACCGTCTCCGCGGTCATCCGTACGACCAACGGCCCCATCGGCGGCCCCTGCCTGCGCACCGGCACCTATCTGCGGGTCTATCCCCCGGCCTCGTACAACGCGGTCCTGATCCCGGCTCCCTGGACGATCTGCTCCCACCTCTTCCAGATCGGACCGGTGAACACCCAGGGCACCCTCTGAGCAGCCCGAAGGGGCGGCACCTCCGCACAAGGTGTATGGCCGACTTCCTGACCTGGGAAGTCGGCCATACCGAGACGTCAGAGGGCACAGTCAGGGCACATCGTTCAAGGCTGCCTCCATCATGTCGGCCGTTCGGTCCGCCTCCGCCTCCCACAGATGGGTGTAGACGTTCAGCGTGATCGATGGCTTAGCGTGACCAAGCCTCATCTGCACCTGCTTCGGTGTCGCCCCGTTCTTGATCAGGACCGAGGCGTAGAAGTGCCGCAGATCGTGAAGGGTCGCGTCCTCGGGGACACGGGCCCTGCTGCCGGACTTTTGCAGGTAGGTGTTCGCCCGTTTGACGTTGCGGGCCCACACCTTCGCCCAGCTACCACGCCGGATCGCCCCTCCGGTCGCGCTGGTGTAGAGCAGACGAGCGTGACGCCACACGGGCTTTCTCGGGTTCGTCCGATCCTCGATGTAGACGACCTGCGGCGGGAACTCCTTTCGATGCCTTGTGATCTCGTCCACGACCGAACGCCCTTGAGGAACAGACCGGTAGCTCTGCCTGGTCTTCGGCTCCCCGAGGTACGGCACCCCCTTGTCGGGACCGATCAGTTGCTGCTTGACCGTCACGGTCTCGGCAGGCTCTCCGTCCTCCAGTCCGAACAACTCGCCCTGACGCAGTCCGGTCGATGCAGCTTGCCGCACCAAGGCGCGATACCGGGGAGACGCGGTCACGATCAGCGCCTTCACTGCCTCCGGGTGAAGCGGGTGGATCTCCGGATAGAAGACCTCGGGGGGCTTCAATCCCTCCCATGGGTACTTTGGAATGATCCCTTCTTGGTGGGCCATCTTCAGGATGCTGGTACAGACGTTCCAGGGCGTCGCGAAGGTCGACGGTGCGATGACCTCAGACCTTTCTTTGATCCACTTCTGTCCATCTGCCCGCCCAATCCGGCCGATCTCCCGACTGCCGAACGTCGGATAGATGTGCAGCCGTAGCGCCCGCTCAACGTTCGTCTCGGTCCGCTCACGGTGAATGGCGGTCTCCCGCCAGCGCTCAGCGATGTCCCGGAACTTCTGCTTGCCCAGCTCGCGGTTCACGAACGTGCCGGCGTCGAGTTCCGCCTTCACTTTGGCGGCCCGGGAGTCCGCCGCTGTCTTCTTCTCGAAGTTCTCCTTGCACTGCTTGCCGGACAAGTCCCGGTAGCGCACCTGCCATCGCTGCCCTACGCCATGCTCAGCGCTGGGGAACACCGTCTGGGTCTTGGTGCTGTGCACCGTGCACGGCTCGGCGTTGGCCGGCGGGCGGGACAGGTGCCATCGGTCGTACACGTCAGCCATCAGTTCCCCTCCCCCCAGGGCAAACCGAGTCAGTAGCGAAGCGGGGTTCGTGGGGTTGGTAGCCGTCCCGGATCATGCTGCGCATCGGCCTCCCATCTCTTCAGCGTCGTACTTGTCGAGCGCTTGGGCGTCGTACAGAACATGTCGACCACGCCGGATGAAGCACTGCGGGCCGGTTCCGGCGTAACGCCAGTAGCGGACAGTTGAGGGCGACGTGCGGTAGCGCTCGGCGACTTCCGATGTCGTCAAGTACCTCTTCATGACGTCCTTCCAGAAAAACCAGGCGTGGCGGGCGATCAGGGTGCCGCGTGCGTCCGAAGTGCGGATTTCTGCGTCACCGCGTCACGTGCGTCAACCGGGGCTCTGACCTGCGGGTTTGCGTGACGCAGGGCTCCGGGGGTGCGTCACGCGTGACGCAGGCTGTCCGTCGCGCGTGACGCAGGTGACGCGGCGTGACGCAGATGGGGGCCGTCTGCGTCACGCCTGTATGCGCAGGTCACGGGTCGGGTTTCATGATCGTGTGACGCTGTGACGCAGCGCTTCCCTACTTAGGAAAAAAGAGGGGGTCTGTTGGTGGTGTGGTGCGGCTCAGGACGAATGCGGAGCCGCGCAGCGGCACGACTCTGCGGCGGCAAGCCGCCGGAACAACAAGAGGAGCACCCGCCGCCGGGCGGGGGTGCTCTTCTTGCTTGTCCGCGCCGCGCCGGTAGCGGGTTAGAACGCTGCTTCCTGCTGGTGGGGGGCGAGCGCAGGGGCGCGGGTCATCTCGATGTAGCGGCCCTCTCGGGTGCGCCCCGAATCGATGAGCACGCCGCGTGCGGCGAGGGTGGGTTGCAGCCGCTTGAGGCGGTCGGAGAGGACCTTGCCGGTGGTGGGCCAGCCCTTGGGCAGGGGACGGCACTCCTCGCCGCTGTAGAGGGTGGTGAGGCAGTGCAGCCACTCCGAGGACGTCATGCGGACTTCCGCCCCCTCGTCGAGCCCGGCGGCGTGCTTCAAGACCGTCTGCGCCAGCAGGTCACCTTCGATGACGTCGTCGTTGAGGTCGTCGAGGCTGGCCCGGTACGCGGCCAGCGAGGCCCAGCCGGTGGCCGCATCGAGCTGCGCGCACAGGTGGGCGAAGTCTGCCATCCGCAGGTCGGTGGGGGTGTCCGCCTGAGCGGCTCGCACCTTGACTGTCAGGTCCAGCAGGGAGCCGAGAACCACGGGCAGGATCTCCGCGTACTCCGCCCACAGCTCTGCCTCGGTGCGCCGTACCCGGGGCCGCACGAGACGCAGCGGGAGGAGGCGTTCGGCGAGGTCGGGCCGGATGACGCCGACGTCGATACCGGTCAGCAGCATGGGGCGCCGGTAGCGGGAGCGGACGACGTCCCCGTCGGTGAACAGCGCGCGCTTGATGCTCTCGGCACCGGTCACGATGCAGCACATCAGGTCGGACAGGTCCGGGGGCAGGTGGGAGAGGTTGTCCAGGGCGGTGACCCATCCGGCAGCCACGGCCGTGATCATGTTCTCTTCGTCCTTCGGGGCCCGGCGCAGGTCGCCGCTCATCCCCTCGATGACCCGCACGAGCATCCGGCCGCCGGTGGACTTGCCCGCCCCCTGCGGGCCGGTGAGGAAGGGTGCGGGGACGGGGACGGAGGGTTCCAGGCAGCCGATCAGCCAGGCCAGTGCCAGGCATTCGGTCTCGGCGCCGGCGAAGTTGCACAGGCCGAGCAGGAGGTCGATGCCCTTGCCGTTGGTGTCCTTGGCGGGCAGGGGCAGTTCGCCTGTGAGCTGGGTGCGTCGCCAGCAGACTTCCTGCGGGTCGGGGGTGCGGATGTCCCATCCGGTGGGGTGGATGCGGACGGACTTGCCGTCGGTGCGGCCCAGGTCGAGCCAGGTCGCACCGTCGAACCCCGGGGCGACGCGGATGTGGGTGGGCTGTACGTCCTCGGTCAGGGCGAGTGCTTCGATCAAGTCGAGTGCCTCCTTGAGTGCCGTGCCGTTGAACACGCCGATGCCGTCCTTGAATAGGCCGACCATGAGTTCTTGGCGGTGGCTGCCGGTGGTGCCCTGGGAGCGGATGGGCCGGGCGACGGGGTGGCCGTTCTTCTGCGCGTAGACGGTGCCGTCGATGGTGCGGAAGTACCGGAAGTGCGCTTGCGCGTAGTCGGTGATGACCTTGCGGGCCGAAGTCTTCTCGTCGTCGTCGGACACGGTCACATCCCCAGTGCGGTGCGGGCGTTGGTCCACGCGTCGGTGCAGTGCCGCAGTGATTCGCCCTTGGCCTGAGCAGCGGTGAACAGCCGGGCGACATGCGCGTCGGTGAGGCAGCCGCACCGGCCGTGCGTGGAGAGCACGGCGAGGAACGTGCGGTACACAGTCGCGTGGATGGCGCTGGTGGCCTCGGTGATGCGCTGCTCCGCCATGGCGATGCCACGCTCCAGGTAGGCGGGCGTGCGGTGTCGGCATTCTCCGCTTTTGCCCCTCAGGGGCGTTGTGGGCGTCTGTGACGGCCTGCGGGCCGGGGTCGGCTCCTTTACTGCCAGGGCGCGCACGACGTCCGGGAGAGCGGCCGTGACGCCCGAGCCCGGCCCCAGCCAACGGGCGTACTGCATAAGGGACTTGATGTCGACGCCGGGCCGGACAGCGTTCGATGACGGCATGGTGCCCCGGTAGATCCAGTGCTCACCCCGAGTCGTGCGCACGGTGCGGGTGGCGGGCAGGCTCGCGCGTGCCCACGCGGTGGAGTCGGCGTTGTCGAGGTCGACGACGGTGAGGCCGGCGCCGCCGGGGTGGTAGGCGACCGCCGCCGCTTCCCGCCACACGCGTGCCCACGCCGGGGAGTTGATGACGTGGGGGTCGAGGGTGGCGGCAGCCCATCCGTGGCAGGGCTGCCGGCAGGTGCAGGGTCCGGGGTTCTTCATGTTCGGCCGGCCGCCGCATGCGTTGTTCGCGCAGGAGCGGCAGTTCCCGAACGGCAGCTTGCCCGCCCGCAGGGGCAGTACCGGCACGCCGGCCGCCGCGAGTTCGAGCGCTGTGCGCTGGTTCTGGCTCACGCCGCCACCCCCAACGTGGGGGTGAGGGTGTCGAGGAAGGCGCGGCCGATCCACTCCGTGTAGGCGGGCGGCAGGGCCTCCCGGAGCCGGAGGTGATCGGTGGACCAGTCGATGCCCTTCGCCGACTGGATCTCCTCCACGGTCGCCTTGCCGCCCCCCTTGCCGTACGCGGCCACGTACGGGCCCTCGAAGTACTCGCCGTGGCGCCACCCGCGAACCCTGCCCCGATGCGCGGGGTGGGCCGGCTGCACGGCTGTCCAGTTGCCGAGTTCGAGGTAGCGGTGCATGAGCACCCCGAGCCCGAACATCTCCCCGCACAGGCGGATGTCCTTGCGCACCTCGGAGCCGGCCACGTTTTCGATCACGTACGGCCGGCCCGTCGCCTCCAGCGCGGCCCGGACCGGGCGGATGAGGCGGGGGTAGGTGCGGCCGATCGCCGCGTTGCGCGCCGCATTGGTGCCCTTGGTGGGGGCTCCCTCGCCCTGGCAGGGCGGGGAGACGTGGATGAAGTCGAACTCGTGGCCACGGTCGCGGATGAACGCGATGACGTCGCCCTGGTGGAAGGCGTCGCCCCGGTAGTCGGGCTGAGCCGCGATGTCCACGCCGGTGATGTGGCAGGTGGCGCCGAACGCGCGCCGGTACCCCTCGGTGCCGCCGCCGATGCAGCAGCAGCCGTCCAGGACACGGAAGGGCCGGGACAGGTCCGGCACTCGCCGGATGTCAGTCGGGTCGGTCATGCTGGAGGTCTCCAGTTCCTTGATGGGTGACTGGCTGACAAGGGCGGCCCGGACTTTGGCGAGCGAGGGCCGCCCTTGGCGTTCTGATCGGCAGCGGTACTGCCGACGATCTCAATCGAAATCTTCCGGGCAACTCTCCGATCATCCGATCGAAAGTAATCAATATGAGTAACATTCGAACTCTTGCCCAGAACGTCATCTTGATCTAGTAACCTCTCCCCGTTTGAGGAGAGAGTCAGGGCTGTCTACGGGGGGTGGTTGAGTGAGCGACCCAGAGGGCCAAACACCAGAGGATGACGGCGCGGAGCTCGCAGAGTCCTTAAGGCCGCTGTGGGAGAGTCGTAGGATCGACGGCGAAAAACTCCTTGAGTCCCTTTCGAAGACAGAGGTGAGCCTTGAGGGAGTAAGGCTCTTCGTCACCAGCCCAGGGGGCGGAAAGAGTGCGATCTCTGCCCACCTTTTGGAGCATTACTGGTCGGATGCAGAGCCAACGCGCTTCGCCAGATTGAAGCGGCTATTCGGCATCCGCCCTCGCCTTTCAGGGTTGGACTATCAAAAAGCCATGCTCGGGGCCCTCGGGCGCGAAAGGCAAGTGCGGGCTCTTGACGCGGATCTGGAAACCGGAACGGCATCCGAAATATCGGAGACACTGTCGTCCATTCTTGCTGCTGCCGCCAACTTGTCGTCGCTTGAGGTGAATTCGGAGGATGGTTTCGATGTTCCAACGATTCCGTCCGGCTTGGAAGCTGATCTCTCGGCGGTACAGCTCAATGAAGGTTTGATCGAACTATTTCTCGCTCTTGGGCCACCGCCAGATGGGACTCCTGATGACGGGACCTGGGGGGATGATGCACCCCCCGGCGAGTCGGAGCCCTACGACCCAGAAATGGCCGGGTTGCCCGCGCCGCGCAGAGGAGAAAGGCCGGGAAGTGACCCAGCAGCCAACGGATGAATCGCTTGCGTTGCAGTTTGCCCGACAATGGTCCAAACTGCCGGCCTCTCACCTCAAAGCGGCTTTAGCATTCCTGGAGCCGCAAATGGAGCGAACGCACAAAGAGCGAATTCTCTCCGAAAAGCTGCGCCACAGGCGAGAGATGACAGGGCTGATTGCCGGAATCGCAATCTCGATCCTCTCGGTAGGAGGATGCATATTCTTCGGCATCCGGGAGAACTTCTGGGCCGCCGGAATTCTGGCTGGTCCCACCCTGATCAATACAGTCACGATTTTCGTTCTGAAGAAGGTGCCTGATTCAAGGAGCGTTGCTGGAACAGTGTCGGCGCTCCGATCGCTGAGTAACAGTCAGGCACCTTCCCCATCTCCGCCTCAGTCCGGCAGCCCAATGGTCTGAACGGTTCTCAGCTGCACAGCGATCACCTGTTAAAGGTGCTTCGTTTGAAGATCGCTTTGCGGATGTGGAAGGTGTTGCCGCTCTTGGCCTCGCCGGGCTTGAAGATCTGCACGGCCACGTATCCGCCGAAGATGACGGCGGCGAGGGTGATGAGCTGAGTGATCAGCGCCGTGAGGGCGGCGATGAACGTGGTGAGCAGCAGCAGTCCGCCGCACACGGCGAGGAACCCGACGCCCCCGAGGGCGACGTTCACCGCCGCACGCGACACGGGAGGCTTCACCGCGACGACCGGTTCGGGTTGCACGGGGCTCATGGCGTAGCCGGTGACGACGCGGCCGTCGGGCAGGACGATGCTCGCCACCGTCGGAACGGCGCCCGGCTGGATGGGCACCAGGGGGGCCGGCGTCATGGCGGCGGGGGTGATGGGGGTGGGGTGGTGGACTTCCACGGCCCGCTCAGCGGGCGCGCGGCTCACGTGTTCGGGGTACATGCGGAATCCCTTCCGGCAGTGGGTCAGGGAGGCAGCGACACCCCCTTCCGGGGGCGCTGTGGAGGGGGTTTCAGGGGTCTGGCCTGGGGTGCCTCCCTGCCTCCCTGAACGATCATTTGTGCAGGTCAGGGCCAGGGAGGCGGGGCAGGGAGGGGGTCAGGGAGTTCTCCCTGCCTCCCTGCCCCGGCACCCCTCGCTTCCCTGTCAGTTGGAGGCGGAAGCGGAACCCTCGTCGTCGCGGTTGGCGAGGGCGCGGGTGAGGCGGTCGCGGCCGACGACCATGACGCCGTCGGACTTGTAGGGCTCGGCTCCGGTGCCGTCGAGTTCGCGCTTGAGGTCGAGGAACGACCACTTGCCGTAGGCGTCGTGGTCGAGCACCGCGAGCCGCTTGAGGATGTCCTGCGTGCGCACCCGCGTGGCGTCGCCGACCACGGACGCGATGTCCGCGAGCCGGTCACGCTCGACGCCCTTCTCGATGGCGTGCAGGGTGGTGACTCCGTCGCGCAGGGCCTTGGCGCGGTCGGTGATGGCGGTGGCCGCGTCGTCGTCGATGTAGTGCGTGCGCACCGTGATCGATGACTGGCCGGCCGGGATGGCGATGCCGTCAGACGCGACGACCAGCGTTCCCCGGTCCAGGCCCGGACGCAGCAGGTTCGGCGCGGCCCCGCCGTCGACTGCCTTGTCTCCCAGGGCCATGCGGGCCTGTGACTCGGTGCCCAGGGCGAGGGAAGCGCGCGTGTGGGCGCCCTCCCGCACGAGCTTGG
The DNA here is from genome assembly GCF_040298885.1 of Streptomyces sp. NPDC001137. Taxonomy (NCBI): domain Bacteria; kingdom Bacillati; phylum Actinomycetota; class Actinomycetes; order Kitasatosporales; family Streptomycetaceae; genus Streptomyces; species Streptomyces sp. NPDC001137. The sequence continues at coordinate 172,980 of NZ_JBEPBA010000008.1, forward strand.
GCAGGTTCTCGTTGGTGGGGTCCTGGGTGCCCTGCCACATCAGGACGTTCACGGCCCGCCCCTGGTTGTGGATCTTGCGGACGGCCATGAAGTACCGGGAGTTGGCCTTGGAGCCGCCGTAAGGGCGCTTCTCCTCGTCCTTGGCCGGGCACATGAACGCGACCTGCGCCTCGTCGACCAGCACGATCAGCGGCGGGAAAGTGGTGCCGGGCGGGGCCTGGATGCGGCGGTTCATCTCGTCCACCGCGCCCTCGACCATCTCCGTCACCTGGATCACGTGCTCATCGGTCGGCCCCTGGATGAGCGTGGTGGCCAGCCCGTCGAACATGGCCCAGTCGCCCACACCCTTGAGGTCGCCCATGAGGAACTGCACCGACTTGTCCAACGACAGCCACAGCGCCAGCGAGCGCAGGGCGACGGTCTTGCCCTGGTTGGACAGGCCGGTGATGAGCAGGTGGCGCTGATACAGGCTCAGGGCTGCCGCGTCGCCGCGCAGGTCCTGGCCCCACGGGGCGCGGCCCTTGGCGTAGTCGGCGGTCATCGTCTCGTCGGTGACCAGCGGCGAGGGGCCGATCGGCTCGTCCAACGCACCCGAGTCGGCGATCCACAGGCGGACCGTGCGGGCGGCCTGCGGGATGGTGATGAACACCTCGTGCTCGTGCCGGGTCAGGTTCTCCGCCAGCTTGCGCCGCCGATTCTGCACCTCGATCGTCGACACCCCGGACGGGAGGGTGACGTCGACCTCGACGCCGCATCCGGCGATCCGGATGGGACCCAGCATCGAGGCGCCGGCGTCGCCCATCTCCGTGATCGCCTTGCGCAGTGCGGGCACCCCGAGGTCACGCAGGGCCTTGACGACGATGGACGGGGTGATCGGCTCTCCCTCGCCACCCCGGACGTTGGCGGGCAGGGCCCATGCGGGTGCGGCTTGCTGCTTGCTGCCGACGGCCCACAGGGCGAGCAGGGCCAGCAACGGGCCGATCGTGAGGGCGGGACCCCACACGATCTGCACGATCCGGATCAGGGTGCCGATGAACTCGATCGTGGCCGCGAGCGGGGTGATGACGTCGGCGACGTCATGATTGTTGATCGCCATGACCACCCCAAGCGCGACCAGCACACCGATGCTCATGCCGACGCCGACCCCGACCCCCTTGGCCACGTCCAGCGGGGAGTGCAGCAGGTCCATGCGGCGGCGGTGCCTCGCTTCGCGGAAGCGCTGCAACCGCTCCTCCCACTCCTCGGCCACCTCGTAGTTCCCGGCGGCCTCAGCGGCCCGCAGCATGCGTTCGTAGCGGGAACCGGTGCGGCCGTCCCAGGTGCGGCGGGCCACGATCCGGCCCCCGTTGAACGTGTACAGGCCGTGGCGGGCAACCGCGCGAACGGTCGTCTTGGTGGTCTCGTGGGTGACGACGGTGCGCACGGCGCGGCCGGAGCGCACCCACAGCGGCACCGGCTTGGCCGGGGCCGGGTCGGGGACCACGGTCAGCGTGGTCACACTCGCCGACTCGGCTGTGTCGGGGGCCGGTTCGGGGTTCTTGTGCAGGTGAACGACGTTCTCGGACATGCTTGGGGTGCTCCTGACTGCCCCGATCGGGGCGGGAGTTGAGGAAGGCGCCGGGGCGGGTGGGTCCGTGGCAGGGATGGCCGCCCCGGCGGCGAGCAGGAGGGCTCTAGCGGCGCGGGGTGCGGGTGGTGGGTGCGGTCACCACCACTTCGACTCCTTCTTGGGCACGATCTGCTCCGGAGGGTGGCCGTTGTGCATGTGGTCCAGGCACGGCAGGCAGTCCTCGCGAGGCTTGAGCTTGCGGTGGATGCTCCGGTCGTAGGCGTGCTGCCAGCACTGCCTGCACTGGCCAGGAGGCGTTGGCTTGACGGCCACGGTCACCACCACCCTGAGGACTTCTTGGCGGCCTTGTCGTTCGCGGCCTGGGTGACGATGCGCTGCCGCTCCATCTGCAACGCGGTCAGTTCCGCGGTCAGCCGCATGTTCACGGCGTTCCACACGTTTTCCAGGGCGCGTTCGGCGCGACCTGCGCTCTTGCCACGAGCGACGCGGTAGGAACCACCGACCAGGGCGCGGGCGACCTGGCGCCGCTCCTGGCCGGTCAGCGGCCACATCTCCTCGTTCTGCACCGCTTCGATCTTGCGCTGAGTGCGCTGGATCTCTTTGTCCAGGCGACGGGTGTTGGGCTTGCCCATGGTCAGCTCCCTGTCGGGGATGGGGAGGTGTTGGGAAAGGCGCACAGCACGCACATGCCGAGCGAGCGCGGCATGCAGTACTCGTACGTGATGCCGCAGGCCGGGCAGGTGCGGCGGGCGAGCATCGCCAGCGCCAGCGCGCCCCACTTGCGCGAGGTCATCGGCCGCACCGGTAGCGCGAGGTCCTCGCGGTAGAGGTAGGCGATACGCGGCCCGCCGGTGCGCCGGTTGATCCGCATGACCTGCGCGGCGATCGGCTGACCGCCTGGACGGAGCCCCTGGGCCCGTAACTGCCGGCGCGTGCATAGCCCGTCTGGGGCGAGTTTCCACGGGTAGGTGGGCACGCCGTAGCGGGCGCCGTTGGGGTCGAAGCACTTGCCCCACGCGGCGGACATCACGGCGTCCCAACAGCGGTCGCGGCGCGCTCGGCAAGCAGCGTGTCGCGCAGCTTCCGGGCGTTCGCCGGGGAGGTGTGCACGGTGCGGCGGATGCCCTCAGCGGTGATCTGCTCATCCGGCCAACCGGCCGTGATGGTGCGTGCCTCGTCGAGCAACTGCGCCGGGGTGCGCTTGGGCCGGGTCGACTTGGCGGCGGCCGGCACCCGACCGGTCGCCCGCCGGGGGCGGGTCGAGGCGGCCGGTACCGTGGCGCGCGCAGTCGACTTGACCGGGGCGGGCGCGATGCTCGGGATCGACTTCAGCGGGGGAATCGACTTGCCCAGGTCGACGGCGACCGGAGCGGGCATCGGCAGCCGGGTCAGCACGGCCCGGGCCGGAGTCGATTCCGGCAGGTCAGCCGTAGACCGATTCCTCTCGGTCTTGGTGGATTCCTCCGCATTCGCGTCTGCGGACAGAATCGGGGCGGGGTGGTGATGCAGCACCTTGGCGACCAAGTCTGAGCCGAAGTAGATCGACCCGACCGGAAGCGAGGTCGCCAGCAAAACGAGCACCCAGTTCGCCGGGTCCCAGTCGGCCAGACGCCCCCAGTCGACCGACGCGCCGTGCAGCGCGGGGACCAGACCGTGCACGTAGTTGAGGACCAGGGAGGCGCCGGTGTAGGTGCCCAGCACCTTTAGCGCGAACGTCCGGTCACGATCGACCAGCACGAGGGTGGCGACCAGCGCCAGCGCCATCAGTCCGTCGACCACGAACGGGTAGAGGGTGGCGGCGGTGTGGTCCGCGCCGATCGCGTTGGCGATGTCCCGCAGCGCGTTCCAGGAGACCCGAAATGCCATGCCGACCACACCGACCAGCGCGGCCACCAGCAGGATGCGGCCCGTGCGGTTCACCGGAACCACCCCCGCTTCTTCGGTGCCGGTGCGGTCGCTTCGGCCTCGTAGCGCTCCCACTCGCGGGCGTCGTCCTCGCGCCCGTCCAAGCGCGCCAGGTGGGCCGCCTGCTGGTGCGTGTTCATCGCGCGCCATTCCGCGTGCGTCGCGGGGCGCGTCGGCGCGGCCGGGGTGGGGTTGCTGCCGCGCTGAGCCGCGTACTGCTGCTCCGGTGTCTGCATGTCCTTGAAGCGGCGTGCCATTAGGCCACCTCCCCAGAGTCGGAGCGGTTGGCCAGGGTCCGACGCTCGGCCAGCACCCGGCGGCGAGCGCGGCGGATACGGCGGGCGTCCAGCTCGGTCGGGGTGCGGTCAAACGTGATGATCTGCGCGTCGAGCAGGTCGACCTCAGCCAGGATCAGCGGAGTCTCCAGCTCGATCGCGTCCAGCTCCGCGGCCGTGGGTTCGACCCAGTCGGCGAACGCGGTAACAGCGTCCTGAACAGTGACGATGTGGCTCATTGGGTCGTGGTTCCTCTCACAGGTGGAACGGCCCGAACAGCACCCCCGGAGTTGCCCCTCCGGGGGTGCACGCCGTTGATGGGGAAGCCGCGCATTACGCGCGGTGCGGCCACGGAGCAGTGGCCGAAGTGCCCCGGACCGGACTCGCACCGGTCTGGATTTCCTTACGGGGCTCGCCGGTCTTCTCCGCCTTGTTTCCGACCCCTTCGGGCAGGCGGACCACGGGTTACCGGCAGTTCCCTGTGTGCGGTTGTCAAAGAACCAGCAGCTCAGGGCCCCATGTGGAAGCGAGCTATCCCGAACCGCACGGCCTGAAGGCAGCCCAAAGAAGGACCCCTCCGGCTCGCTGTCCTAGGACTGCGAGCGGCCTGAGACGAAGATGGCACGCAGTCCTAGGACTGTCAACAGTCCTAGGACTGTGCTTCACTGGTTCGCGTCGAGAGGAGTTCTGCGTGGCACCGAAGTGGCGCGACCTGGCGGACAGGCTCGCGGAGCAGATTAGGAGCGGTGAGTACGCCCCGGGCGCCCAGTTGCCCCAGATCAGAGACCTAGTCGAGGCAGGGGAAGGCTCAAAGGAGACCGTCCACAAGGCCTACAAGGCCTTGGAGGCTGAAGGCCTCGTGACGTCGACGCGGGGGCACGGCACCGTGGTGCGTCCGCGCGCTCCGCTCAAGCGGCTTGGCATCGCCCGTTACGACAAGGCGAAGTGGCGCGACGGCGACGAAGTGGCGTTTATAGCTGACCGCGTCGCATCGGGTCGCGCATACAAGCGCAACGAGCAGACGCAGACCGTGAGCCGCGTCCAGGCGGACAGCCTTGTAGCGGAGGGGCTTGGTGTCCCAGTTGGCTCCGAGGTGTACGCACGCGCCCGCCTCGTGAAGGAGGGGACGCAGCCGACTCATACCCTGACCAGCTATTACAGGCCGGAGCACGTCGAGGGGACGCGCATCGTCGACCCCACCCCGGGTCCTGCCGGCCGCGGTGGCGGGTACCGGGTCCTCTACGACGCCGGATACGAGATCGACCACATGAGAGAGGCCCTGTTCGCCCGCATTCCGACGGCGGATGAGGTGCAGCTCCTACAGCTCCCCCCCGGTGAGCCCGTGGTCGAGCTGCACCGGACCACGTTCACGGCCGATGGCACGGTGGTTGAGTTCGCGGTGGGCGTCCACTCGGCTTCACGCTTTGCGTGGGAGTACGACTTCAAGGTTCCGGACTCGGCAGAGGACAAGAAGGGACAGAAATGATCTCGGCGCAGGCATGGGCGGATGCCCTGCTTCTATGGGACTACCACCGCATGCATCACACTCCGCGGCCCTGTTCAGTGGCCGTCGGTCTGGGCAGCCACGACCTCGGCGTAGCTGACGTGACCGCGGAGCTGTATCACCAGGGCATGGCGCCAGTCATCGTGTTCACCGGGGCCACCAGCCCTACGACCCGAGCGCGTATGCCACGCGGGGAAGCTGTCCACTACCGCGAGCGGGCATTGCAGCTTGGTGTTCCCGATTCCGCCGTCCTGCTGGAGCCGCGCGCAACGAACACGGGCGAGAACATCGAGTTCACGAAGGCGGTGCTGGCCGAGGCCGGCATCGCCGCCTCGTCCGTCCTGCTCGTGAGCAAGCCGTACGAGGAACGGCGTTCGTACGGCATGATGCGGAAGCTCTGGCCGGAGGTCGAAGTGGTGTGCGCGTCCACGCCTATGGGCTTGGAGGACTACGCCGACTCCATCGGGGATGCCCGCATGGTGATCGACATGATCGTAGGCGCGCTACAGCGCGTGCTCGTGTTCCCCGGCTGGGATCTAGCTGTCGAACAGGATGTCCCTGATGCCGTCATGGCTGCCTACGAACGGCTGTGCCTGGACGGATTCACCAGTCGGCTCCTGCCAGCCGATGTTGCCGCCCGACCTGGCGTTTGACATTGCCCGGGCCGCGGTCGGGATGTCTGGGGCGTCAGCTTAGGATCCGGTCGTGGCAGACATCCCCGACGAATTGATCAAGCTGGAACGTTCCGCCGTGGAGGCGCACGCGAAGCTCCCCGGCCTCGACGGCGAGGCGTACGACGTGCAGTGGAAGGCCTGGCGTACCGCGGCCGAGGACTTCCAGGCGGCGGTCACGGCGTATGCGGCGCGCGAGGATGTGGCCATGTCGCGGTGCGAGGTTGAGCAGGTGGTGAAGCGGGCCGTGCGGCACCCGCAGCCGGAGGGCTGACAGAGCTACTCCGGGTCGGGCCATACGGCCAGCAGCTCCCGCTCGGCCTCGTCGATCAGGATGACGCGCGCCCCCGGCAGCCCCCGGGATTTGCCAACCCGCACCGTGAATCGTTCGCGCGCCGTCGGCTCATCCTTCGACCAGCCATGAAGCCTGGGCTGGCCGTCAGCGGATGCGATGAGGTGGAAGCGTGAGCCGCGCTGCAGCATGACCCTGCGGGCACTCTCCAGGAGCTCCTCGGGACTGACGGGGCGCAGCGTAAGGCCCAGTTCGGCGGCGACTTCCCCAACGTCAGCGAGGATGCCCTCCAGGGTGGTAGGCATTCGCGGCGCCGGCTCCACGGTGGCCCACCCGTGCTCCCAGCACAGATCAACCCAGCGGGGGCCGTCACCGAAGTCCCGCACGCGGACGGTGGCGCTGTCCTCGCCGCAGGCGGCACACGGCTGGAACGGCGCCTGGGTGATGCGTGTCCTCACCTCGCTGTCCGGCGGCGATGCTGGCGCCTGGGGCAGCGTCTTCGGGTCGACGCCGTGCCTCCGGAAGAGTTCCGCCAGGGTCATGCGCTCGCGGGCCACGCCACCTCCTGGTGACCTCGGGGATTGCAGATTGCCACCGTGATCATAGAATCGAACATGTGAACGATCCAGTCCCGTCGCGACTCGCGCTGCTCCGTTTCCTGGAGCGCGTGCAGGAACGGGACCTGGCGCGCACTCGCCGCTGGATCGCCGACGAAGAGCGCCGCGAGAGCGAGCGGCAGCACGGCCTCCAGGCCCGCCCGCCGGCGCCGGAGTGGCTGATCGAACTCGGACTCAACCGGCACACCGCACCCGTGTACGTGCACACCGGGGACTGCTGGAACGCGGGCAAGCGCAGCCGCGGCATCAGCCGCGACCAGGCACGGCGGGCGCTCGCCGACGGGGTCAAGGCGTGCCCGCAGTGCCAGCCCGATACCGCCCTGGGCATGCTGGACTAGGCACTGCGCGGCCTGCGCGTGCCGTCTTCTTCGCGGCGATAATGGGGTTATCTCAGTTAGCTAACTGTTTCGTGATCCAACCAAAGACTAGTGGTCCTGTTGATGTAGTTCAGAGCTTGCGCTGCGCAGGTGCGAACTTGTTCACTCTTGTCATTTATTGACAATCTGGCCAACAAATCTGCCGTCTCCGGCCGCGATGGCCACAGGAGCGCCAACAAGCGGATTGCTACCTTTTGAGTCTTCAATTCGGCTTTCTCTGCGCAGTGCGCGGCGCAGAACCACACGTCCTCACTTGGCCACCGTTGCGCTAGCATCTCAAGGGCACCGGCACGGACCTTGTCGGGGGCAGTGGCGTCGCGAGCGGTATCGAGAACACTGCCGTGACTTTCGTCGCTCTCCGGCCACCACCAGGACAACAATTGCAAGGCTGCGACGCGCGCCATTTCCTGGGTAGATTTGTCACGTGCGATGTTGAGTATGGCGCTGTAATTGTCGTCCCTCCCTGGCCACCACTCACCCAGGACCCACAATGCGGCAGCACGAACCTCGTCTGGAACGGTAGTGTCGCAGGCAAGGCTTACGGCGAGGGAGCGAGTCTCGTCACGGTCGGGCGATAGATCCCCCAGGGCTGTCAGGGCGGCGGCGCGGACCTTATCGGGAGCGGTGACATCGCAGACGATACCGAGAATGGTGGTCCACCTATCCTCATTAATATCGCCCGGGCGGGTCGGAATCCTTAGAGCGGAGGCGCGTAGCTCTTCAGGGGCGGTGGGGTCGCAGGCAACATCGAGAATGGCGGTGCGGCTAACCTCGGTCGCCTCCCACCATCTCTCTAGATGAGAAAGAGCGGAGGCGCGTACCTCTTGAGGGGCGGTGGGGTCACGGATAATATCGACAATGGTGGTGCGGCTAACCTCGCTCTCCTCCCACGTCCGCCCAAGATCAGATAGAGCGGAAACGCGGATTTTTGCGGCGCTAGTGGAATCGCGGGCAATCTCAATGGCGACAGGGAGAATGTCCGAGTTGTTAGTCCGCTGTGTGCGCACTTGAACGAGAGCGGCGAGACGGGTCTGGTAGGGGGCAGTGGCATCACGGGCGACACTGCGGATGGTGGTGCGAGCTTCCTCGCTCTCGTTCCACCATCCACCGAGACCCCTCAGAGCGGCGGCGCGGACCTGATCGGGGGCCTCGGGATCGCGGGCGACATCGATTAAGAGGGAGGTCGCCTCGTCCGACCATTCCTGCCGCAAGGCCTCTATAGCGGCGGCGCGGACCTGGTTCGGGGCGTCGAGGTTGCGGGCGACGCCGATTACGAGGGACGTTGCATCGTCCGCCCATTCCCGCCGCAAGCTCCCCAAGGCGGCCGCACGGGTCCGGTCGGGAACGGCAGGGTCGCTGGCGATGTTGAGGATGGCGGTCTGGACCTCCCCACTCCCCGGCCACCTTAGGGCAAGATTTCTTAAAGCACCGGCGCGGACGTCGTCGGGGGTCGTCGAGTTGCGGGCGAGGTCGAGGGCGAAAGAACGGATTTCATCTTTGTCTGGCCACATTCGCCCAATTATTGTTAGCGCGAATGTGCGTAGTTCTGTGGGGGTGCTCATATCGCGGATGAGGTCGCGGATGGCGATGTAGGCGTTATCTCCACCTATTTCCGGCAATAGATCGAGGATGTCGAAACGAAGGTCCTCGGAGGCGGTGGCATCGACGAGTAAGCTCAGGGCGACCTCCCGGATGGAGTCGTCACCCCACCGCTCCCTCACCGCCTCAAGAATGACAGCGTGAGTCGCCCATGAAATATGCGCTATTCGAATTGCTTCCTGCACATTGCGGCACATGGATACGGCGATCAGTGCGGATTCCCATGTCTCCGGTTCCGTCGCAGCCTGTGCGTAAAACCAACGCAGGAAGCGCTCGCGACCTGTCCAGGACCAAGGGAAAGTCGTAATCGCAGGCTTAGCGAGGTTGAGCCCGTCCCATGGGTAATAGTCCAGGTGAACGATTAGGGCGTCAATAACTGCATCGCTCTGGGCGGCGAGTGAGCTTTCCGGATTCGCGGGTGGTCGAGACGGGGCGCGGCTAATGCGATGCGATTCGGCAAGAGCCCGGATTGCAAGTTCCAGGAATCGGGAATCTGAATAAGACAAGCCGTAAGCTGTGGTGGTGCGTTGGCGATGCATGCTGAGCAGTCGTGCGATGAATGTTGCATGCTCAGCTTCCGCTTGGCGACTGATTTGGCCGACGACGAGCAGGATGACCTCATGCCAGGTGGGATCAGCAGCTCGGTGGGCGAGCATGTCGATCAACTCGTTGGGAGTCCATTCCCGCGCGGTGTAGCGCTGGCTAAGATCGCGAGCTGCCAGATACTCGAGGAAGGTTCGGTGCACGAAGCCGTACATGCCGGCACCGTAGGGGTGGATTAGGAAGGCCCTTTCGTGCAGCCGTTCAACCATGGCTTTGGCAACGATGCGTGCGACGTGTGGTTGGTAGTTCATGTCGGTCACGTAGCTTGCGATCAGTGCCGTGAGGGCGGTGCGTGAGATGAGAGTGCCCGTCTGAGCCGCCCCGGCACCTTCTTGGAGCTGGCGTGCGAGGCGCTCTAGAAGTTCTTGCAGGAGCCCGGCGTCGAGCTCGTCGATGGCTGCGGCGACATCGGGGTGATCCTGGCGGGGAAGCGGGAGGTGTTTCGCGTCGCGGTCCCATCGTCCCGTCAGTACGTCGACCGCCCTTCGGTAGACCTCGCGACGATCGCGGGGGATGGTGGCACCCAAACCGATTGACGCAAGGATGGTCAGCAGCAGAGGATTGCCAGCCAGTTCGGCCACCGAGGCGAACCCCCGCACTGCGTCGATGAGTCGTCCAGCCAATCGAGACACTTCACCAGGGTCCGTGGGATGTGCAGCCTCATACCAATGCCGGATGAACGACTCGATCTGGCCCTGAGCGAGGTCTTCGAGCTTGGCTTGGCTGAAACCTGCAGCCGTGAAGACACCAGAGGCGAAGCCGACGACGCGCGAGGTCACGACCACTCGGACATGACTGTGAGCCTGCGCGAACGCGACTACCTGGCGGGCCACCTCGGCGCGCCTGGCGGGTTCGAAGATCTCGTCGAGCCCGTCGAAGATGGCGACAACGGGTCGATGCGGGTGGCTCAGCAGGTATTCGAGGACGTTCCGGGGCAGACACAACCGCTCGGTGGCATTGAACTCCTCCCAAAAATCCTCCACCGTCCGTCCCTGCCAGCGGCTTCCATCTGCTAGATGACGCAGTTCCACGATCACTGGAACCAAACCGACTAGTTCCGCTAGCTCGCCGGGCACCGAGTCCAGACCTCCGGCGAGGGCCAGCGCCAGATATCGAGCAAACGTTGACTTACCTGCTCCCGGATCCCCGAGAAGGACCAGGCGCCGCCCCTCCTGCGAAGCCACAGCTTCCAGCACAGGCTGCGGCGGTCGTTCGGTGCGCGTCTTACGCCACTTAACGACCTCCTCCTGACGCAGGCCCGGAGGTAGATCCGCCTCGGTCAATTCGCCGCGCTCGACCAACTCTCGCCACATTCGGGCTGGTAGATCTGGACGCGGCGGGTTCCACGCCACCAGCGGTACTTCAAAAACCTGGCGCAGCCTGATCGCTGGCTGCTCACCAGCCCGCTCCTCTGGGCCGAGAACGTCTAGGTTCAGCCGCCCATAACTCTGCACTAGACGCTCGAAGTAGCGTGCCACTGCCGCGTCCGCCTCTGCTTGGGCACTGGGTGCGTCTGGGCTACGGCGACGGGCTTCCGTGGTTTCCTGATGCGCCGCGTCCAGCAACTGCCTCCAGTCCTGGCAGTCGGCGCTCGCCATCCAAGCCTGCCGCACCCTGCCATCGGCGACCAACGTGTTCGAACCCATCCAGGACAGCCAGACGGCGACTACGGCCAGGACTTGCTCGAAGCTATGGGTGCGGGGCGCATTGAAGTCCTCCAAGCGCTGCGGTGCCCACCGACTGGCCACCTTTCCCTCGAAGGAGGACGTGCCTGGCAGGCCAGTGGCACGCACCTGCTTTTCCAGCGCCCCCTGCAAACCTCCCGCGTTGCCTCCAGACCGGCGCGCGGCTTCCGCATCGAGACGCAGCTTCCGCAGCCGCCGATGGAGCGTCTCGCGGTGAACTCCCATTGCTGCCCCCTCCGCGGTCGTCACGACGCTTGCCCCGCTCGCCCTGAGCTGCCTGGAACGGGTAAGTCAGGCAACCGGAGGCCACAGGCTGGACCAGCAGGTTAGTGGGAAACCTGCCCCGCGCACCTCGCACTTGGGACAACCGCACCGATCGCGAGCGAAATTCGAATCACCGCCGGGCCCGGCGCACCACAGTCGATTCGCAAGCGAGGGAAACCCATGGCGATCAGCCGCCGCAAGCCCGTGAGTACATCGTCCGACGGTCCTGAAGCCGCTCTGGGCCGCGAAGCCCAGGTGACCGAGCGGCCGCAGCCAATGTGGCGCGAGGCCAGCCGCCACGCCTTGATCAGTCTTGCTGGCTCCAGTGGAGCCGCCGCAGTCGCGATCCTGGAGTGGTACCTCCGACTCCACTGAACTCAGCCAATGCCTGACGTGGGCAAGCGCCTTGTTCAGCCTTGACCCCTTCTTGACTGGACAGGGCTGATCACGCGGACTCCTCTTCCCCCAGGTGTCCCCCAGTAGCGGCAGGCGCATGAGAAACCGCAGATGGCCGAGGATCGGCCCGCTGTAAATCTGCCGGGGACCGTGCAACAGGGCGGCTCCTCCCCCGCCCTGAAGTAGGGAGCTCGGGGTCCCGGGACGCTTATGCCTCCCGGGGCCCTTGGCGCTACTCGGCAGCCGAGACGAATGCAAAAGCCCCACCCTGGGGCAAGGACGGATTGCCTGTCGTCGCCGCACGTGACAGACCGCAGCTGTGCCCAGAGGGCACAACGCGGGCACAACGCCCTCCCGCAGGTTCAACTGCACCCAACGCCAGCAAACGCCATTTTGCCTGTTCAGGGACCTAGCTTGACAGTCTCGGCAGATCATGCCCGAAGGGGCGGCACCTCCGCACAAGGTGCCGCCCCTCTTTGGTGATCCGGAGCCGCCGCCCATCGGTGTTGAGGGTCGGGGACGGGCGGCGGCTCCGGGGTTTTTGTGGGCGTGGGGTCTACCGGTGGTCGCTGCCCGCCGACTGGGTGGCGGCGCGTCCCGCCTCCAGGCGGGCCACCGGGATACGGAACGGCGAGCAGGAGACGTAGTCGAGACCCACCTCGTGGAAGAAGTGGACCGACTCCGGGTCACCGCCGTGCTCGCCGCAGACGCCGAGCTTCAGGTCGGGTCGGGTCTCGCGGCCCGCCTTGGCGGCGGCGCTGACCAGCGAGCCCACGCCGTCCTTGTCGATCGTCTCGAAGGGCGACACCCCGAAGATGCCCTTCTCCAGGTAGGCGGTGAAGAACGAGGCCTCCACGTCGTCCCGGGAGAAGCCCCACACGGTCTGGGTGAGGTCGTTGGTGCCGAAGGAGAAGAACTCCGCCGCCTCCGCGATCTGACCGGCCGTGAGGGCCGCGCGCGGGAGCTCGATCATCGTGCCGATGGCCAGCTTGAGCTGCGTGCCCGTCGCCGCCTCGACCTCCGCGATGACCTGGTCGGCCTCCTCGCGGACGATCTCCAGCTCCTGGACCGTGCCGACGAGCGGGATCATGATCTCGGCGCGCGGGTCGCCCTTGGCGTTCTTGCGCTCGGCCGCGGCCTCGGCGATCGCCCGTACCTGCATGGTGAACAGACCGGGGATGACCAGGCCCAGGCGCACGCCGCGCAGGCCCAGCATCGGGTTCTGCTCGTGCAGACGGTGGACGGCCTGAAGCAGCCGCAGCTCGTTCTCGTGCGGGTCCTTGCGGGCCTCGGCGAGGGCGACCCGGACCGACAGCTCGGTGATGTCCGGCAGGAACTCGTGCAGCGGCGGGTCCAGGAGGCGGACCGTGACGGGCAGGCCGTCCATCGCCGAGAACAGCTCGACGAAGTCCTGCTTCTGCAGCGGCAGCAGCTCCTTCAGGGACTCCTCGCGCTCGGCGTCGGTGTCGGCCAGGATCAGCTTCTCCACCAGCTCACGCCGGTCACCGAGGAACATGTGCTCCGTACGGCACAGGCCGATGCCCTGGGCGCCGAAGCGACGGGCGCGCAGCGCGTCCTCGGCGTTGTCCGCGTTGGCGCGCACCCGCAGCCGGCGCTTGCGGTCGGCGAAGGCCATGATCCGGTGGACGGCCTCGACGAGTTCGTCGGCGTCGTTGGCGCCGGCGTGCATCCGGCCCTCGAAGTACTCGACGACCGGGGAGGGCACCACCGGGACCTCGCCCAGGTAGACCTTGCCGCTGGAGCCGTCGATGGAGATGAGGTCGCCCTCCTCCACGACGTGCCCGCCGGGCACGGTCATCCGCCGGCGCTTGGTGTCGACCTCCAGCTCCTCGGCGCCGCAGACACAGGTCTTGCCCATGCCGCGCGCGACGACGGCCGCGTGGGAGGTCTTGCCGCCGCGCGAGGTCAGGATGCCCTCGGCCGCGATCATGCCGTCGAGGTCGTCGGGGTTGGTCTCCCGGCGGACCAGGATGACCTTCTCGCCGGAGCGCGACCACTTCACCGCGGTGTACGAGTCGAAGACGGCCTTGCCGACCGCCGCACCCGGCGAGGCCGCGATGCCCCGGCCGACCTGCTCGACCTTGGCCTCCTCGTCGAACTTCGGGAACATCAGCTGCGCGAGCTGGGCGCCGTTGACGCGCTGCAGGGCCTCTGTCTCGTCGATCAGCCCCTGGTCCACGAGCTGTGTGGCGATACGGAAGGCGGCGCCCGCCGTGCGCTTGCCGACGCGGGTCTGCAGCATCCACAGCTGGCCGCGCTCGATGGTGAACTCGATGTCGCAGAGATCCTTGTAGTGGTTCTCCAGGGTCTCCATGATCTGCATCAGCTGGTCGTACGACTTCTTGTCGATCTGCTCCAGCTCCGCGAGCGGGACCGTGTTGCGGATGCCCGCGACCACGTCCTCGCCCTGCGCGTTCTGCAGGTAGTCGCCGTAGACGCCCTGGTGGCCGGAGGCGGGGTCACGGGTGAAGGCGACGCCGGTGCCGGAGTCCGGGCCGAGGTTGCCGAAGACCATCGAACAGACGTTGACGGCCGTTCCCAGGTCGTGCGGGATGCGCTCCTGGCGGCGGTACAGCTTGGCGCGGTCGCCGTTCCAGGAGTCGAAGACCGCCTTGATGGCGAGGTCCATCTGCTCGCGCGGGTCCTGCGGGAAGTCCCGGCCGGCCTCGGTCTTGACGATCTTCTTGAACTTGGTGACCAGCTTCTTGAGGTCGGCGGCCTCCAGCTCGGTGTCGACGGTGACCTTCTTGGCCGCCTTCGCCGCCTCCAGCGCGTCCTCGAAGAGGTCGCCCTCGACGCCGAGGACCGTCTTGCCGAACATCTGGATGAGGCGCCGGTAGGAGTCCCAGGCGAACCGCTCGTCGCCGGCCTGCTCGGCGAGGCCCTTCACGGACTGGTCGGAGAGCCCGATGTTGAGGACCGTGTCCATCATTCCGGGCATCGAGAACTTGGCGCCGGAACGAACCGAGACGAGCAGGGGGTTGTCGGCCTGGCCCAGCTTCTTGCCCATGCGCGCCTCGAGGGCGTCGAGGTGCGCACTCACCTCGTCACGCAGTGCCGCCGGCTCCTCGCCGCTGTCGAGGTAGACCTTGCAGGCTTCGGTCGTGATGGTGAAGCCAGGAGGAACGGGGAGTCCCAGGTTGGTCATCTCGGCGAGGTTCGCGCCCTTGCCACCCAGGAGGTCCTTGAGGTCCTTGTTTCCCTCGGTGAAGTCGTAAACGAACTTCGCTACGTGGGGTTCTTTGTTTTCCGACACGGTCTCGACTCCCTCGAGGACGCGGTGGCTGCCCTGACGGCGAGGAACATACCCAGATCAAAGGCGTCTGGGTACGTCTACTCGTGTGTCATGTGCCCGTAACCAGTCGTCCGCCAGCGGATCGAAAGTCAAAGCTTGGCAAGCGTCAACGGGCAGATGTTTTCACTTCTTGAACGCAAGACCGCCCATGAGCACGGAGTTCCGCTCAGATGAGCGGACATCCTGCACGTCTGATTTCGATCGATGAACGATCAAGGGGTGGCACCGAGTGCCACCCCTTGGAGAAGTGCAGTCGCCCAAGATCCGCTCATCTGAGCGCAACCCTTATCAAGGGTGGCAAGAATCACGCTGCCACAGAGGATCGGATTTCACCATGCGGACGCCTTCTGGGACAGAAAGCGGGACAGAAACCCCGACGTCACACGCCCATCGCCAGCAGCCGCTGCTCCACCCGCTCCGGCGCGTACAGGTACTCCACGACCAGCGCACCGGCTCCGACCAGCCCCGCTCGCTCCCCGAGCCGCGAGGTGACGACGTCCAGGTGCGCCGTGGAGCGGGGCAGCGCCCGCTGGTACAGCAGCTCCCGTACGCCGGTGAGGAATGCGGTTCCGGCCAAATCCCCCGCGATCATCAGAACTCCGGGGTTGAGCAGCGTGACGACGGTCGCCAGCACGTCCCCGACCCGCCGTCCCGCCTCCCGTGCGAGCCCGACCGCCTCCGGGTGCCCGGCCGCCAGCAGATCCCGCACATCCGAGCCGGACGCGGCCGGGACACCGGCCTCCGCCAGCTTCCGCGCCACGGCGCCGCCACTGGCCACGGCGGCCAGACAGCCGTACGACCCGCACCGGCACAGCGCTTCCGCGCCCACCCGGATGTGCCCGATGTCGCCTGCGCCGCCGTCGATGCCGCGGTAGATCGAGCCGTCGACCACGACCCCGGCTCCGATGCCGGTCGACACCTTGACCAGCACGAACGCCGAGCAGTCGGGGTGTCCGGTGCGCTGTTCGCCGTACGCCATGAGGTTCGCGTCGTTGTCCACCAGCACCGGCACGGGGCCCGCGCCCGTGTGCTCGGTGAAGGATCTGGCGAGGCGGCCTCTTATGTCGTAGCCGTCCCAGCCCGGCATCATCGGCGGCTGCACCACCCGCCCGCTCTCGCTGTCGACGGGCCCCGGCACCGCGAGTCCGATGCCGCAGACCGACTGCGCCCGCTGCCCGGCCTTCTCCAGCAACTCGGCGAACCAGCGGCCGAGTTCACCGAGTACGGCGTCCGGGCCGTCCTCGACGGCGAGCGTGCCGGAGTGCTCGGCGAGGATCTCGCCGGTCAGGGTGAGGACGGCGGCGCGGGCATGGCGGGTGTCGAGGTCGGCGGCGAGGACCACGGCGTGCTCGTCGTCGAACTCCAGGGTGATGGAGGGGCGGCCGCCGAGCGGGGAGTCGACGGGGCCGCCGGCGCCCTCGCGCAGCCAGCCCGCACGGAAGAGCCGGTCGAGGCGCTGGCCGACGGTGGCGCGGGACAGTCCGGTGGCCTGCTGGAGCGCGCCGCGCGTGGTCGCACGCCCGCTTCGCACCAGTTCGAGGAGATCTCCGGCGCTGGCCTGGCTCCGTCCGGTCATGCGCACCCCCTTGTGTTTCTCAAGCCTGCATTACATCCTGGGTTTTGCGTGTTAAATAGACGTAACTCTACGGTAGCCACGACCGAACCGGTCGACCGCACGTCTTTCGGGGAGCCCCGAGTGGATCGCACTGCCCAACTCACCAGCCGTGCCACACAGCACCCCATTGCATACGATCCGCCCGCAGATCCGGGTTCGCTGCACGTCAGGGCCGCCCGGGTGCTGGCCGACAACTGGACGGGAGCGTCCACGGTCCCCTCGCGCAGCCTGTATCCCCACCAGTGGTCCTGGGACTCGGCCTTCATCGCGATCGGCCTCAGACACCTGTCGCCGTTACGGGCCCAGACGGAGCTGGAGACGCTGCTGGCCGCCCAGTGGGAGGACGGGCGCATCCCGCACATCGTCTTCAACCCCTCCGTACCGCTCGACGCGTACTTCCCGAGCCCCGACTTCTGGCGCTCCTCGACCGCGGGGCGCGCTGCGGGCGCCCCGCGCACCGTACAGACCTCCGGCATCGTGCAGCCACCGGTGCACGCGCTGGCGGTCTGGCTGGTGCACTGCGCCGACCCGGGGCTGTCCCGTGCGCGCGGCTTCCTCACCCGGATGTATCCCCGGCTGGCGGCCTGGCACCGCTATCTGCTGCACCGGCGGGACCTGGGCGGCGGCGGCCTGGCGTCCGTCGTGCACCCCTGGGAACAGGGCATGGACAACAGCCCCTGCTGGGACGCCCCACTGGCCCGCATCACCCCCGCCCCGGCCCGCTCCTTCCGCCGCGCCGACCTCGACCACGGGGCTGCCGAGGACCGGCCGACGGATCTGGACTACGGGCGGTACGTACGGCTGGCGACGGACTACCGGGACCGCGGTTACGCAGACCGGGGCGCGGAGTTCGCGGTCGAGGACCCGTCCTTCAACGCCCTGCTCATCGCCTCCGAGCACGCCCTGGCCCGGATCGCGCACGAGCTGGGCGCGCCGGGCACGGCCCGCCACGCGCGCGCGGAGCGGCTGACGAGCGCACTGCTCGAGAGGCTCTGGGACCCGGCGGAGGGCATGTTCTTCTGCCGGGACGTGCGCGACGGGCGGCTGATCCGGGAGCGGAGCGTCTCGGGCCTCGTCCCGCTCCTCCTGCCCACGCTCCCGCGCGAGACCGCCGCCGCCCTCGTCCGCACGGCCTGCGGCCCGCACTTCGGCCTCGGCGGCGCGACCCGCCTGGCTCCCTCCTACGACCTCCTCGGCGAGGCCTTCGACCCGCACCGCTACTGGCGGGGCCCGGCCTGGTTCAACACGAGCTGGCTGCTGGAGCGCGGGCTGCGCACGCACGGCGAGCAGTCGCGTGCCGACGCGCTGCGGGAGGCCGTCCTGGACATCGCCGGCAGCTCCGGGTTCGCCGAGTACGTGGACCCGTTCACCGGCGAGGCGTGCGGCGCGAGGGGGTTCGGCTGGACCGCCGCGCTCGCGCTGGATCTGCTCCACGAGCGCCCCGGACACGGCGTGTCCGGCACGGGCATCGGCACGTTCGACACAAGTGACGTCAGCAGAGGCGACGTCGACAGCGGCGACTTCGGCAGAAGCGGCTGCGACGGAAGTGACTTCGCCAGGAGCGACGAGGAAGTCAGGGGAGGCGACCGGGCATGACGGACCGGCATCATCTGCTCGTGCACGGCGGGACGTTCGCCGCCGTCGGCGACGGAGGGGACATCAGCGGCGTACGGGGGTCGGGCTCCCCGGACGGGTTGTTCGTGCGCGATGCCCGGCATCTGAGCCGCTGGCAGCTGACGGTGGACGGCGCGGTGCCGGAGTCGCTCACGCCGGTCGCGGACGGCGACACCGCGCGCTGTGTCCTGGTCCCGCGCGGCGGCCGCCAGGAGCCGCCCGCGTACACGATCTTCCGCGAACAGGCCGTCGGTGAAAGCGCGTTCGTGGAGTCCCTGCGGGTGACCAGCAACCGCCCGGTGCCGACGACGATCCGCCTCGCGGTCACCGCGGACGCCGACTTCACCGACCAGTTCGAGCTGCGCTCGGACCACCGCACGTACACCAAGATCGGCGCCATCCGCTCCCGCCAGGTCCTCGACGACGGTGTGGAGTTCGGCTACCAGCGCGGTGAATGGCGTTCCTGTACGACGGTGACGGCCGAGCCCGCCCCGGACGGCGTCGAGGAGACGGGCACGGGCGCCCGGCGCCTGGTGTGGACGCTGGAACTCGAGCCGCACGGCACCGCGGAACTGGCGCTGCGGGTGGCCGCCCGTCCGCACGGGGCGGCGCAGGACCCCCGTATCCCCGACTCGCCCGCCGCCGCCAACGCACAACTCATCGCGCTGGAGGGCGAGTTCGCGGAGGGGGTGCCCTTCCCGACCGGCTGGCCCGAGCTGGCGGCGGCCTGCGCACGTGGTCTCGCGGACCTGGCCTCGTTGCAGGTCACCGCGACCGGCCCGGACGGCGAGGAGCTGCGCGTACCGGCCGCCGGCGCCCCCTGGTTCCTGACCCTGCTGGGCCGCGACGCCCTGCTCACCTCCCTGTTCGCCCTCCCCTACCGCCCGCAGCTCGCCGCCGCGACGCTGCCCGCCCTCGCCGCCACCCAGGCGACCGAGACCGGCGCGGACTCGGTGTCCCAGCCCGGCAAGATCGTGCACGAGGTACGGCACGGGGAGCTGGCGCACTTCGGACAGGTGCCGTACGGGCGTTACTACGGCTCCGTGGACGCCACCCCGCTGTTCCTCGTGCTGCTCGGTGCCTACGTCGAGCAGACCGGCGACCTGGCTCTCGCGCGCCGGCTGGAGCCCCACGCCCGTGCGGCGATCGGCTGGATGCTGGATCACGGCGGGCTCACCTCCCGCGGCTATCTCGTCTACCGCGCCGACCAGGGCGGCCTCGCCAACCAGAACTGGAAGGACTCCCCCGGCGCGATCTGCTCCGCCGACGGGACCCGGGCGAGCGGGGCCGTGATGGCGGCCGGGGCCCAGGGGTACGCCTACGACGCACTGCGCCGCACGGCGTGGGTCGCGCGCACGGTCTGGCAGGACGAGGTGTACGCGGCGCTGCTCGAGCAGGCGGCCGGTGATCTGCGGGACCGTTTCCAGCGGGACTTCTGGATGCCGGACCGGTCCTTCCCGGCGCTGGCTCTGGACGGCGAGGGCAACCAGGTGGACGCGCTCGCCTCGGACGCCGGGCATCTGCTGTGGTCGGGGCTGCTGGACAAGGAGTACGGCGAGCTGGTGGGCCGGCGGCTGCTGGAGCCGGACTTCTTCTCGGGGTGGGGTGTGCGGACGCTGGCCGCGGGCCAGGCGGCGTATCACCCGCTGTCGTACCACCGGGGTTCGGTGTGGCCGCACGACAACGCGCTGATCGCGCTGGGGCTCGCGCGGTACGGGCTGCACGACGAGGCCCGGGCGGTGGCGCACGGGCTGGTGGATGCGGCTACGGCAGCCGGGCATCGGCTGCCGGAGGTCATTGCGGGGTACGGGCGGGACACCCACGCCGAGCCGGTTCCTTATCCGCATGCCTGCGTGCGGGAGTCTCGGTCCGCGGCGGCGCCGTTGGCGCTGCTCACTGCCGTGGGGGGCGCGTAGGAGCTCGAGTGCGGGGGTTGTGTGGCGCGTGCGGGTGCGTGGGGGTTGATCGCGCAGTTCCCCGCGCCCCTGAAGACAAAGCCGTGACCGCACCGTTGACCAGGCGTTTGCCCGGTGTTTGCCTCCTCCCCTGAACAGGGGGAGGAGGCAGCCCGTACGGAATGGCGGCGGGCCAAGCGGGTCCTGGAAGTGATCCGTGTTGCCTCCCCAGCGTGGCCCGCCGCCTTTCCACGGGTCTCGCACGGAAGGACCTTCGGGTGCCTGTCTTCACGCGCGTTCGTCAGCAGCCGGATACGGCCGACACCATCACGGAGGACACGGCACCCAAGGTCGGTCTGCGCCCCCGCCTCGCCGGATGGCGCGACCGGCACCCCACGGCCGTCCGCAACACACGGTGGACGGTCACCGCCCTCGCCGCCCTCCTCGTCCTCGGTGCGCTGCTGCTGCCGAACCGTCTGACCACGCTGGAGGCCGGACGGTGGTTCACGCGGATACCCGTGGAGGCCATCATCGGGGCGGCCGTCGCGCTGGCGTTGCCGCGGCGGCCCAGACTGGTGGTGGCGGCGCTGTCGGGGGCGGCGCTCGGGGCGATGGTGGTCCTGAACCTGCTGGACATGGGGTTCGTGGAGTACCTGGGGCGGCCCTTCAACGTCGTACTGGACTGGGAACTGCTGCCCGACGCGCAGTCGTACATCGCGGACTCGATGGGCAAGGCGGTGGAGGTCGGGGCGACCATCGGGGTCTTCGTGCTCATCTTCGTGGTCCTCGGCGTGATGGCGCTGGCGATGGTGCGGCTCAGCAACCTGCTCGCGCTGCACAAACAGATCGCGACCCGCGGGACCTTGGCCGCCGCCGTCGTCTGGGTCACCTGCTCCGCCCTGGGGCTGCAGATCGCCGGGGTTCCGCTGGCGTCCGACCGTACGGCCGGGGCAGTCGCCGTCCAGGCGGTCCGGGTGCGGGACACGCTGCGGGACGAGGCCGAGTTCCAGAAGGTCGCCAAGGTCGACGAGTTCGGCAACACACCGCCCGGCCAGCTGGTGCCGGATCTGCGCGGCAAGGACATGATCTTCACCTTCATCGAGAGCTACGGCCGCAGCGCGATCGAGGACCCGGTCGAGGCGCCCGGCGTGGACAAGACGCTCGACGCACGCACCCAGGCGCTCGCGAAGGCGGGCTTCCACGCCAAGAGCGGCTGGCTGACGTCGGCGACCTACGGCGGCAGCAGCTGGCTCGGTCACTCCACCACCATGTCGGGCCTGTGGATCAGCAACCAGCAGCGCTACCGCACACTCATGGCGAGCGACCACATGAGTCTCACCGAGGCCTTCAGGAAGACGGGCGACTGGGACACGGTCGGCATCATGCCGGGAGTGCAGAAGAGCTGGCCCGAGTCGAAGTTCTACGGCTTGGACTCCTACCGCAACGCCTTCCAGATGGGCTACAAGGGCCCGAAGTTCAGCTGGTCGACGATGCCGGACCAGTACGCACTCCAGCAGTTCCAGAACCTGGAGCACGGCAAGAAGCGCAGCAAGCCCCTCATGTCGCTGGTCATCCTGACCTCCAGCCACCAGCCGTGGGCGCCGATCCCCAAGATGGTCCCCTGGGACGACCTCGGTGACGGCTCGGTCTTCAAGGCCGTCCAGAAGGCCGGCAACAAGCCGTCCGACATCATCGCCAGCTCACCCAGGTCCCAGGCGGAGTACGGCAAGTCGGTCCAGTACTCGGTGACCGCCCTCACGCAGTGGCTGGAGCGCTACGGCAACGACAACACCGTCCTGGTCTTCCTCGGCGACCACCAGCCCATCGCCCGCGTCAGCGGCAACCACGCCAGCCGTGACGTGCCGATCTCGATCGTCGCCAAGGACCCCAAGGTCCTCGACAAGATCGACAGCTGGGGCTGGTCGGACGGCCTGCGCCCGGCGCACGACGCCCCGGTCTGGAAGATGAGCGCGTTCCGCGACAGGTTCCTCACGGCGTACGGCTCGACCCCGCACCCGAAGAAGGACTGAGGGACCCCGGCGGTTCAGCCGCCGGAGGTGTCCAGCTCCGCGTCCTCGCCGATCCCCGCACAGTCGTACGGGTCCTTCAGCCAGCCGTCCGGCAGCACCACCCGGTTGTTTCCGGACGTGCGGCCGCGGGGGCCGTCGGCGCCGGCGGGCCAGGGCTGGTCGAGGTCCAACTCGTCCAGTCCGGCGCGGAGTTCGGCGAGGGAGGACGTGATCGCGAGACGCCCCCGCATCTCGCTGCCGACCGCGAAGCCCTTCAGATACCAGGCGACGTGCTTGCGGAAGTCGACGACGCCCTTGGACTCGTCGCCGATCCACTCGCCGAGGAGGGCGGCGTGGCGGACCATGATGTCGGCGACCTCGCGCAGGGCGGGGCGCACGATGGCCTCCGTACCGCCCTCGAAGGCGGCCACCAGGTCCGCGAACAGCCACGGCCGCCCCAGGCAGCCGCGTCCCACGACCACGCCGTCGCAGCCCGTCTCCCGCACCATCCGCAGCGCGTCCTGGGCCGACCAGATGTCACCGTTGCCCAGCACCGGAATCTCCGGCACGTGCTCCTTGAGCCGCGCGATGGCGTCCCAGTCCGCCGTGCCGCCGTAGTGCTGGGCGGCGGTGCGCCCGTGCAGGGCGATGGCCGTCACCCCCTCCTCCACGGCGATCCGGCCGGCGTCGAGGAAGGTGATGTGGTCGTCGTCGATGCCCTTGCGCATCTTCATGGTGACCGGCAGGTCGCCCGCGCCGGAGACCGCCTCGCGCAGGATGGCGCGCAGCAGATTGCGCTTGTAGGGCAGGGCCGAGCCGCCGCCCTTGCGTGTCACCTTGGGGACCGGGCAGCCGAAGTTCAGGTCGATGTGGTCGGCGAGGTCCTCCTCCGCGATCATGCGGACGGCCTTGCCGACCGTGGCCGGGTCGACGCCGTACAGCTGGATCGAGCGCGGCTTCTCCGTCGCGTCGAACTGGATCAGCTGCATGGTCTTCTCGTTGCGCTCGACCAGCGCCCGGGTCGTGATCATCTCGCTCACGAACAGACCCTTGCCGCCACTGAACTCTCTGCACAGGGTGCGGAAGGGTGCGTTGGTGATCCCGGCCATCGGGGCCAGGACGACGGGCGGCTCGACGGTGTGCGGGCCGATCTGCAGCGGGGACACGGGCGTGGGCATTGGCCCATTGTCGCGCATCGGCAGTGATCATGTAGCGGCCATTAGTTAGCTGCACTATTAGTTAGACACACTATCGATGCGAGCGTAAAGTGACACGCATGCCCGAGCTCAGCCACCGCCGACGCTTCCTGGTCCTCGCGATCTGCTGTATGAGCCTGCTGATCGTGAGCCTCGACGTCACCGCTCTGAACGTCGCCCTGCCGTCGATGCAGCGGGAGCTGCACGCGAGCACCGCCGGACTGCAGTGGACCATCGACGCATACACGCTGGTCCTGGCCTCGCTGTTGATGCTCTCCGGCTCCACGGCCGACCGCGTCGGCCGCAAGCGGGTCTTCATGGCGGGCCTGATCATCTTCACCGCGGGCTCGCTGCTGTGCTCCCTCGCCCCGAACCTCGACTCGCTCATCGCCTTCCGCATGATCCAGGCGGTGGGCGGTTCCATGCTCAACCCGGTCGCCATGTCGATCATCACCAACACCTTCACCGACCCGGCCGAGCGCGCCCGTGCGATCGGGGTCTGGGGAGGCGTGGTCGGCATCTCGATGGCCGCGGGTCCGCTGGCCGGCGGGCTGTTGGTGGAGTCGGTCGGCTGGCGCTCGATCTTCTGGGTCAACCTGCCGGTGGGTCTCGCGGCCCTGCTGCTGACGCTGCGCTACGTTCCCGAGTCCCGCGCGCCCAAGGCCCGCCGCCCCGACCCGGTCGGCCAGCTCCTGGTGATCGCCCTGTTCGGCTCCCTGACGTACGCGATCATCGAGGCCCCGAACTCGGGCGCGGACTACGTGCTGCCCTTCGTCGCGGTCGCGCTGGCCGCACTGGCGGGGCTGCTCTGGTACGAGCCCCGTCGCGACGAACCACTGATCGATCTGCGGTTCTTCCGGTCGGTGCCGTTCAGCGGGGCGACGGTGATCGCGATCAGCGCGTTCGCCGCACTCGGCGGGTTCCTGTTCCTGTCGACGCTGTATCTGCAGAACGTGCGCGGGTACGACGCCCTGCACGCGGGGCTGTGGATGCTGCCGATGGCGGTGCCGACGTTCCTGTGCGCGCCGTTGTCCGGGCGGCTGGTGGGGAGCAGGGGGCCGCGGCTGTCGCTCCTCGTGGCCGGCGCGGCAATCACGGCGAGTGGGGTGCTGTTCGCCGGGTTCGAGGCCGAGACGTCGAACGTGACGCTGTTCGTCGCCTACCTGCTGTTCGGTATCGGGTTCGGGTTCGTGAACGCGCCGATCACCAATACCGCGGTGTCGGGGATGCCTCGCGCCCAGGCGGGGGTGGCCGCCGCCGTCGCGTCCACCAGCCGGCAGCTCGGGCAGACGCTCGGGGTCGCCGTGGTGGGGGCGGTGCTGGCCTCCGGTGTGGGGGCCTCGTCGTACAAGGACGTGTTCGTGTCGGCCTCCGTGCCGGGGTGGTGGATTCTCACGGGGTGTGGGGCTGCGGTGCTTGGGCTTGGCGCGCTGAGCAGTGGGCGGTGGGCTCGGCGGAGTGCTGAGCGGGCTGCGGCGCAGCTTGACTCTGCGGAGGTGCGCCAGGCCGCGGGGGTCAGTGCGTAGTTCGGCGGGTGCGGGTCGGTGGGGGCTGGTCGCGCCCACGCGGCGGAGCCGCACATCGACACAGCCCCGCGCCCCCAAAGGCCGCTGCACCTACGCCGGTTGAGATGTGCCCTTCTTGAGGGCCAGCTCGTGCAGCCTCTCCAGCCGTGCCCTCGACTCCTCGTCCGCCGGGACGTACGTGACCATCCGGGAGCCCAGTTCCGGGCCCAGCCACAGTTCGGACTGGTCCACGACCACTCGGCCCACCAGGCGGTTGAGGAACTCCTTGCGTCTGCTGTGGGCGGCGACGACCTCGTGGCGCTCCCAGGCCTCGCAGAACTCCGGGTATTCGCGCAGGCGCTTGAGGAGCATCTTCCAGGCGGGTTCGGTGAGATGGCCGGCCATGGCGGCGCGGAGGCGGGCGGCCATCAGGCGGCGGGTGTCCTCCAGGTGCACGATCGAGTCGCGCCAGTCGTCGTTCGTGTACGACAGCAGGATGCAGTTGCGGTCCTCGGGCGGTACCGCCTCCAGGTCGCACAGCAGCAGGCCGAGGGTGCGGTTGTGGGCGAGGATGTCGTACCGGCTGTTCTGGATGCTGGCGGGGTACGGCTCCAGCTGCTCCAGCATGGCCCGCAGGGCGGGTGTCACCGACGGACACATCAGGGCCGGTGTCGGGTCCACCGCGCCGGACAGCTGGAACAGGTGGGCGCGCTCGGTGGCATCGAGCATCAGGGTGCGGGCGAGGGCGTCGAGGACCTGGACGGAGACCTGGATGTCACGGCCCTGTTCGAGCCAGGTGTACCAGGTGACGCCGACCGCGGAGAGCTGGGCGACCTCCTCGCGGCGCAGACCGGGCGTGCGGCGCCGGCGGCCGCGCGGGAGTCCCACCTCCTCGGGGGTGATGCGCTCGCGGCGGCTGCGCAGGAAAGCCGCCAGCTCATGGCGCCGCACCTCGGCGCCCGTGCCGCGCGACGGTGCGGGCGCCGTCTCCTGGTTCGTCACGTGAGCCATCGTCGCCATGCCTCCAGCCTGCCGCCCTGCCGACACTGTTTCCAGGTGGTTCTTGTACCAGGATAAAAAGACTCTGGTACCAGCTTGGGAGAGAGCGCACGCTCAAGAGCGTGACCGAAACCATCGCTACACGCACCGTCCGATCGCCGGCCGCCCCACCCTCGCTCGGCGGCCTCGGACTCTTCACCGTGCTGCTGGCAGCGGCACTTCCTCTCATCGACTTCTTCATCGTCAATGTCGCCCTGCCGACCATCGGCAGGGATCTGCACGCGAGTGAGGCCGTCCTCGAACTCGTCGTCGCGGGATACGGGCTCGCCTACGCCGTCCTGCTCGTCCTCGGCGGACGGCTGGGCGATCTGTTCGGGCGGCGGCGGCTCTTCCTCGGCGGAGTGGCGGCCTTCGGTCTGACCTCGCTGGCCTGCGGGCTCGCCCCCAACGCCTGGGCCCTGGTCGCGGCGCGGGTCGCTCAGGGCGCGGCGTCGGCCGCGATGCTGCCGCAGGTCCTCGCCACCATCCAGGCGGCGACCTCGGGACAGCGGCGGGCGAAGGCCATGGGCCTGTACGGCGCCACGGCCGGGCTGTCCATGGTGGCCGGGCAGATCCTCGGCGGGATCCTGGTGGCGGCCGACATCGCCGGCACCGGCTGGCGCTCGGTCTTCCTGGTGAACGTGCCCGTGGTGATCGCGGGCCTGGTCCTCGCCGCCCGTGCCGTCCCCGAGACCCGCTCCCAGCACCCGGAGCCGGTCGACGGCCCCGGCACCGTCCTGCTCACCGCCTCCCTCCTCGCGCTGCTGGCCCCGCTCACCGAGGGCCGTTCGGCGGGCTGGCCGCTGTGGACGTGGCTGTCGCTGACGGCGTTCCCCTTCCTCGCGGCGGCGTTCTACGCGGTGGAGCGCCGGGCGGACCGGCGGGGCCGTACGCCGCTGGTCCCGCCCAGCCTGTTCGCTCTCACCTCGCTCCGCCGCGGACTGGTGATGATCGTGCCGTTCGGCATCGGCTTCAGCGGCTTCATGTTCGTCGTCGCGGTGGCGTTGCAGCGGGGCGCGGGACTCGGTCCGGTCCCGGCGGGGCTGGCGCTCGCGCCGATGGCCGTCGTCTTCTTCTTCGTCTCGCTCGCCGGGCCGCGGCTGGTCGCCCGGTACGGCACCCGGGTGGTGACCGTCGGCGCGCTGCTCCAGGGGGCGGGCGTGGGACTGATGGCGCTGGCCGCCTGGCGGGCCTGGCCGGACCTCGGCTTCGTCGAACTGCTCCCCGGAGCGGCTCTCGCGGGCGCCGGTCAGGCGCTCCAACTGCCCATCATCTTCCGGGTCGTGCTGTCCGAGGTGGAGCCCGCGAGGGCCGGTGTCGGCAGCGGAGTGATGATGACGACCCAGCAGTCGTCCCTGGCCCTCGGGGTGGCGGCCCTCGGCACCCTCTTCCTCTCTCTGGTCCCGGGTCTTGGCATGCGGGACGCCCTGGTCACCACGCTCCTCACCCAGTTGGGCTGTGTCGCCCTGACCGGCCTGCTCAGCCTGCGCCTGCCGCGCACGATCGGCTGACAACTGCTGACAACTGCGCGCGATCCTGTGTGGAATCGGCCACGGCTTGGTCAACTCGCCGTGCGAAAGTCCCTGTTGATGTTGGTCTTGCTGCACACTCCTGTGCCGGAGGCGAGACATCATGCTGGAGATCAACACGAGCAAGGTGAGCCGCTGGGACCAGCACGGGCGCGAGCATGTCGTCCGGGTGGAGCGCAAGGGCGCGCAGCGCGTGATCAGATGTGACACGTGCGGCTGGCGCAAGGGTGCGCAGTTCCTGCCCTGGCTGAAGGCGGAGGAGCATCTCGCCCGGGAGCACCAGGCGACGGTGGATCCGGCGGGGGCGTCGGAGGCGTAGGGCCGCCGGGAGCGGGCGGGCCGATGACTTTCCGCCGTGCCGGGAGTCGTACTCAGGACGACCGCCCCGACCGGAAGGCCGACCGATGAGCACCCTGCACGACACCCTGCAACGGCACGTCGACGACGGATCCGTGCCCGGCGCCGTCGCCCTGGTGGCGCGCGGCGACGACGTCGAGGTGGTGACCGTGGGCTCGGTGGACACCGAAGGCACCGCCCCCATGGCCCGGGACTCGATCTTCCGTATCGCCTCGATCACCAAGCCGATCACGGCGGCAGCGGTGCTGATGCTGGTGGAGGACGGGCTGCTCGGCCTTGACTCACCGGTGGAGGAGTGGCTGCCGGAACTGGCGAAGCCGCTCGTGGTCCGCACCCCGGACGCCCCCGTGGACGACGTGGTCCCGGCGGCCCGCCCGATCACCGTCGAGGACCTGCTCAGCTCCCGCACCGGCTGGGGCTTCCCCGCCGACTTCTCGCTCCCCGCGGTGCAGTCCCTGTTCACGGTCCAGAAGGACGGCCGGCACCTCCAGGACTGGCCGGACCACGACACCTGGCTGCGCCTCCTCGCCCAGGTGCCGATGCTGCACCAGCCGGGCGAGGCCTGGCTCTACGGCACCTCGTCCGATCTGCAGGGCATCCTGATCGCCCGGGCCTCGGGCCGTACGCTCCCCGAATTCCTCGCGGAACGGATCTTCGAACCGCTGGGCATGCAGGACACGGCGTTCGAGGTCCCGTCGTCGAAACGGCACCGCTTCACCTCGTCCTACGCCCCGACCGAGGACGACACCCTCCACCTGGCGGACACCCCGGACGGCGACTGGAGCCGCCTCCCACGCTTCCACTCCGGCGGTGGGGGCCTCGTCTCCACGGCCGACGACTGGCTCGCCTTCGCCCGCATGCTGCTGGACTCCGGCGGAGGTCTCCTCTCCCCCACCTCGGTCAGCCGTATGACCACCAACCACCTCACGGCCGCACAGCGGGACGCCGTCCCCCTCTTCCTGGAGGGCCAGGGCTGGGGCTACGGCGGCCAGGTCGACGTCACCCCGGCAGACCTCTGGAACGTCCCCGGCCGCTACGGCTGGGTCGGCGGCACCGGCACGACGGCCCACATCATCCCGCCGACGGGAACGGTCACGATCCTGCTGACCCAGGCGTCAATGACAAACCCGACGCCCACCCCGGTGATGCGGGACTTCTGGGCCTGCGTGGCGGGAAGCTGACGCGCCCCGTAGGGGCGCGGGGCTGTATCGAATGTGCGGCTTCCGCCGCGTGGGCGCGACCAGCCACGACGGACCCGCGGCCGATGAACAGCCCGTCAAAGGCCCCGGCGGCGCTCAGCGCCGCAAGCCCCGCACCAACAGATCCACCACCGCCTCGAACTCCCCCTCCACCCCCGGCCGTTCCCACTCCTTGGCATAACCGGGGTCATGGAAGCGGCCGGTGGCCTGGAACAGGGCGCGCGCGGCGGTCACCGGGTCCGCGACAGCGAAAACCCCCGCTTCGACGCCCGCCCGCACGATCGCGGTCAGCTGGCCGGTCAGCTCGGCGATATGCCCACTGACCACCTCCCCCGCCTCACCGGCCAGCACCGAGTACGTGGCGAACAGCTCCGGGTCCCCGCCCGCCTTGTGGCGCTTGGCCGCGAAGAGCGCCGCGAGCCACTCCCGCACCCGGGCCTCCGGGTCCCGCTCCGCGTCCGCGGCGATACCGGCCAGTTCCTGGGTCGCACGGTCCAGCCACCGCTTGGTCACCGCCTCCCGCAGCGCCGCCTTCGTACGGAAGTGGCGGTAGACGCTGCCGTGGCTGACGCCGAGCGCGCGGGCCACGTCGACCACGGTGGCCTTCGCCGGGCCGTGGCGGCGCAGCACCTCCTCGGTCGCCTCGAGGATGCGCTCGGCGGTCAGGGTCTCGGTGGTCGCAGGCATGCCTAGACGGTACCCGGCACCGTGATCAGCGCTCGCTGTCGAGCATGGCCATCTGGGCGGGGGCATACCGCTCGCCGGCCGCCGCGTCGGCCGGTACGGCGGCCTCGATGGCGGCGAGGTCGGCCGCGTCCAGGGTGACGTCCAGGGCGCCCAGCGCCTCGCCGAGCCGCTCGCGGGTCTTGGCGCCGATCAGCGGCACGATGTCCTCACCGCGGGAGAGCACCCAGGCGATGGCGATCTGCGCGACGGACACGCCCTTCTGTTCGGCGACCTTGCGCAGGGACTCGACCAGCGTGAGGTTGTGCTGGAGGTTGTCGCCCTGGAAGCGGGGCGAGTGGGCGCGGAAGTCGTTCGCCGCGTACCCCTGGCCGGGCGTGACATGGCCGGAGATCAGCCCGCGGGAGAGCACGCCGTACGCGGTGACCGCGATGCCCAGTTCCCGCAGGGTGGGCAGGATCTCCCGCTCGGGGCCGCGGGAGATGAGCGCGTACTCGATCTGGAGGTCGGCGATCGGGGCGGTGGCTGCGGCCCGGCGGATGGTGTCCGCGCCGACCTCGCTGAGGCCGATGTGGCGGACATATCCCTGCTCGACCAGTTCCGCGATCGCGCCGACGGTCTCCTCGATCGGCACGTTCGGGTCGAGCCGGGCGGGGCGGTAGACGTCGATGTGGTCCACGCCGAGGCGCTGGAGGGAGTAGGCGGCGAAGGTCTTCACGGCGGCCGGGCGTCCGTCGAAGCCGTACCAGTCGCCGTCCGGGCCTCGCTGGGCGCCGAACTTCACGCTGAGCAGCGCGTTCTCCCGCAGGGCGGGCGGGGCGGTGCGCAGGGCCTCGCTGATCAGCAGTTCGTTGTGGCCCATGCCGTAGAAGTCGCCGGTGTCGAGCAGGGTCACGCCGGCTTCCAGGGCCGCGTGGATGGTGGCGATGGACTCGGCGCGGTCCGCCTCGCCGTACATGCCGGACATGCCCATGCAGCCGAGGCCGAGGGCGGAGACCTGGGGGCCGGTGGTTCCGAGGTTTCGGGTTCGCATCGTCATGCATCCCACCCTGACATGACAGCTGACAGATTTCAATATCTGTCATTCCAACTTTGCCACCGGCCATCCTCCAAGTTGGTCCAGACCTATTGACGAGAGGTCTGGACCAGAGCACTGTCATGCCTACGACACCTCACCGATCCCCCACCGGGAGGCCCGATGCTCCGCCGCAGCCTGGCCCTGCTCGCCACCGCGCTCGCGACCGCGGCCGCCACCCAGCTCCCCGCCGCGCCCACCGCCTCGGCCGCCGACACCTGCGCGGTCAGGTCGAGGCCCGCCGGAAAGGTCCTCCAGGGCTACTGGGAGAACTGGGACGGCTCCGCCAACGGGGTCCACCCGCCCTTCGGCTGGACCCCGATCACCGACTCCCGCATCCCCGCGCACGGCTACAACGTGATCAACGCCGCCTTCCCGGTGATCCGTTCGGACGGAACGGCCCTCTGGGAGGACGGCATGGACTCGGGTGTGAAGGTGGCGACGCCCACGGAGATGTGCGCGGCGAAGGCGTCCGGCCGGACGATCCTGCTGTCGATCGGCGGAGCGGCGGCGGGCATCGACCTCAGCTCGACCGCGGTGGCCGACAAGTTCGTCTCGACGATCGTCCCGATCCTGAAGAAGTACAACTTCGACGGCATCGACATAGACATCGAGACGGGCCTGGTCGGCAGCGGCAGCATCTCCCAACTCTCCGCCTCGCAGGCCAACCTGATCCGCATCATCGACGGGATCCTGTCCCGGATGCCGTCGAACTTCGGCCTCACCATGGCGCCGGAGACGGCCTACGTCACCGGCGGCAGCATCACCTACGGCTCGATCTGGGGCGCCTACCTGCCGATCATCAAGAAGTACGCCGACAACGGCCGCCTGTGGTGGCTGAACATGCAGTACTACAACGGCAGCATGTACGGCTGCTCGGGCGACTCCTACCAGGCCGGCACGGTGGCGGGTTTCGTCGCCCAGACCGACTGCCTCAACAAGGGGCTGGTCGTGCAGGGTACGACGATCAAGGTGCCGTACGACAAACAGGTCCCCGGCCTCCCCGCCCAGCCGGGCGCCGGCGGTGGCTACATGTCACCGTCCCTCGTCTCCCAGGCCTGGAAGCACTACGGCACCGCCCTCAAGGGCCTGATGACCTGGTCGATCAACTGGGACGGCTCGAAGAACTGGACCTTCGGCGACAACGTGAGGACGCTGCAGGGCCGTTGAGCCCAGGCGCCCCCGCCGAGCGACTACCGCGCAGTCAGCGCCAACTTGGCCCCCAGCGCCACGAACGACCCCGCGAACCCCCGCCGCAGCCAAGCCATCACCCGCGGCCGCGAGGTGACGCGGCTGCGGACCGACGCGGCGAGGATCCCGTACGCGGAAAAGACGACGAAGGTCGCCAGCATGAACACGCCGCTCAGCCAGAGCATCCGCGGCAGCGCATGCGGCGCACCCGGGTCCACGAACTGCGGCAGGAACGCGAAGAAGAAGATCGTCAGCTTGGGGTTGAGGATGTTGATCAGCACGCCCCGCACGATCACGCGTCCCGCCGAGCCGGGGGCGGCCTTCTCGTCCACGGCGATCGCCTCCTTGTCCCGCACCGTCGCCCACGCCATGTGGAGGAGGTAGGCGACACCGGCGTACTTGAGGACCTGGAAGGCCGCCGCGCTCGCGTTGAGGAGCGCGGCGAGCCCGGTGACGGAGGCCAGCACGTGCGGCACGATCCCGAGCGTGCAGGCGAAGGCCGCGACGACACTCGCGCGACGGCCGTGCGACAGCCCGGCGGCCAGGGTGTAGACGACGCCGGTGCCGGGCGTGGCGACGACGACAAGGGTGGTGAGGAGAAAGGCGAGACTCATGGCGCCAGCCTGGTAACGCCGAGGCCCCCGATACAGGACCAATGCGAGACCTGTATCGGGGGCCACTACGGGAGCTTTTCAGCCCGTCCGGCGTTTGAGGACGAGGCCCCTCAAGGGCCGGAAGCGGGGGTCTGGGGGGCGGCAGCCCCCCAGGAACCTAGGCGCCGACGAGCCGCCCGGCCAGGTACCCCTCGATCTGGTCGAGAGACACCCGCTCCTGCTTCATGGAGTCACGCTCACGCACCGTCACCGCGTTGTCGTCCAGCGTGTCGAAGTCGACCGTCACGCAGTACGGCGTACCGATCTCGTCCTGGCGGCGGTAGCGGCGGCCGATGGCACCGGCGTCGTCGAACTCGATGTTCCAGTTCTGGCGCAGCGCCTGGGCGAGACCCTTGGCCTTCGGGGACAGCTCGGGGTTGCGGGACAGCGGGAGCACCGCGACCTTCACGGGCGCGAGGCGGTGGTCCAGGCGCAGCACCGTGCGCTTCTCCATCTTGCCCTTGGCGTTGGGCGCCTCGTCCTCGACATAGGCGTCGAGCAGGAACGCCAGCATGGTGCGGCCGACACCGGCGGCGGGCTCGATGACGTACGGGGTGTAGCGCTCGCCGGCCTCCTGGTCGAAGAAGTGGAGGTCCTGGCCGGAGGCCTTGGAGTGCGCGGTGAGGTCGTAGTCGGTGCGGTTGGCGACGCCCTCGAGCTCGCCCCACTCGCTGCCGCCGAACTGGAAGCGGTACTCGATGTCGGCGGTGCGCTTGGAGTAGTGGGAGAGCTTCTCCTGCGGGTGCTCGTACCACCGCATGTTCTCTTCACGCAGACCCAGGCCGGTGTACCAGTTCCACCGCTCCTGCATCCAGTACTCCTGCCACTTCTCGTCCTCGCCCGGCTTGACGAAGAACTCCATCTCCATCTGCTCGAACTCGCGGGTGCGGAAGATGAAGTTGCCGGGCGTGATCTCGTTGCGGAAGGACTTGCCCATCTGCGCGATGCCGAACGGCGGCTTCTTGCGCGCGGCGGTCTGCGTCAGGGCGAAGTTGGTGAAGATGCCCTGGGCGGTCTCCGGGCGCAGGTACGCGACGGAACCGGAGTCCTGGGTCGGGCCGAGGTGCGTGGAGAGGAGACCCGAGAACTGCTTGGGCTCGGTGAACTGGCCCTTGGTGCCGCAGTTGGGGCAGTTGATGTCGGCGAGGCCGTTCTCGGGGAGGCGGCCCTTCTTCTCCTCGTACGCCTCCTCCAGGTGGTCCGCGCGGTAGCGCTTGTGGCAGGAGGTGCACTCGGTCAGCGGGTCCGAGAAGGTGGCGACGTGACCGGAGGCCACCCAGACCTCGGGAGCCAGGATCACGGACGAGTCGATACCGACGACCTCCTCGCGCGACGTCACCATGTAACGCCACCACTGGCGCTTGATGTTCTCCTTGAGCTCGACACCCAGGTGTCCGTAGTCCCAGGCGGCGCGCTGGCCGCCGTAGATCTCACTACAGGGGAAAACGAAGCCACGGCGCTTGCTCAGGCTGACGATGGTGTCGATCTTGTCGGCGGCCACGGTGCTCTCTTCATTACGACGACGGGCGAGGAAGCGAGACGCTTCAGAGCGAATGCTTCAGGGTACCGGCGGGGGCCTCCCCTCAATCAAATCGGTGTCCCCTCGGATGTTTGTTGACAACGGTTTCCATCTTTGTTGAAAATGACTGTCATGAACGTACGACGACGCCTCATATCCA
The DNA here is from genome assembly GCF_040298885.1 of Streptomyces sp. NPDC001137. NCBI lineage: Bacteria > Bacillati > Actinomycetota > Actinomycetes > Kitasatosporales > Streptomycetaceae > Streptomyces > Streptomyces sp. NPDC001137. The sequence continues at coordinate 207,293 of NZ_JBEPBA010000008.1, forward strand.
CCGCGGCCACGGCCGCGGTCGCCGCCCTCGGCCTGACGACCCTCTCCGCCTGCTCCAGTGAGAGCGCCGCCGCGGGCAACACGGACAAGTTCGACGTCGTCGCGTCGTTCTACCCGCTGGAGTTCCTCGCCGAGCAGATCGGCGGGAACCATGTGCACGTCACCAACCTGACCCAGCCCGGGCAGGAGCCGCACGACCTGGAGATCAGCGCCCGGCAGACCGCGCAGCTCCAGGAGTCCGACGCGGTGCTCTACCTGAAGAACCTCCAGCCCGCCGTCGACGACGCGGTGGCCCAGTCCGAGGTCAAGACGAAGATCGACGCCGCCTCCCTCACCTCGCTGGAGAAGCACGGCAACGAGGTCGGCGGCCACGCGGCCTCCCACGACAGCTCCAAGAACGAGGAGCTGGCCGGTCTCGACCCCCACATCTGGCTCGACCCGGTGAGGTACGCCCAGGTCGCCGAGGGCGTCGGCGCCGCCTTCGAGAAGGCGGACCCGGCCCATGCGGCCGACTACAAGAAGAACACCGCGGCCCTGGTCAAGAAGCTCGACGCGCTCAACACCCGGTTCAAGGACGGCCTTTCGGGGACCAGGTCCAAGGTCTTCATCACCACGCACGCCGCCTTCGGCTACCTCGCCGAGCGCTACGGCCTGACCGAGGAGGCCATCAACGGCCTCGACCCCGAGTCCGAGCCGAGCGCCGCCCGCGTGAAGGACCTTGAGAAGATGGCGAAGGCCGACGGCGTCACGACGGTGTTCTACGAGACGCTCGTCAGCGACAAGACCGCGAAGACCGTCGCCGCCGACGCCGGACTGAAGACGGACGTCCTCGACCCGATCGAGGGCATCACGTCGAAGTCCCGCGGCAAGGACTACTTCTCGGTCCAGGAGGCCAACCTCAAGGCGCTGCAGACGGCCCTGGGATCCAAATGACGTTTACGGAGGACGACATGGGCGTGGGCGCAGCAGGTGAACCCGGCACGGAGCCCGTCATAGCGATGCGCGGGGTCCGCGCCGACCTCGGCTCGCGCCCCGTCCTGCGCGGGATCGACCTCACCGTGGCACGCGGTGAGGTCGTCGCGCTGCTCGGCGCCAACGGCTCCGGCAAGTCGACCGCGATCCGCACGATCATCGGCCAGGTGCCGGTGAGCGCCGGCGGGATCGAGCTGTTCGGCACGGAGCGCAGGCGGTTCCGGGACTGGGCGCGGGTGGGGTACGTGCCGCAGCGCACGACCGCCGCGGGCGGTGTCCCCGCCACCGTCACCGAGATCGTGTCGTCGGGCCGGCTCTCCCGCGCCCGCTTCGGCGTGCTGCGCAAGGCGGACCACGCGGCCGTACGCCGGGCCCTGGAGCTCGTCGGCATGGCGGACAGGGCGAAGGACTCGGTGAACGCCCTCTCCGGCGGTCAGCACCAGCGCGTGCTGATCGCCCGCGCGCTCGCCGCCGAACCCGAACTGCTGATCATGGACGAGCCGATGGCGGGCGTCGACCTGGCCAGCCAGGAGGTACTCGCACGGACCCTGCGGGAGCAGGTCGCGGCCGGTACGACGGTCCTGCTCGTCCTGCACGAACTGGGGCCGCTGGAGCCCCTCATCGACCGCGCGGTGGTGCTCCGCGACGGCTGCGTCCTGCACGACGGCCCGCCCCCGCGAGCCGTCGGCCAGCACGCGCTGCCGGGTCACGACCACGTACACCCCCACGAGCACACGCCCGTGCGCACCGGCCTGCTGAGCTGATGGATCGGTAATGGACTTTCTCGACTTCGCCTTCATGCAGCGGGCCCTGCTCGCCGCCGTCCTCGTCGGCATCACCGCCCCGGCGATCGGCATCTACCTCGTGCAGCGCCGCCAGGCCCTGATGGGCGACGGCATCGGCCATGTGGCGATGACCGGCGTCGGCCTCGGCTTCCTGCTCTCCGCGTCCCCGGTCTGGATGGCGACCCTCACCTCCGTGCTCGGCGCGGTCCTGATGGAGCTGATCCGCTGGTACGGCCGCACCCGCGGCGACATCGCCCTCGCGATGCTCTTCTACGGCGGTATGGCCGGCGGCGTGATGTTCATCAACCTCGCGCCGGGCGGCTCCAACGCCAACCTGACCTCGTACCTCTTCGGCTCGCTGTCGACCGTGTCGGAGTCGGACGTGACGGCGATCTGCCTGCTCGCGGGCTTCGTGGTGCTGGTCACCCTCGGTCTGCGCCGGCAGCTCTTCGCGGTCAGCCAGGACGAGGAGTTCGCGCGGGTGACGGGCCTTCCGGTGCGCGCCCTGAACCTCCTCACCGCCGTCACGGCTGCGGTGACGGTGACGGTCGCGATGCGCGTGGTGGGCCTGCTGCTGGTGAGCGCCCTCATGGTGGTGCCCGTGGCGGCGGCACAGCAGTTGAGCCGCAGCTTTGCCGCGACCTTCGCGATCGCGGTGGCGATCGGGGTGTCCGTGACCATCGGCGGCACGATCACGTCGTACTACCAGGACGTGCCGCCGGGCGCGACGATCGTGCTGCTGACCATCGCGGCCTTCATGGCGCTGACGGCGCTGGCGGCCCCGCTGGCCCGCCGCCGCGCCCGTGCCGCAGCGGCCGCCCAGCCCGTCGGCGACCCCGCGGAGTGTGCAATTCCGGCCGCGCGCGCCCCCGAGGGGAAGGTCGGCGTCTGACTGCGCACAGGCCGGGCTGGCACAATGGCCCGGCAAGCGCAGACGTAGGAGGCGCGAGGAGCCGAAGGGGCGCGCCGGTGTCGAGGGCGCGAGCGCGCGGAGGCCCGAAGGGTTGAGCACGGTCGCGGTCTGGACACCGGCACAAGGCGCCCCGCAGGCGATCGAGCCGAAAAGAGGAGGAACCGGTGACGACCGCTGGACCGCCCGTGAAGGGCCGCGCCACCCGGCAGCGTGCCGCTGTGGCGGCGGCGCTCGACGAGGTCGACGAGTTCCGCAGCGCGCAGGAGCTCCACGACATGCTCAAGCACAAGGGCGACTCGGTCGGCCTGACCACCGTCTACCGCACCCTCCAGTCCCTCGCCGACGCCGGCGAGGTCGACGTCCTGCGCACCTCCGACGGCGAGTCCGTCTACCGCCGCTGCTCCACCGGTGAACACCACCACCACCTCGTGTGCCGCGTCTGCGGCAAGGCGGTCGAGGTGGAGGGGCCCGCGGTGGAGAAGTGGGCGGAGGCGATCGCGGCCGAGCACGGCTACGTGAACGTGGCGCACACGGTGGAGATCTTCGGCACCTGTGCGGAGTGCGCCGCGGGGTGAGCGGGTGCGCGGTGCGGGTGGTCCGGGTGGCCGCCCCTGGGGGCTGCCGCCCCCAGACCCCCGCTTTCGGCCTGAACGGCCTCGTCCTCAAACGCCGGACGGGCTGAAGAACCAAACCCAGGCCGGGCTGAAAGACCGAGCCCAGTCCGGGCCGAAGACCGAACTACTCCGGGCCGCCCTGCATGTCCCGTTCCATGGCGAGCAGTTGCTCGTTCGGGACTGCGCCGCCGAAGCGGCGGTCGCGGGAGGCGAACTCGACGCAGGCCCGCCACAGGTCGCGGCGGTCGAAGTCCGGCCACAGCACGTCCTGGAAGACCATCTCCGCGTAGGCGCTCTGCCAGAGCAGGTAGTTCGAGGTGCGCTGCTCGCCGCTCGGCCGCAGGAACAGGTCCACGTCCGGCATGTCCGGGTAGTAGAGGTACTTGGCGAGGGTCTTCTCGGTGACCTTGGAGGGGTCGAGGCGCCCCGCCTTCACGTCCTCCGCAAGGGCCTGCGCGGCGTCCGCGATCTCGGCCCGCCCGCCGTAGTTCATGCAGAAGTACAGCGTGAGCCTGTCGTTGTCCTTGGTCTGCTCCTGCGCGACCTGGAGCTCCTTGGCGACCGACTTCCACAGCTTGGGCATACGGCCCACCCAGCGCACCCGGATGCCGAGTTCGTCGAGCTGGTCGCGGGTCTTGCGGATGAAGTCGCGGTTGAAGTTCATGAGGAAGCGGACCTCTTCGGGTGAGCGCTTCCAGTTCTCGGTGGAGAAGGCGTAGAGGGAGATGTTGCCGACGCCCATCTCGACGGCGCCCTGCAACACGTCCAGGACGCGCTCGGCGCCCACCTTGTGGCCCTCGGTGCGCGGCAGCCCGCGCTCCTTCGCCCAGCGCCCGTTCCCGTCCATGACGATCGCCACATGGTTCGGGACCAGCTCGCCCGGCAGCTTCGGCGCGCGGGCGCCGGACGGGTGCGGCTCCGGTGCCCTGTACTCGCGGCGCTGGCGTCCCAGGATCCCGCGTACGACCATGTGCTTCTCGTCTCCTCTTCGGCTTGCTCGTATGTGCGCGGGCCTATTTCTCCACGTACCGCAGAGAGCGCAGCCCGCGCTCCAGATGCCAGTGCAGATACGCGGACACCAGCCCGCTCCCCTCCCTGACATACCGCGGCTCGCATGCGTCCGCGGTCTCCCAGTCTCCCGTAAGCAGTGCGCCCAGCAGTTCCAGGGTCTGCGGTGAGGGTACGACGCTGCCGGCCACCCGGCAGTCGACGCAGACGGCTCCGCCGGAGGCCACCGAGAAGAACCGGTTCGGCCCGGGCATTCCGCACTTCGCGCAGTCGCTGAAGGTGGGGGCGTAGCCGTTGACGGCGAGGGAGCGCAGGAGGAAGGCGTCGAGGACGAGGTGCGGGGCGTGCTCGCCGCGGGCGAGGGTGCGCAGGGCGCCCACGAGCAGCAGGTACTGCTGCACCGCCGGCTCGCCCTCGTGGTCGGTGAACCGCTCGGCGGTCTCCAGCATGGCGGTCCCCGCGGTGTAGCGGGCGTAGTCGGCGACGATCCCACCGCCGTACGGCGCGATGGTCTCGCTCTGCGTGCACAGGGGGAGGCCGCGACCCACCAGCTCACTCCCGCGCGCGAAGAACTGCACGTCGACGTGGGAGAAGGGTTCGAGACGGGCACCGAACTTGGACTTGGTACGCCGCACCCCACGCGCCACGGCCCGCACACGGCCGTGCCCACGGGTGAGCAAGGTGATGATCCGGTCGGCTTCACCCAGCTTCTGGGTGCGCAGCACGATGCCGTCGTCCCGGAACAGACTCATCGCGCACCGCCACGGGTCTTCGGCCGGGGGTGCGGGGGGCGTCCCCCGCGGTGATGCAGCATGATCCGGTCGGCTTCACCCAGCTTCTGGGTACGCAGCACGATGCCGTCGTCCCGGAACAGACTCATCGCCGGCCCCCATGGGGTTCCGGTCGGCCTTCGTCGCGGAACTGACTCATGAGGTCCATTCTCGCGTACCGCCGGGCTCAGCGGGGACGGTCGGGGTGGCTGATGGTGTCCCAGGGGGCCAGGTTCCAGGGGCTGGCCCGGTTCGCCGGGTCCAGGAGGGCGCGCAGGTGTGTGTCCGCGGCGGACTGCGGGGCGGGGAAGGCCGCGTCCCGCGTGCCGCGGAGCCCCTCGCGCCACACGGTCCGTCCCAGCAGGTAGTGGTCGGCGTACTCCTGCCAGGAGGCGTACGTCCCCACGACCGCCGGCACGATGTTCTTCAGGGCGGTCCAGGCCTCGGCCTCGGTGATCATCCCGCACCCGAAGCCGAGCCGGGCGATGTCGGCGTACAGGGCGGCGTCCCAGGCGAGCGGCGAGACGCCGAGGAGCTGCCTGGCCCGGGCGCGGTAGCCGGTGCGCGACAACCCGTCCAGGCGGTCCGTCAGCTCGGCGCGCGAGGTGATCTCCCACTGCTCGGCCAGCCAGCTGCGGGCGCTGTCGTCATCGATCCGCGTGAACGGGTACAGGGTGGTCCGCGAGGCGCTGCGGTCCCGGCTGACCGGCGCGCTCAGCGACACCATCCACAGCTGGTGCGCCGTGAGCGGGTCGGGGTAGCGCCGCGCGGCCCGCGGCCTGCGCCATCTCCAGATGCTCGGCAGACTCATGCGCCCGCACCTTACTCAAGGCACTTCACCCCGGCTGCGGGCGTTGGCGTACGCGGTCGCCGCGCTCAGCCGCTCCGCCTGGGTGGCCCCGCGCACGGCGGCGGGATCGGCGTCCCACTCCCTGCCGCCCCCGTACGGTCTCAGTTGGACGTACGGCCCTTCGTGCCCCATGACGATTCCCACCTTTCCGGTTCGCGTGTCCACGACATGAGTGCCGACGGGCGGTTTCATTTCCTCTCCTTAACGACCGTAACGAACACGACTCATAATTGCGGGCACCGTGTTCGTTGCGCCTACAGCGTGCTCCCCTTTCCTTTTGAGTTTCACGCTTTTCATCTCCGGCGCGGGTCGCTGCGCCTACACTCGGCTGGAGTCTGTGCTCCACAAGTGCTGGCCAGGGAGAGGTGGTTGGGCCATGGCCAATGCTTCAACGCGCGGCACGGATCGCAATCCGGAGTTCGAGCAGGCCTTTCGAAAAACCTCAGCCCGAAATCGCGACGCGGATTGACCAGGCCCTGCAAACCGACGGTATTTTCGAGCGGTTGAGGGAGTTCGACGGGACTCGACGGGCTGCCTATAGGGAGAAAGCCGTCAGTCGGCAACCCGGCGCAGCCGGCGGCGGACGCTGCCCTGTTCCGGCTCGGGCTCGTGGTCCGGCTCCGTCGCCGCCCACAGCTCGTTGAACTGGCTGACGCGGTCCTCGACGTGCTCGCGCTTCATCCTCAGCATCGTCATGTCCGGCCGGACGTGATTGTCCGGCCGGGTCTCGTAGCACAGCTCCCCGTCGAAGATGATGTAGTCCATCACCGTGCCGCCCGGATCCAGCTGCGACTGCACGCCTATACGCGCGTCGATGCCGTACCTGCGCTGCCGCGCGCAGAGTTGCTCGAGGGCTTCGGTGACCTCCTCCGGCTCGTCCACCAGGAACAGCCGCCGGACCTCCACACCGCGGGTCTTGATGGCTTTCTCCTGCGCGCTGAGATACCGCTTGGCGGGCTCGCTGGCCCAGAAGTCCCGGTCGACGGTCGTGCTCGTGGCGTAGAGGGTCTTCTTGACGCACAGGGCAAGGTCGATCAGCCACTCGTGGTTCTCGAAGGAGGAGTCCGCTCTGCCGCTGATGAGGTCCTCCATCAGCTCGGCGAGACGTTTCAGCTCCTCTTCGGCGAAGCTCTTGACGATTCCCGGTGCCTCGTCACCGACCTGGGTGTACGCCTTGACCAGCCGGGTCACTTCCTCGGAGCGCAGCACGGAGCCGTCCACCTTGCTGAACAGCTCCGTCGCCTCGTTGATCTTGGCGAAGCTCTGGTCGACCGCGGTGCGCATCTCCGCATGGTGGTTGGCCAGGCTCCGCTTCATGTCGTCGATGTGCCGGCGCTGGCTCTCCTCGACCACCTCGAGGCGCTCGCCGAAGTCCACGAGGTACTGGACGATCAGCGTGGCGCTGCCGAGGACGATGGAGGCCACCCACTGCCAGATGTCGTTGTTGTCGCCGTTCAGCAGGATGGTCAGCAGGAAGGCGCCGCCCGCCGCCGACGCCGTGATCAGGATCTTCCAGAACAGCTTGGGTATGCCCCCTCGCTGCAGCCCCGCTCCGTTGCCGTTGTCCCCGGACCCTAACGACGCTCCGCTCATGTCTCTCCCCCGTCGGGTATGTGGTTGGTGCCGCCCCTCAGCTCGTGCTCAGTGCCTGGTGCAGCAGCGGTATGGCCTGGACGGCCAGTTGGTCCCGGATGCGCTGGACCAGGTTCTGCCACTGGCGTGTGAACCCCGGTTCCCGCTCCAGCACTTCCCACAGGTGGACCAGCGAGCGGTCCACCTGCGCGTGCGGCATCCACAGATGCAGCAGATGGTCGACGGCCGGGCGCAGCGCCTGGACCACGGCGCGCCCGTCCGCCGCCGCGAGCCGACTGCTGTCCAGCATGTGCACCACCGTCGTCAAAAGCCAGTCGTGCAGCGCGAGGTCCTCGCACAGACCCGCGGCCGCGGCCACGGGTGTGTCCTCGGGCAGCCGCAGCTCCACGGTCCGCAGCCCGTTCTCCGCCAGCGTGAACCGCGTCAGCTCAGCCCGTTCGCCCGCCGGGATCCGGCGGGCGGCCCAACGCAGGTGTGTGCGTCGGGACTTGAAGGGGACCTTGCGGTCGAGGAGCGGGTGGCGCAGCAGTCGCGTCAGCAGGGACTCGGCGATCATCCCCAGGTCGAGTTCACCGCGCCCGGCACCGCGCAGTATGCCCTCCGCGGTGGCCTGTTCGGGCAGCTTGCCGAACGGCTCGACCACCCCGGGCCGCACCAGGTAGTGCCCCCAGGGGCGGCGGGTGTCAGGACCCGCGGCCGGTGAGCTGAAGTACGCGGTGGACTGCAGCAGACGGCCCTCGGTGAGCGCCACACGGGTGGCGACCGTGCCGACGGCCCGGACCTTGGCGCCGTTGGAGGTGGGCAGCCGGCAGTCCACCCCGGTCAGCACCTCCGGGGACAGGGCGTACAGGTTGGGCCGCTCGGAGACCCGGACGGGTTCGTCGGAGCGCAGCCTGAGCAGCTGGGCGGCGGCCCTGCCCTCCAGCGCATGGAAGGACGGCAGCAGACAGGTGCGCACCTCACCGCAGGCGAGGACCGGGCGCGCGGGCTGTCCGAGAGCCGTTGTCATGTCAGGGCCCCTCGCCGGCAAGGGCGCCCACGGGCTCCTCGTAGAAGACGTACGTCGCGCGCTGGGCGACCGCGGCCGGGACCGCGAGCCCTTCCCGGGCCGAGCGCTCGGCGACCTGCCTGAGCGCCCCGGAGTCGACCTCCGTCTGGTCGAGGATGAGCCGCACGGCGTCCTCGACGGCCAGGAAGCGGTTCGGCATCAGGGTGCAGGTGCGGTAGGCGCTGAAGGCCGCGGCCTGCGGGTTGAGCTGGAGCAGGGGCGGCAGCCGGTCCCAGTCCTGCGGGAAGTCCTCGCCGTTCCAAGGGCGCGGGACGAGCACCGGCTCACCGAGGTGTCGTAACAGGCCCAGCCTGGCCAGCTGCCATACGGCCGCCAGGAACGGGCAGGACCACAGCCGTCGGCCGTCCTTCTCGGACCACAGCTCGACGTCCATGAAGACGGAGTGGTTGCGGGCCGCGGTCTCCTGGGGCGGCTGCCAGCCCCTGACCTCGCCCAGGGCGGCGCGCTTCGTGGTGGGGGTGCGCTGTCCGTTGGCGAGCCAGCCGGTCTGGCTGACGGAGGGGCGGGAGCCGTAGCTGCCCGGCGGCGGCGACTCGACCAGGCGGTGCATGACGGACTCGGCGAGTTCGATCCGGTCGGCGACCGCGCAGCCCGACTCGCGGGCCAGGTAGTCGACGACCAGGCCGGCCTTCTCGGCCTCCTTCAACACCAGCGGGACGAGTTCGGCGGGGGTGGAGAAGCGTGTGAAGTAGTCGTCGACGAGGAAACAGGTGCTGATGCGGGGGCGCTTGCCGCCGGTGCGACGGGCGGCGGAGGCGCGGGCCGCGTCCACCCACAGCCGTACCTCGGCGAAGTGCTCGCGCAGCCGTTCGGGACCCGCCTCGAAGTCCTCCATGTAGAGGTGGCCCAGCTCCAGGGAGAGGTGGGACAGCGGCACGGACTGGGTGCGGAGTTCCGCCGTGGTCTCCCGGAAGACGGCTTCGGTCACGCCTGCTCCCAGTACTTGTCGTCGGTGAGACGTCCGGCGAGCTGATTCAGCGCCCGCCAGGTCTCCATGTTGGCGATCTGGCTGTCGAGCACGTCCTCGTCGGTGATGAGCTGCTCCCGCCACTGCAGGACCGGTTCGAGGGGAATGGAGCCGAGGACCTGGCTGTAGCCGATGCCGTGCGTGGAGGCGAGCTGCTTGAGGTCGCTGTCGGTCTTGCGCATCCACGCCGACTGGGTGGGCGAGACCTGCGACCACAGCGGCGACTCGGGATCGGGTACGGCGGCCCGGACGAAGCGGATGGCGCCGCGCAGCGCCTCCTCCTCGTGGCCGCGGTCGACACCGCCGGCGACGATGCCGCGCTCGCCGAAGACCAGGCCGGCGGCGGCCGCCACATGCTGGCGGGTCCAGCGGTGGAAGACCAGCCAGCGGGCGGTGATCTCCCGCATCTCGGGCTGTGCGGTGGCCTCCAGGACCATGTCGACGGCGTAGGAGCGGCCGGCGCTGAGGTCCACGACGACCAGGTCGAACTCGTAGTAGAGCTTCATCAGCAGGTCGACGCAGAGCCGCACGTGGTCGCCGGTGGTGGCGAACTCCCCGCCGCCGACGTCTCCGGGCATCAGCACCAGACGGCCGCAGCCGGGCGGCGGGTCTCGCAGCACCTGGTGCTCGGTACTGGCCCACACGTCGATGCGCTCCGGCTCGCCGACCTCCCCTATCAGGTAGGAGTGCAGACCGCGGTCCTCGACGGCCTCGCGGGCGTCGGCCACGTCGAAGACGGCCGAGGCGGTGGGCGAGCCGAAGTCGAAGTCCAGGTAGCAGACGTCGTCCCCGGCCAGCGCGCGATGGTAGGCGAGGTTGGCGCTGGTGACGGAGCGGCCCGTGCCCCCCTTGTCGGAGGCCGCGAAGATCAGCACGCGGTCACCGTCCCTGGGCCGCGGCTTCGCGAGCCCGGGTGAGCGCGTCGAGCTGGCCCAGCACGTCGAGCGCCAGCGCGTAGGCGGTGCCCGGCTGGCGGTCCAGGAGACCGCGGGCGCGGCGCAGCTTGACCTCGATGTTCCTGAGCTGCATGCCGTGCCGGCCGTCGTCGCTGGGCGCTGGTTCCATCTGCTCGTTGCCCAGGAGATGGGCGGACTCGCTGAGCAACGCCCCGGCCAGTTCGGTGAGTTCGAGGCTGCGGACCGGGGGCTGTCGGTACATCTGGTGGACCTGGACCATCACCTCGGCGACGCGCTCGGTGATGTTCCACGACACCGGCACCCGGCGAGTGACGATCTCCGCCTCGGGATAGGCGGCGTGCACGTAGTCCCACAGGCCGGCGCCCTCGCCCTCCCGGATACGCCGGCGCCACATGTGGTCGAAGACGTCCTCGGCGAGTTTGAGCAGCCGGTCGTGCGAGTCGAGGTTGCGGGAGAGCGCGCGCAGCTGGATGGTCCGCTTCAGCAGCTGCGCCGAGAAGTCGTGCAGGGACCACGTCATCGGCGGGCCGAGCCGCTCGCTGCCCTGCAGCGGCAGTTTGACGCCCGCGTTGTGCAGCTCGTAGACCGTGCGGTCGTCACGGGTCATACGGCTGGTGATACGGCCGCGTTCGGCGAGGCGTTCCATGACGGTGACGGTACGGGCCAGGTCGTCGTCGGTGGCCCGGCGGCGCATCAGGTCGTGGACGAGGATGGCGGCGACGGAGAGGGAGAAGTACTCGGACTCCAGTTCCTGTCCCGTCGTACGCCAGGGGATGTCCTCCAGGGGCCAGCGGTCGGGGTCGAAGCGGGCGATGCCCGACCAGTACTGCTGGGTCAGCTCCCAGCGCAGCCGGAGCGCCTCGGCGAGCTTTTGCTGTTCGGTGTTGAGCAGGCCCAGGGTGAGGGTGCGCTCGGAGAACAGGTCCTGGATGCCGTCCAGCGCGACCACGGTGAAGTAGAGGTAAGGCACCGGGTCGGCGGCGCCCTTGGGCTGCGGCCCGATGGGTTCGTCGGTCTCGACCTCGGGGGCGTCCTTCACCAGGCTCCACGACCAGCCGCACTCGAAGAACTGGTTCTCGTCCCTGAGGCCCGCCTGGACGTCGATACCGAGCGTGAGACTCTCCACGATCGCGGCACGCAGCGCGCGGAAGCGGCTCTGGTACATGCTCAGCACCTGCCGCTGCGACAGCCGTCCCTGGCCGAGGAGTTCGACCAGGTTGCGGCCCTGCGCGGAGTCCGCGTCGAAGGCGTTGACGGTGAAGGAGCGCAGCAGGCTCACCATGGCGGCGGTGAGCCGGTTGCTGGTGGCCGAACGCAGCTCGGCGATCGTCTCCTGGATGTCGCTGCGTCTGGTCCTGGTCTCGTAGACCTTGAGGAAGCCGAGCGTGGCCAGGCAGAGCGTGATCGACATGGAGAAGGAGTCGACCACGCCGAGCTGACGTTGTTCCTCGGTGGGCTCCCCCTGGGCCTTGTCCTCGGATCCGAAGTAGTAACCCCCGGCGAAGGTGGGCCTCTTGTCCTCGCCGGTGTGGGTGCGCATGAAATCGGACGCGGCCTTGACGAGGTTGGCCGGGAGGTCGAGCCTCCCACCGGCCTTCTTCAGGGCCTGCTGGACGTCCTCCTGGGTGGTGTCCGGGTCGTCCAGCCGGAAGGCGGGGATCTCCGTGGCCGGGTACAGCAGGCAGAGCAGCCGTTCGGCGTCGGCGACGCTGCTCTGTCCGCCCCACTCGCCCCAGGCCCACTGCTCCCGCTCGAAGGAGTGGCGGGCGATGGCCTGCCAGATGTCCAGCAAATGCTGGCGTGGCTTGATCTGCATCCCATGCCCCTCACACAGGCCGCACTGCCGTCATTTGAGGAATGACCCTTTTCTGTTGTGAAGATTTTTAAACGGCCGGAATGCCTGCGTCCGTATTCCTTCGCCAACCGTAGGCCAGGATCATTCCCGAATACCCGTCGCGCACACCTGCCGCAGACTTGAGCCGCTGCACCTCGAAGTCGCCCGCGAAGGGCGCGAGACTCGCACGGACCTCTGATTCTCCGACGTCACAGGCCGGGAAGAACTCCTCCCCGGCGTGATAACCCTTCGAATGTTCCATGAAGGCGGCGGCGAAGGGAGCTCCGGGGGCGAGGGCACACAGGAAGCGCTCCACTCCCAGGTCGAACTCCTGGCGGGAGGTGGTCATCGACTCGGCGACGAAGAACATGGTCCCGACCGACCAGCGCCCGCCGAAGCGCTCGAGCCCGAAGATGTTGCCCTGCTCGACCTTGACGACCTTGCGGAACCGGTCGCGGGGGTCCAAGTAGAGGGAGCCGTACGCCTCGTGCTCGCACAGGGCGTTCCAGAACGGGTCCCAGTTCTCGTCGTAATCGTCCGTCTGGCGCTCGAGGTACTCCACGTTCGCGAACGAGTGCTCGAAGAGGGTGATCTCGTCGCACCAGGGCAACATGGAGAGCGCGGGATAGAGGTTCGCACCGGCGCCCACGTCGATGCCGTAAACAGGCCCGACGCCCTGCTTCCGGAAATGAGTGCCGAAATGACCCCGGATGATATGCAGGATCTCCTCGTCCTCCGCCTGTAAGAAGCGGTAGTTGTGCCGAACGTAGGCGATCGGGTCGAATGAGTCCCAGGGCGCGTCCGCATTCTTCACCTGGGCATCCCCCGACGAACTCAAGGTCATTTACCTACGGTACCAACACCGGAGGCCCTCCGGATCCCCCTGCGGTCAATGTCCGGAGAATTGCGTCATGTCCCCGGCAGGGGGACGGGGCGCACTGGGGGCGCACCGTGGCGAATGCGTTCCTGCGGCCTGATCCGGCCTTGAACGGCCGGATTGTCCCGCTCAAGATGGTCGGAACTCTGCCGAACACACCAGAAAGGCAGACACCAGGCGTCTCACTCGTACCACTCGTACGGGTGTCAACGTGCCCTTGACTCCCAACCCGCAGGGGGCGGTATGACGGCTCTTCCAGAGAAACGTTTTCCTTCCATGGCCGACCGCACCGACCGCCCACTGACCATGAGGGGCGTCGTCGAGGCCGACCTGCCCGAGCTGCATCGCGTCGACAGGGAGGCCTTCCCCGAGGAGCCGTACCACTACTTCGAGCTGCGCCAGAGTTACGACATCCACGGCGACCGCATCCTCGTCCTGGACGACGGCGAATGCCTGCACGGCTACGTCCTGTTCGTCACCACCTCGGACGGCTATGTGAACTGGATCAAGAGCCTCGCCGTCACGCCTGAACTGCGCGGACGCGGGCTGGGCCGGCGGCTGATGCTGGAGGTGATACGCCGGTTGCGCACCGAGGGCGTCCACCAGGTGCGTCTGACGGTGGAACCGACGAACGCGGCCGCGATCACGCTGTACCGGTCGCTGGGCTTCTCATTCGAGGGCGGGGTACGCAAGGGCTACTTCGGGCCCGGGGAGGACCGGCTGATCATGACGCTGGGACTGTGAGACAGGGGGATCAAGGGGACCGGGGGGATCAGGGGGACACCAGCCCAGCCTCATAAGCAATGATCACCAACTGCACCCGGTCCCGCGCGTCCAGCTTGGCCAGGAGGCGGGTGAGGTACGTCTTCGCCGTGGCCACGCTGATGCACAGCTCGGCCGCTATCTCGGCGTTGGACAGGCCGCTGCCGACCAGGGTGAGGACCTCGCGTTCGCGGTCTGTGATGGTCTTCAACTCCCGGTGTTTCACGGTCTGTTCGGGGCGGGAGGCGAAGTCCTGGATCAGGCGGCGGGTCACGCTCGGCGCGATCAGCGCGTCGCCTGCCGCCACCACCCGTACCGCGCCGATGATGTCGTCCAGTGCCATGTCCTTGACCAGGAAGCCGGCCGCACCGGCGCGCAGCGCCCCGTACACGTACGCGTCGTCGTCGAAGGTGGTCAGGACGACCACCCGCACGTCGGCCTGGGTCTCCGTGATGCGGCGCGTCGCCTCGATGCCGTCCATCCCCGGCATGCGGATGTCCATCACCACCACATCGGGGGCGAGTTCGCCGGCCAGCCGCACCGCGTCCTTGCCCGTCGCCGCCTCGCCGACCACCTCCACGTCCTCGATGTCGGCCATGACCATGCTCAGCGCGGTGCGGATGAGTTCCTGGTCGTCGACGAGGAGGACCCGGATCCTGGGGGCCGCGGTCATCGGACGGCCACCGGGAGGGGCAGGCGGGCCGTCACGCGGAAGCCGCCCTCGGGGCGCGGGGCCGCCGTGAACTCGCCGTGCAGCAGGGCCACGCGCTCACGCATCCCGGCCAGTCCGAACCCGGTGTCGGTCGAACTGCCGCGCCCCCGGCCGTCGTCCGTGATCTCCAGGGCGAGTTCGTCGTCGCGGTAGTCGACGGTGACCCGGCACGCGCGTGTGCCCGCGTGCCGTACGACGTTCGTGACCGACTCCTGGATGATCCGGAACGCCGACAGGTCGAGGTCCGGGGGGAGTTGGCGTGCCTCGCCGAGGCGGCGCACCTCCACTCGTACGCCCGCGGCCGTGGTCGTGGCGGCCAGTCGGTCGACGTCCGCCAGGCCCGCGGGGGCGAGGTCCGGATCCCGCCCCTCGTCCGCCGCCCGCAGCGCGACCAGCATGCGGCGCAGGCCGGCCAGTGTCTCGCGGCCCTCGTTCTCGACCGCCCGCATGGCCGCAAGGGCCGCCTCGGGACGGGTCGCGGCCACACGGGACGCCGCGCCCGCCTGGAGGGCGATGATGCCGATGCTGTGGGCGACGGTGTCGTGCATCTCGCGCGCTATGCGCAGGCGTTCGGCGGTGACGGCCTGGGCCGCATGCTCGGCGCTGAGGCGTTCGGCGTGCACGCGGGACTGGTGCGCCGAGTTGCCGAGCAGCCAGACGATCATGGTGACCAGGGCGACGGCCAGTTCGGCGGAGGTGCTGACGACCCAGTGGCGCAGCATCCGTACGGCTATGTACACGATCAGGGTGCCGACCGCCATCGCCAGCGCGACGAGCGCGGTACGCCGTGGGTAGGTGGCCGCGACGAAGTACAGGGCCACCATGGTCGTGAGGTACTGCGCCATCGGCAGCCCGGCGACGCCGAGGGTGGTCGTCTCGAAGACCGCGGCCAGGATCGTCAGGGTGGTCGCGAGCAGCGGCCTGCGGTGCAGCAGCCTGCCGCCCTGGAACGCCATCGCGGTCGACATGAGGAGGAACGTGAGGCCGTCCCAGCGGTACAGCTGGGCCGCCGGCCACTGCGCCGGCATCATCTCGCCGGGCAGCCGGAAGGTCGTCAGCAGGGTGAACAGCACGCTCGCGCACCACACGATCGCCGTCCACCCGGCCGGCGACACGCGTTTGACCAGGGGCGGCGGAGGCGAGCTGGCAGGCATGCCGTGATCGTAGGCGCCGGGCGCGGTGCGGTCATCGGCCCGTGGACGTACAACCAGGGTCGACAGTCGCCTCGTACGAGTGTCAGCGAGCGGCCGATGCCCCGGACGGGCCGCCCGCGCCACCGTGGTCCGCATGATCGAAGTCGAGCAGCTCACCAAGCGGTACGGCCCCACGACGGCCGTACGCGATCTGTCCTTCACCGTCCGCCCCGGCCATGTCACGGGTTTCCTCGGCCCGAACGGCGCGGGCAAGACCACGACCCTGCGGATGCTGCTCGGGCTCATCGAGCCGAGCGCCGGTACCGCCACGATCAGCGGTCACTCCTTCCGCCGGCATCCGCGCGGGCTACGGCACGTCGGTGCCCTTCTCGACGCCCATGACGTGCACGGTGGGCGCAGCGCGCGGGCGCATCTGCACGCCCTGGCCCGCAGCAACCGCATCCCGAGGACGCGGGTGGACGAGGTGCTCGCCGAGGTGGGGCTCACTGAGGCAGCCGCCCGGCGCCGGGTCGGCTCGTTCTCGCTGGGCATGAAGCAGCGGCTCGGCATCGCGGCCGCGCTGCTCGGGGACCCGCCGGTGCTGATGTTCGACGAGCCGCTCAACGGGCTCGATCCGGAGGGGGTGTTGTGGGTGCGGGGGCTGTTCCGCAGGCTCGCGCACGAGGGCCGTACCGTCTTCGTCTCCAGCCATCTGATGTCCGAGATGGAGAACACCGCGGACGAGCTGATCGTCATCGGCCGTGGGGAGCTCATCGCGGCCGAGAGCCTCGTCGAGTTCGCCGCGCGCGGTACGGCGCCGACGGTGACGGTGCGCTCGCCGCACGCGGGCGCCCTGGCCGTCGTACTGGAGTCGGAGGGTGCGGTGGTGGCGCCGTACGACGAGGAGACGCTGAAGGTGGACGGGGCGAGCGCCGTCCGGGTCGGCGAGCTGGCGCACCAACACGGCTTCCCGCTATGGGAGTTGACGACACAGGTGGCCTCCCTGGAGACGGCCTTCATGGAACTGACCGCCGACAGCGTCGAGTACGCGGCTGGAGAGACCCGATGAGCACCCTGGCCCTGCCCGCCTCCCGCTTCACCGATCTGCTGGCCGCCGAGTGGATCAAACTGCGCTCCCTGCGCTCCACGTACTGGGCCTTCGGCTGCGGTGCGCTGGCCGTCGTCGGCTTCAACGCGAACGCGGCCCGCGCCGACTACGTGAACTATCCGCACTACGGCGGGCCGATCCGCGAGGACTTCGTGTACTGGGCGCTGCGGGACGCCTTCACCCAGGGCTCCGCCATGATCCTCGTGCTGGTGTGCGCGAGCATCGGCGCGATCACGGTCGTCGGGGAGTACGCGACCGGCCTGGTCCGTACGACGTTCACCGCCGTGCCGGACCGGCGGGCCCTGATGGCCGCGAAGGTGGTCGTGCTGACGGCGGTCATGACGGTGTTCGGCGCGCTCGTCGCGGCCGCCTCCTACGCCTCCTCGCAGGCCATCCTCGACGGGCGGGGCCTGGGCGTGCCGATCGACCATCCCGGCGCCTGGCGCGTGGTCGTGGCGTCGGCGCTGCTCGCCCCGGTGTGTGCGCTGGCCGGCATGGGGCTGGGCGCGGTGATCCGGCACAGCGCCACGACGATGGTGCTGACGACGTTCGTCCTGCTGTTCCTGCCGTCCTTCGTCACGGACCGCTACCACTGGACGGCGTCGGTCCGGCACGCCTTTCCGTTCAACGCGTGGGAGCGGCTCGTGGACGTGGGGTACGGGCAGTCCCGCTATGTGCTGGTCCCGAAGTATCCGGCGACCGTCGCGGGCGGGTGGGTCGTGTTCGCGGTGTGGGCGGCGGTGGCGGCGCTCGTGGCGGTCGTGGTCGTGGACCGGCGGGACGTATGAGAAACCCTGCGTCGCGGCGGGGGTAAACCCCCCTGCCGACAAGGCAGTTGACCGGATGGGATGCGCGGACGGCATCCGGGAGTCTCGTGTTCATGAAGGAGATCACGAAAAGCGCGGCCCTGATCGCGGCGGCCTCCGGCATCGTCTTCGGTGCTCTCACGCCCCTCACCGCGTCCGCCGCCGAGGAGCCGCTCACATGGACCAGGTGCGCGGGCAGCGGCCTCGACCCCCGTCAGCAGTGCGCGATCCTCGAAGTCCCCATGGACTACGCCCACCCCGGCGGCCGCACCATCGACATCGCCGTCTCCCGCATCCCCGCCGAGAAGCCGTCCGCCCGCCGGGGTGCCCTGCTGCTGATCGCCGGCGGGCCGGGCGGCACCAGTCTGGACGACCCTTCGGGGAAGGGGCAGAAGCTGCCGCAGGACGTCCGGGACGCCTACGACCTGATCGGTTTCGCACCGCGTGGCAACGCGCCCTCCACAGCGGTCAGTTGTGGCCTCGATCATTCGGACCTCGCCCTGTCGAAGCTGCGCCCGTGGCCCGCCCCGGACGGGTCCGTCACCGAGAACATGCGCACCGCCAGGCGGGTGGCCGCCGCCTGCGCGACCAACGGCAGCGAACTGATGCGCCACATCACCACCAAGGACAACGCCCGCGACATCGACCGCATCCGGGCCGCGCTCGGCGAGCGCAGGCTGTCCGCCTGGGGCGTCTCGTACGGCACCTATGTAGGCGCCGCGTACAGCGAGATGTTCCCGCAGCGCACCGACCGCATCGTGCTGGACAGCAACGACAACCCCGATCCGGTCCGGGCGGAGCGGGCCTGGGTCGCCGCGTACGAGGTGGGCGTCGAGGACAACTTCCCCGAGTTCGCCATGTGGGCGTCGGCGCCCGGCAACCCGCACCGCCTGGCCGGCACGGCCGCCGAGGTCCGCCCACTCCTCCTGCGCCTCGCCGCGCATCTGGACCGCGAGCCGATCCCCTGGCCGGGCGCCAACCCGGAGGAGCTGAACGGCAACGTGCTGCGTCAGACGATGCTCGACGGCCTCACCGAGCCCGACGACTACCCCGCCCTGGCCGAGCTGATCGCAGCCGCCCTGAAGGGAACCGTCCCGCCCGCACCGGCGGCCCCACCGGACGCGGCCATGCAGAACCTCGTTGCGGTGAGCGCCGCCACCATCTGCAACGACGCCGCATGGCCGCGCGATGCCGCCACCTACCGGAAGGGCGTCGCCGAGAGCCGCGTCAAGTACCCGCTGACCGCGGGCATGCCGAGGAACGCGCTGGTGTGCGCCGCCTGGCCGTGGCAGCCGAAGGAGCCTCCGGTACGGATCACCGACCGGGGCCCGTCCGACATCCTGCTCGTCCAGAACGAGCGCGACCTCGCCACCCCGCTGAGCGGCGCCCTGAAGCTCCGCGAGGCGCTCGGCCGCCGCGCCGTCATGGTCACCAACGACGCCACCGGCCACGAGGCCTATCTCGCCAACGGCACCAGGTGCGGCGACGCGACGGTCTCCCGCTTCCTGGCGACGGGCGAGCGGCCGCGGCAGGACGTCCACTGCCGCTGAACACCCTCCCGCCGGCGCGCGGCCGGTCCGTCTACGGTGCCTGGCGTACGCAGGCCCGCCCGTACTGGCGCGCCAGCGCGTGGAAGGCCTCCTTCGGCTCCCAGTGCCAGCCCGAACAGGGGTCGTCCGGGCGGTCCTTGATGGCCTTGGTGATGCTGTAGCTCGCCATGTCGAGGTCGTAGCGCGGGTTGTCGGTGCGGTGCGGGGCGTCCGGGGTGACGAACTCGAAGGCCATCGCCGCGTACAGGCCCATCGACTCGAAGACGTCCAGCAGGCCGGTCAGGTAGGCGGCTTGGGTGTGTTCGCTGCGGACCAGGTGGCCCTTGATCTCCTGCGGGTCCTTGTCGTGGTCGACGACGTCCCAGCCCATGCCGCCCGCCTCCGGGGCGCCGACGTAGGTGCAGGTCCCGAACTCGGTGATGGCGAGGGGCTTGCCCCAGCGCAGGTACTTCCTCAACTCCCGTACGTACTGCGAGCGTTGGTGGAAGTACGAGTAGTAGTCGATGCCCACGATGTCGAAGAGGCCCCAGTCCACCTCGTCGTCCTGGGCGGCGGCATAGCTCAGTCTGCCGTGGAAGACGGACCGGCCCACCGCCGCCGCCTTCGCCGTGAAGCGGTCGAGGCGGCGCTGCATCCTCACGGGGTCGAAGTTGCCCTTCAGCATGTTCTGTACGCGCTCCAGGACCGTCTCCCCCGGCACGATCCCCGGCACCAGCAGCCAGAACTCGCAGCCCACGCTGAAGTCGACGCTCGCGCCCTGCCGCCGCAGCCGCTCCGCGAACCGGCCGCACTCCGCCAGATGCTCCAGGGTGTCCCGCTGCGGGGCGTCCGCGAGGGTCGGCTGGAGCCACACGTGCAGCCCGCGCTCGGCGGCCTCTGCGGCGGTGGCGGTGAGGCGCTCGACTCCGTCGCCGGTGACGTCGACGGTGTCGGCGTGCAGCCGGTCGCGGATGGCGCGAATGTCACGGCGCATCCGGGCCGCGCTCCACGCGGTCCCCGGCGTCTCGCCCTCGCCGACGGTGTAGACGACACCGCGGTGCCGCAGACCACGGCCGGTCGCCGCGGCCGGTCCGGCCGGCAGCACCGCCGCCGACAGGCCGAGGGCCGCCGCCCCCGCCAGGAACCGCGCCCGGTTGATCCCCTTCGTCTTCTCCATGCCTCTCACTGTGGCGAGGCCGCGCCCGCACCGCCGTCCGCCGATGGTCTACGGCCGGGCAACCAAGGGATGACGTACGGCGTCGGTCACTGAAGAGATCGACATGCCGTACCGAGCGAAGGAGTCAGAGATCTTAGGCCGACGCACCCTGCTCACCGCGGGCACCGCCACCGCCGCGGCACTTCTCACCGGCGCACCCGCCCACGCCTCGCGCCCACGCGGCGGAGCCGCACATCGACACAGCCCCGGCCCCCTTCGGGTCGCGTCCGCACCGCATCAGAACCTGCGTACGTACCGCTTCTGCCACGGCGTCTCCACGGCCCGCCGGTCGTAGTGCGCCCGCACATACGCCACGGCCTCCTCTGCCGGTACGCCGTCCAGGACCGCCAGACAGGCCAGCGCCGTGCCGGTGCGTCCGCGCCCGCCTCCGCAGGCGATCTCGACGCGCTCGTCCGCCGTCCGTTCCCAGGCGGCGGTCAGCGCGGCGCGGGCGGCCGGGCGGTCGGCGGGGAGGCGGAAGTCGGGCCAGCGGATCCAGGTGAACTCCCAGGGGACGGGCGGGGGTTGTCCACCGAGGAGGTAGAGGGCGTACGAGGGGGTGGGCGCCCCCGGGGCGAGGGGATGCCGTAGCCCGCGCCCGCGGACCAGCCGGCCCGACGGCAGGCGCAGCACACCGGGGTCCGCGGGATGCCAGGTGTCCGTCACCGGGTCAGCGTACGGGCTTCGATGCCGCGGAAGTGGTGGGCCATCGCCCGCTGGGCGCCCTCGGCGTCCCCGGCGCGCAGGGCCGTCACGATGTCCCGGTGGCGGCGGACCGTCACCTCGGGTGCGGGGTCGCCGGGCCGGCCGCGGGCGCCCGCGACCCTGCGGAACACGGTCCAGAAGGCACCCAGCAGCTGGGGCACGAGCGCGTTGCCGAGGGAGGCGTAGAGCAGCTCGTGGAACTCGCGGTCGAGTTCGGGCAAGGGGCGATCGGCCCGGACCGCCGCCTCCATCCGGGCCACCACCGCCTCCAGCGCGTCCAGCTCGGCCTCGGTGACCGTGCCCGCGATCCGCCGGACCAGGCCTTCCTCCAGTACCGCCCGCACCTGGAGGATCTCGGCGAGCGCCCCGGTGTCGTCGTCGTGCCGGGCCAGGGTGCGGAAGGTCAGGCCGTCGACGAAGGGGGTCAGGGACGCCTGGCCGACATAGGTGCCGTAGCCGTGTCTGATCTCCACGATGTCCAGGGCCTGGAGCGCCTTGAGGGCCTCGCGTACGGAGTTGCGGCTGACGCCGAGGTCCTCCATCAGCTCGGCCTCGGTGGGCAGCGGGGCGCCGGGCCCGAGTCTGCGGTCCAGGATCAGCTGCACGACCTCGCGCCGTATCCGGCTGGTCCTCGACTCCGCGGACATGCGCCGCATCGTACGCGCGCCAGACGTCCCACGTCCCATGTCCGGCGGTGACATGCGCCAACTCCCGCCATTTCCCCCCGCCATTGGGCCGACCTCTGGCAGCTACGCCATTCGTGTGCGGGCCCTTGACCGCCCCCGGAGCCCCTCCTATGGTCGCGGCTGACGACAGGACGTAGGACGTCGTATCTCCTCGCTCTTCGATGTCGCTCTTCGATCGCACTCTTCGATGGCACTCTCCGCTGGAGGACACCGTGCATCGCCGGACCTTCCTGAAGTACACCGGCGCGCTGGGTGCGGCCACCGCCGTCTCCGCGTCGCTGTCGGCCTGTTCGTCCGGGCCCCAGTCCACCAACGACACCGGCGGCGGGGGCGGCAAGAACCGCACGCTGACGGCGGTCATCGGCTACGGCAACGACGGCACCTGGGATCCCACCCAGACCGCGTCCGCCTTCTGCATGGCCGCCAACAACCACATCTACGAGGGTCTGCTCGACACCGACCCGATCTCCCGCAAGCCGTACGCGGCGCTCGCGACCGCGGTGCCGAAGGACGTGAACTCCACCTCCTGGAAGTTCACCCTGCGGGCCGGAGCCAAGTTCCACGACGGGAAGCCCGTCACCGCCGACGACGTCGTCTTCGTCTTCGACCGGATCCTCGACCCGAAGACGCAGACCCTCGCCAAGGGCTTCTTCGCGAGCTGGCTGAAGGAGGTCCGGAAGGTCGACGCGCGGAACGTCGAGCTGGTGCTCAAGTTCCCCTTCCCGGACGGGCTCTCGCGGCTCACCCTCGCGAAGATCATGCCGAAGCACGTCTTCTCGGAGCCGGGCGCCTGGGACAAGGCCGTCACGGGGCTCGCGATCGGCTCGGGGCCGTACCGGCAGTCCGCCCACCACCCGAAGTCGAACACGGCCTTCGAGGCGTTCGCCGACTACAACGGCCCGCGCCCGGCGGCCTTCAAGAAGATGAACTGGCTGACGATCGTGGACGCCGCCCCGCGTGTCGCGCGGATCTCCGGCTCCAGCGCGGGCGCGCAGATCGCCGACAACATCCCCTACGCCAACATCGAGCAGCTCGAGCGCGGCGGGCTGACGGTCGCGGGCGGGGCCGGCATGAACAACCTGTTCCTGATGTTCAACACCCGGCACAAGCCCTTCGACGACGTACGGGTGCGGCAGGCGCTGCACTACGCCATCGACACCGAGAAGATGGTGCAGGTCGCGCTGAAGGGGCACGGCAAGCCGTCGTCCTCGTTCCTGAACGAGGGCAACCCCGGCTACCGGCGGGCGAAGACCGTCTACGACTACGACCCCGAGAAGGCGAAAGCCCTGCTGAAGGCGGCCGGGGTCAAGAATCTCAGCATCGACATCCTCGCGGTGAACGTGAGTTGGATCGTCGACTGCCTGCCGACCATCAAGGCTTCCTGGGACGCGATCGGGGTCCGTACGACCCTCTCGCCGCAGGAGACCACCGCCGTCTTCACCAAGTTGGACCAGAAGCAGGACTACCAGGTCGTCGCCGCGGCCTCGAATCCCAACCAGTTCGGCCTCGACGCCGACCTGATCATGCACTACAACTACGGCCCCACCAACCTCTGGATGCAGTACACGCGGTGGGCCGACAACCCTGTCGCCAAACAGCTCTTCAAGGACATGGACCGGGCCACCCGGGAGGCCGACCCGGCGAAGAAGAAGGCGATGATCCAGGACTACATCGACGTCGTCGCCGAACAGGCCGTCCTCTACCCGGTCGTCCACAACGAGCTGATGACCGCCTGGGACCCGAAGCAGCTCAGCGGCATAAGGGCGCAGCCGTATCCCGGTATCAACCTGCTCCAGGCCAGGTGGGTCTAGCCCCATGGTCGCGGTTCTCCGCATCCTGCTGCGCCGGATCGCCCTGCTGGTGCCGCTGATGCTCGGCATCGTGCTGTTCGTGTTCCTGGTGATGCGCTTCTCGGACGTCGACCCGGCGTCCGCGTTCTTCCAGGGCGCGAACCCCACCCCGCAGCAGCTGCACGACTTCCGCGAGCAGAACGGCCTGCTCGACCCGCTGCCCGTGCGCTACGTCCACTTCGTCGGCGACCTCCTCCACGGCGACCTGGGCACCAGCGCCCTGACCCGCGCCCCCGTCGTCGACCAGGTCACCACCGCCCTGCCGCTCACCCTCCAGCTCACCTTCCTGGGCCTCGGCATCGCGGTGGTGCTGTCCCTCGTCGGCGGCGTGACGGCCGCCATCCACCGGGACCGGCTGCCCGACCAGGTCGTCCGGGTCGTCTCGCTGACCGGCGTCGCGGCCCCCGGCTTCTGGCTGGCGCTGCTGATGATCCAGTACCTGGCGGTCGACCAGGGCTGGTTCCCGACGGGCGGCTACATCAACCCGGCCGACTCCTTCACCGGCTGGCTGAAGACCATGACCCTGCCCGCCCTCGCCCTGTCCCTGCCGGTGGCGGCCCAACTCACCCGGATCGTCCGGACGTCGGTGGTGGAGGAGCTGGACAAGGACTACGTCCGCACGGCGATCGGCAGCGGTCTGCCGCCACGCGTGGTCGTGGGCCGCAACGTCTTGCGCAACGCCCTCATCAACCCGCTCACCGTGCTGGGTCTGCGCGTCGGCTATCTGCTCGGCGGCGCGGTCGTCATCGAGACGATCTTCTCGCTGCCCGGCATGGGCAAGCTGATGATCGACGCCGTGAAGAACGGCGACCCGGCCGTCGTCCAGGGCGTGGTGCTGACCACGGCGACCGGCTTCGTGGTCGTCAACCTCGTCATCGACCTCCTCTACCTGCTGGTCAACCCGCGACTGAGGGAAGCGACCGCATGATCACGCAGTTCACGCGCAGGAGCCTCACCGAGGCGCTCTCCCGGCCCGGCGTCCGCCTGCGCGGCCGGCGCAGGCTGCCGCCGCTGTCGAAGGCCGCGGTCTGCTTCCTGGCCGTCGTAGTGCTGATGGCCCTGCTGGCGCCCCTGCTCGCACCGGACGACCCGCTCGACCAGCAGCCGCCCGTCGACGGCACCGGGCACCCGTCCGCCGAGCACTGGATGGGCCAGGACAGCCTCGGCCGGGACATCCTCAGCCGGCTGATGTACGGCGCCCGCTGGTCGCTGGCGATCGGCCTCGGCGCGACCGCCCTCGCGCTGGTGGTCGGGGCGCTGATCGGCGCGGTCGCGGCCACCTCCCGCAAGGGGGTCGACGAGACGCTGATGCGCTGCCTCGACGTGGTCATGGCCTTCCCGGGCATCGCGCTCGCGGCCGTCCTGGTCGCCGTGTTCGGCGGCGGGATCACCGTGCTGATCTGCGCGATCGCGTTCCTGTTCATGCCGCCGGTGGCTCGGGTCGTACGGGCGAACGTCCTCGACCAGTACGGCGAGGACTATGTGACGGCGGAACGCGTGATCGGCGCCCGCACCCCGCACATCGTGCTGCGCCATGTTGCCGTCAACTGTGCCGCTCCGGTGCTGGTGTTCTGCACGGTGCAGGTGGCCGAGGCCATCGTGTTCGAGGCCTCGCTGTCCTTCATCGGGGCGGGGGTGCGTCCTCCGGACCCGTCCTGGGGGAGTGTCATCGCGGACGGCAAGGACATGGTGCTGACCGGGGGGTGGTGGGCGACTGTCTTCCCGGGGCTGCTGATGCTGGTGACCGTGCTGTCGTTGAACGTCCTGTCGGAGGGGGTGTCGGATGCGTGGGCGGCTCCGCCGGCGCGGGAGGTTGATGTACGCGGGGACGACGACCGACTGGAGGCCGCGGAGCCCGGCAGCGGGGAGGTGTTGCAGTTGCCTGGGCTGGCGGCTGCGGCGCAGCGGCTGCGGGGGCGCCACGCCGAGACGGGTGCCACGACAGGCCGTCGGGCGAGTGCGGCGCCGTCTGGGCTGTTCGCGCCCGCGCGGCGGAAGCCGCAAATCCAATACAGCCCCGCGCCCCTAAAAGCCGCTGCTGCACCGCCGGTTCTAGCAGTCGAGAACCTTGCCATCGGTTTCGAAGGGCGGCACGGCGGAGTCGACATCGTCGACGGGATCAGCTTCGAGGTGCACGCCGGCGAAGTCCTGGGCCTCGTGGGCGAGTCGGGCTGCGGAAAGTCGTTGACCGCACTCGCCGTCATGGGCCTGGAGCCGAAAGGCGCCCGGATCCGCGGCCAAGTGCGCTTCAATCAGCGGGATTTGCTGGCAGAGCCCATGAAGGCACGCCGTCGTCTCCTCGGCCACGAGATGGCGATGATCTACCAGGACGCGCTGTCGTCCCTCAACCCCGCGATGACGATCCGCGCCCAGCTCAAGCAGGTCGTGCGGCGCGGCGGCCGTCGTAGCCCCGCCGAACTGCTCGCGATGGTCGGCCTGGACCCCGACCGCACCCTGCGCAGCTATCCGCACGAGCTCTCCGGCGGCCAGCGCCAACGCGTCCTGATCGCCATGGCCCTGTCCCGCGACCCGCAGCTGATCGTCGCCGACGAGCCGACGACGGCGCTGGACGTGACGGTGCAGGCGCAGGTCATGGAGCTGCTGCTGCGGCTGCGTCAGGAGCTGGGCTTCGCGCTGGTCCTCGTCTCGCACGACCTGGCGCTGGTCGCGGACGTCACCGACCGGGTGGTGGTGATGTACGGCGGACAGATCGTGGAGACGGGCGTCACCGCGGACCTGGTGGAGGCGCCGGCCCACCACTACACACGCGGACTGCTCGGCAGTGTGCTGTCCCTGGAGTCGGCGGCCGAACGCATGACGCAGATCAGGGGCGTGGTCCCCTCCCCCGCGGACTTCCCGGCGGGCTGCCGTTTCGCCGACCGCTGCCCGCTCGCCACCGACATCTGCCGCACCACCCCACCCGCGCTGCTGGGCACGCCGACGCACACGGCGGCCTGTCACCACCCGGCGGTCGAACTGGTGACGTCGGAGCAGGAGGCAGCGCAGTGAACGCGATCGTCGAGCTGTTCGACACGCATGTGGTCCACAAGGCGCGCAGCGGCGGCCTGTTCACCCGGGACAGGGTGTACGCGCTGACCGGCGCCGATCTCACGATCGCGCCCGGCGAGACCGTGGGCGTCGTCGGCGAGTCCGGGTGCGGGAAGTCGACGCTGGCGAAGGTGCTGGTGGGCGTGGTCCGGCCGACCTCCGGCACGGTGTCCTTCCAGGGCCGCGACCTGTGGTCCATGCGGCCGGCCGAACGCAGGGCGACCGTCGGCGGCAGCACCGGCATGATCTTCCAGGACCCGTCGACGGCTCTGAACCGCCGGCTGCCGGTGCGGCACATCCTGCGGGACCCGCTGGATGTGCACCAGCGGGGGACGAAGCCCCAACGCGAGGACCGGGTACGGGAGTTGATGTCCCTGGTCGGCCTTCCCCGGGCCCTTGCGGACGCGCTGCCCGGGCAGCTGTCGGGCGGCCAGCGCCAACGGGTGGCGATCGCACGGGCGTTGGCCCTGGACCCCCGCCTGGTGGTGGCGGACGAACCGACGAGCGCACTGGACGTCTCGGTACGCGCCCAGATCCTGAACCTGCTCCTGGACCTGAAGGAACGCCTGGACCTGGCGCTGCTCTTCGTCTCGCACGACATCCAGACGGTACGGCGGATGAGCGACCGCGTGATCACCATGTACCTCGGCCGCATCGTCGAGGAGACCCCGGCCGCGGAGGTCACGGACCGGGCCCGGCACCCGTACACCCGTGCCCTGTTCTCGGCGACCCCCGGCCTTCTGCACCCCATCGACCCCATCCCCCTCACCGGCCCGGTCCCCTCGGCGACGCGGCCGCCGAGCGGGTGCCCGTTCCGCACGCGGTGCTGGAAGGCGGACGAGGTGTGCGCGGCGGAAATGCCGGACTTCTCGGCCGCGTCCTCCGCGGGCCACCGGTTCCGCTGCCACCATCCTGTGGAGGAGAACCAGTCGACCCAGCACCTGGTACGCCAGAACCACCCCACGGAGCCCTCATGATCCTCCCCGCCCCGCTCACAGGTGTCGTCCCGCCCGTCTGCACGCCCCTGACACCGGACCGCGAGGTGGACGTCCCCTCCCTGCTCAGGCTGGTCGACCACCTGGTGGCAGGCGGGGTGCACGGGCTGTTCGTGCTCGGGTCGTCGTCGGAGGCGGCGTTTCTGCGGGACGGGCAGCGCAGGCTGGTGGTGGAGTCGGTGGTGGCTCATGTGGCCGGCCGACTGCCCGTCCTGGCCGGGGCGATCGACATGACGACGCCGAGGGTGCTGGATCATGTGGCGGCGGTGACGGCCGCCGGGGCGGACGCGGTGGTGGTGACGGCGCCGTTCTATGCGGGCACGCATCCGGCGGAGATCGCGCGCCACTACCGGCTGATCGCTGCGGCCTCGCCGGTGCCGGTGGTCGCGTACGACATTCCGTCCGCCGTGCACACGAAACTGCCCGCGGACGTCGTGCTGGACCTGGCCGCCGAGGGCGTGCTCGCGGGGCTCAAGGACTCGAGCGGTGATCTGGGGGGTTTCCGGGAGGTCGTCAGTGGGGCGCGCGCCCGGTCCGACATCCGCGGCTTCAGCGTCCTGACCGGCTCGGAGCTGGTCGTCGACGCCGCCCTCGCCCTCGGTGCCGACGGAGCGGTGCCGGGGCTGGCCAACGTCGACCCGCACGGCTATGTCCGCCTCGACGCGCTGTGCCGGGCCGGGGACTGGGAGCGGGCCCGTGCCGAACAGGAGCGGCTGTGCGCCCTGTTCGGCATGGTGAGGGCCTCAGACCCGGGTCGTATGGGCGGCAGTTCATCGGCCCTCGGCGCCTTCAAGGCGGCACTGCACCTGCGAGGCGTGATCGACTGCCCGGCGACCGCGGAGCCCCAGGTGCCGCTGTCGTCGGACGAGGTGGAACGGGTGGGGAAGTTTTTGGCAGCGGCGGGGCTGCTGTAGCGCTTTTTTCGCCCCCGCCGCCCCTTCCCGTCCCGACCCGGGGGCCAGCCCCCGGACCCCCGCTCCTCAAACGCCGGAGGGGCTGAATTTTTTCAGCCCGTCCGGCGTTTGAGGACGAGGCCGTTCAGGCCGAAAGCGGGGGTCTGGGGGCGGCAGCCCTCAGGGTCGGGACGGGAAGGGGCGGCGGGGGCGAGAAGTGTCTACCCGAGGGCGGACACCGGCAGCCTGCGGAACTCGATCGTCTCGTACGGTCCCGAGACCCCCGTCTCGTACAGCAGCCCCACCGTCCCCCGATCGACCTGCACCAGGTCGGAGTACGCGGCCGGCAACGCCGACAGAGTCACCACCTTGGTGAACGTCCCCCCACCGTCCTCACTCCGCCAGACAGCCATCACCCGCCGAGCGGTCGGCACGGACGGCCCCGAGAACAGCAACGGCGGAGCTTTGCCACCCACGAGTTGGAGGACGCTCCCCTGGACGACCGGAACGTCGTTCAGCATGGGCTGCACCGCGTACGGGCGCTCCAGCGACTCCCCACCGTCAGCGGAGTACGCATCGAGCCGATTCCCGACACTCCCCCCGTTCTGGTCCCGCGCACTGAAGTACAGCCTCCCGTCGGGAAGTTGCGCGGCCGAGGACTCGTTCGCGTTGTCCACGCCGTCGTAGGAGGAGTCCACGAACCCCAGCCGCCAGCTCAGCCCGCCGTCGTCGCTGTAGAGGGCGTGCGCGCCGTAGTACCTGGCCTCCTGGCCCGTGTCGGGCGAACCGGCGGGCGGGGCCGCGGAGTGGTTGGCGGGGACGACCAGGCGGCCGGCGTGCGGACCGCGGGTGAGGGCCACCGCGTGGCCCGGTCCCGTCGCGTACCAGCGCCAGCCCGCAGGCTTCACCTCTTCGGTGATGTCCCGCGGTGGCGTGAAGTGCCGCCCGTCGTCCCGGCTGCGCTGCACGAACACCCGCCGGCTCTGCTCCTTGGTGACCTCGCCGCGCATTATCCGCGCCTCGGTGACCGCACCGCTGTTGTAGGAGGTCAGCAGGACGACCGCGCCGGTGCGCGGGTCGACGACCGGGGCGGGGTTGCCCCGGGTGTCCCCGTGCCCCGCGGCCACCACCCGCAGCGGGCCCCAGGTGCAGCCCCCGTCGCCGGAGCGCCTGAGGACGACGTCGATGTTCCCGGTGTCCCCGGCACCGCCCAGACGGCCCTCGGCGAAGGCCAGCACTGTGCCGCGGCCGGTCGTGACCGTCGCCGGGATGCGGTAGGTGTCGTAGCCGCCCTCACCCGACACGAACGGGACGGAGGACGTGCAGCCGGTGGACGCGTGGGCCGGCGCGAGGGCCGTGAGCGGGGTGAGGAGCGCGGTGGCTGCGAGGAGGGTGCGGCTCAGGAAAGTCACCGTCAGATGGTGCCCGGAGTCACCAGCCCCGACTCGTAGGCCACGATGACCAGCTGCGCCCGGTCCCGCGCCCCCAGCTTCCCCATGATCCGGCTGACATGGGTCTTCGCCGTCAGCGGGCTCAGCCCCAACGCCTCACCGATCTCTGTGTTGTTGAGCCCGCGCGCCAGCAGGGTCAGCACCTCCCGCTCCCGGTCGGAGAGGCATTCCGGGCCGCCCGTCGCGGGCGCCGACGGGCTGCGCAGGAACCGCTCGATCAGCCGTGCCGTCGGCCCCGGTGACAGCAGTGACTCTCCGGCGGCCACCGTGCGGATCGCGTCGAGGAGTTCAGCCGGACGGGTGTCCTTCACCAGGAACCCGGAGGCCCCCGCCCGCAGCGCCTCCACGATGTTCTCGTCGGTGTCGTAGGTGGTGAGGACCAGCACCCGTACGCCCGCCAGGTCCTCGTCGGCGGCGATCAGACGGGTCGCCTCGATGCCGTCCAGGTCCGGCATGCGGATGTCCATCACCACGAGGTCGGGGCGCTCGCCGCGGACCAGCTCCACCGCCTCCCGGCCGGTGGCCGCCTGTCCGACGACCTCCATGTCCCGCGCCGACTCCACGAGCATGGCGAACGCGGCCCGTACCAGGGTCTGGTCGTCGGCCAGCAGTACACGGATCGTCA
The DNA here is from genome assembly GCF_040298885.1 of Streptomyces sp. NPDC001137. Taxonomy (NCBI): domain Bacteria; kingdom Bacillati; phylum Actinomycetota; class Actinomycetes; order Kitasatosporales; family Streptomycetaceae; genus Streptomyces; species Streptomyces sp. NPDC001137. The sequence continues at coordinate 237,980 of NZ_JBEPBA010000008.1, forward strand.
TCCCTCGCCCTCCCCCGGGGCCGTCAGCGGCAGTACGGCCGTCACCGCGAAACCGCCCTCCGCCCGCGGCCCGGCGTCGAGTGTGCCACCCACGCTGCGGGCCCGCTCCCGCATGCCGACGAGCCCGAAGCCGGGCGCCGTGCCGGGCGTGGGTCCGGTGCCGTCGTCGGTGACGGACAGGTGCAGGGCGCCCTCGTCGTCGTACAGGTCGACGTGGACGGCCGGTTCGGGGCCCGCATGCCGTACCGCGTTGGTCAGCGCCTCCTGCACGATGCGGTACGCGGCGGCGCCGACGGCGGGCGGGGCCTGCCGTATCCGTACCGTCTGCTCGACGCGCGCGCCCGCGAGCCGTGCCGTCTCCACCAGGTCGGGCAGGCCGTCGAGGCCGGGCAGCGGGCCGCGGCCGTCCGCCGAGTCGTTCTCGCGGAGCACCTCCAGCGTCGTCCGCACCTCTCCGCGCGCCGTCCGGCAGGTCTGGGCGATGTCGTCCAGGGCCTTCGCCACCGTCTCCCGGTCCAGGCGTTCGGGGTCGGCGGCCAGGACGTGCGCGGCCACCGACGTCTGCACGCCGATGAGGGTGATGGTGTGGGCGAGCAGGTCGTGCAGGTCACGGGCGATGCGCAGGCGTTCCTCGGCGACCCGGCGGCGGGCCTCCTCCTCCCGGGTGCGTTCGGCGCGCTCGGCGCGTTCGACGATCGCGGCCACGTACTGCCGGTAGTAGCGGACGTCGACGCCGCAGAAGAGCGTGGCGATGACCCAGCCGGAGATGCGCAGCATCTCGACGGCCTGGTGGGTGCTGACCGTGAGCATCGCGGCCGTGGAGACGGCGAGGACGACGACGCCCGCGAGGATGGTGCGCAGGGGCCGGCCGGTGACGGCGACCGTGTAGAGCGCGACGATCGTGGCGGGGGTGGCCGCGAAGTGGTTGTTCTGCAGGGCGTGGTACGGCACGAGCAGCGCCAGCCCCACGGTCAGCACCAGCAGCGGACGGCGCCGCCGCCACACCAGCGGCACATGGGCGGCCAGCAGCAGTGTCCAGCCGAGCGCGTCCGGGCGGCGGCTCTGGTCGGTGGACAGCGCCAGGCACACGGCCACGACGGCGAGCGTGGCGGCGAGGATCGCGTCGTTGCGGGTGCCGTGCGGGGCGGTGCGGGGGTCGCGGTTGACCACCGCCATGATCCGCTCGCCCCGGCGGGATCCGGTCGCTGTCGTCTGCTGCACGGGGCTCAGTGTCACACCGTCTCCGGCTGCCGTTCCCGCCGCACCGGCTCCGGCGCCCGCGACAGCCGCCCCGGCCACCACACCCGGCGCTTCAAGAGCACGCTCGCCGTCGTCACCAGGTAGGTCCGTACGAGGAAGGTGTCCAGCAGCACGCCCACCGCGATCACCAGCCCGAGCTCGACCAGCGCCACCAGCGGCAGCGTGCCGAGCACCGCGAAGGTCGCGGCGAGTACGACGCCCGCGGAGGCGATGACCCCGCCGGTGGTGCGCAGGGCGGTGAGCGCCGCCGTCTCGGGCTCGGCACCGGCGACGGACTCCTCGCGCATGCGGTGCATGAGGAAGATGCCGTAGTCGACGCCCAGGGCCACCAGGAAGACGAAGGACAACAGGCCGAGGCCCGAGTCGGTGCCTTGGAAGCCCAGCACCGGCCCGAACACCAGCCCGCCGATCCCGAGCGCCGCGCCCCACACCGCGACCACCGCGACAAGCAGCATCAGCGGCGCGATCAGGCTCCTCAGCAGGCCCACGAGGATCACGAACACGGCGGCGAGGACCAGTGGCACGACGACCTCGCGGTCCCGGGTCTGACTGTCTGCCAGGTCGAGCTGCTGGGCGCTGGGACCGCCGACGTAGGTGCCATAGGTGCCGTCGAGCCCGGCGCGCAGGGCCTCGATGGTGCGGGTCTCGCCCTTCGACTCGGGGGCCGCGGTGGCGTAGACGGAGATCTCCGTCCAGCCGGAGCCGGTGCGGCCGGTCGTCGCCCGGGCGACCCCGTCGGTGGTGCGGGCCTTGGCGAGCACAGCGGCCGCCTTGCCGGCGGGGGCGATGACCGCGATGGGCTGGCTGCTCTGCCCGGGGTAGCCGCGGGCGAGGGTCTGGCCCGCCGAGATGGACTCGGGCTTGGAGGTGAAGGAGTCCTCCTGCTTGAGGGCGCCGGGAAGGTTGAGGGCGCCGAGGGCGAGCGCCCCGAGCAGGACCGCTCCGCCGACGAGTACGAGGACCGGGCGGCGCGTGGCCGAGTTGCCCATGGCCGCGAACAGCGACCGTCGCGCCTTGGGCTCGCTGCCGAAGGCGGGGATCAGCGGCCAGAAGACGCGGCGGCCGAGGAGGACCAGCAGGGCGGGCAGCAGGCTGATCATCGCGACGAGCGCGGCGAGCACGCCCACCATGCCGACCGGGCCCATGCCGCGGCTGCTGTTGAGGTCGGCGGCGAGCAGGCACAGCAGTCCGGCCGCGACGGTGCCGGAGGAGGCGAGGACCGCCGGGCCGCAGCCGCGCAGGGCGGCGCGCATGGCGTCGTAAGGGCGCTCGTGGCGGCGCAGCTCCTCTCGGTAGCGGGAGATGAGCAGCAGGGCGTAGTCGGTGCCCGCGCCGAGCACGAGGACCGTCATCACGCCTCCGCTCTGGCCGGTGACGGTGACGCCGAACGCCTCGTGCAGTCCGTACGCGGCGGCCATCGCCATGCCGGCGGCGACCCCGGCGACGGCGAGCGGCACCAGCCACAGGAAGGGGCTGCGGTAGATGAGGATCAGCAGGGCGGTGACGACGCCCAGGGTGGCGTAGAGCAGGGTGCCGTCGATGGAGCCGAACACCTTGCTCATGTCGGTGTTCAGGCCGCCCGGCCCGCCGACCTCCACGCTGAGCCCCGCGCCGCCGTTCGCGAGCGCGCGCACGCCGTCGACGAAGGCGTCCCGCGCCTTGTCGTCCTGGCCGGGCCGGGTGCTGGAGACCGGGTACATGAGGGTGGTGCCGTCGCGGGACGGGACCGCCGTCGGGGTGCCGGTGAGCTGGTACGTGCGCCCGATCTCGGCGACCTGCGCACCCGCCCTCTCCCGGTCGGCGGCGGTGAGGCCGCCGTCGCGGTGGTAGACGAGCACCAGGTCGGTGGCCTGGCCGCCCGGCAACCGGTCCTGGACGCGGGCCACTTGGGTGGAGTCGGCGCTGTCGGGGAGGTAGTCCACGGCCCGGTTCTGCTGGATGCCGGAGAACTTCCCGGCGAACGGTCCGGCGAGCACGAGCGCGGCCAGCCACAGCCCGAGCACCACCCACGGCACGGCACGCCGTCCCCGTGTTCCTGTCCTTGCGGCCCCCATGAACGGGCCTCCCTCCGGTCGGGATGTCTGGGTCGGTTCCAGACTCCCGGCGCGCGGGGGGCGGTTCGTCGGGCGTGAGGGCGAGTTCAGGGGTACTGCCGGGGGTGGCAGGCGGACGGGGTTACTCCCGGAGGAGTACCGCGTCGTGGTGAGTACGGCTGCCCGTCGCCGGGGACATCGCCCTGGCCGTCGGGCTGCTCGTCCTCGATGCCGTCGGAGCCGTCGTGGCCCTCCTGATCGGCATCGACTACAGCGGCTGGCAGCCGTTCGATCCCGGCGGGACAACTCCCGCGTCGATCTGACCCCCAACTGGCTGTACGTCGGGATCGCGGGCGGCGTCATCCTGCTGACCGCCGCTCTCCTGTACCGGCTCCGCGCCGTCGTAAGCACCTTTGTGCAGGTGCTGACCGGCATGGTGGTGCTGCTGGTCGCCGCGAGCGGCGCGCGGTTCGACGAAGACCGCGGTGCCGGGGCCTACGACGGCGTACGCGCCGCCGCCAGCAGTCTGGTCACGTCGTCCGAGCAGATGGTGAGGGCTGCGCCCACCGTGGCGAGGACGTCGCGTTCGGCGGGGGTGTAGGGGCCGTCGGCGAGGGCGATGCGGGCGCCCTGGAGGAGGATCGACTCGCGGCCGACCGGGGCGAGGTGCGGGGCCAGCGGGTCCAGGGCCTCGTGGAGCTCTATGGCGAGTCCGGCGCCGCAGGACTGGCCGTAGGCCCGGCCGGTGTCCGCGGCCAGCGCCTCGACGAGCGCGTTCAGCTGGTCCTCGGTGCAGTCGTCGAAGCCGGCCGCGCGGACCGTGCTCGCGGCGGCCTCCAGGGCCGTACGGGAACAGGTGCCGCCCGCGGCCAGCACCGCGAGCGCGACGGTGTGGACGGCGTCGCGGAGCATCGCCGAGAAGCGGGTGGTGGTGGGGTGGTCGAGGACGTCCGTGCCGAAGTGGCGGCGGCAGGCGGCGCATTCGACGACCGGCGCGGTCTGGCCGCGCGGCAGCACGGGCACCCCCAGCAGGACGAAACGGCGGTGGCCGGTCAGCCGCTGGTAGTTGCGGTCGCCCCCGCAGCCCGGGCAGAAGAACTCGCCGTCCCCGACGGGTGTCCACGCGGTGCGGGTACCCAGGAGGCGCGCAGGCCTGGCGGCTCGGCCGTTTCGTCCCCGTACTGGCAGCACGTCGCACCTCCTTAACACCGCGGCAACATCGTCGCGGTGTCCGTGATGTTAGCCACATCGGTGAGGCGTAGTCAGCACCCTGGAAGAGACCTTTCCGTGACCTCCACGAACAGATGGCCGATAAGCGACGGGGCCCCGATCGCCGTATACGGCGATCGGGGCCCCGAAATGCCCGGTCAGACGGGTCAGCGGGCGGCTCGGTTGACGGCGGAGACAACCGCCTTCAGCGACGCACGAGTCGTGTTCGCGTCGATGCCGATTCCCCACAGGACCTTGTCGTCGATCGCGCATTCGATGTACGAAGCGGCCTGCGCGGAGGCGCCCTCGCTCATCGTGTGCTCCTGGTAGTCCAGCAGACGGGCGTCCACGCCCACCTTCTGCAGCGCGTCGAAGAAGGCGGAGATCGGGCCGTTGCCGGTACCGGTCAGGACGGTGTCCTGGCCGTCGACGGTCGCCTCGACCCGCAGCGTGTCCACGCCGTCGGTGTCGGTCGTCGACTGGCCGTTCTTGACCTGAATACGGCCCCACGGGTTCTCGGGGTTCGGCAGGTACTCGTCCTGGAAGACCGCCCAGATGTCGCCGCCGGTGACCTCGCCGCCCTCGGCGTCCGTCTTCGCCTGGATGATCTTCGAGAACTCGATCTGCATCCGGCGCGGCAGGTCCAGCTTGTGGTCGTTCTTCAGGACATAGGCGATACCGCCCTTGCCGGACTGCGAGTTGACGCGGATGACGGCCTCGTAGGAGCGGCCGACGTCCTTCGGGTCGATCGGCAGGTACGGGACCGCCCACTCGATGTCGTCGACGGTGACGCCCTTGGCGGCCGCGTCGGCCTCCATCGCGTCGAAGCCCTTCTTGATGGCGTCCTGGTGGGAGCCGGAGAAGGACGTGTAGACCAGGTCGCCCACGTACGGGTGGCGCGGGTGGACCTCCATCTGGTTGCAGTACTCCCACACCCGGCGGATCTCGTCGATGTCGGAGAAGTCGATCTGCGGGTCGACGCCCTGGGAGAACAGGTTCATGCCCAGGGTGACCAGGTCGACGTTGCCGGTGCGCTCGCCCTGCCCGAACAGACAGCCCTCGACACGGTCGGCGCCGGCCATCAGGGCCAGTTCGGCGGCGGCGACGGCGGTGCCGCGGTCGTTGTGCGGGTGGATCGACAGGCAGACGTGCTCGCGGCGGGACAGGTTGCGGCCCATCCACTCGAAGCGGTCGGCGTGGGTCGAGGGGGTCGAACGCTCAACCGTGGCGGGCAGGTTGAGGATGATCTCGCGGCCCGGACCCGGCTGGTAGACGTCCATCACCGCCTCGCAGACCTCCAGCGCGAAGTCCAGCTCGGTGTCGGTGAAGATCTCGGGGCTGTACTGGTAGCCGAACTCGGTCTCCGGGCCCAGCAGCTTCTCGGCGTACTCCATCACCAGGCGCGTGCCGTCGACGGCGATCTGCTTGATGTCGTCCTTGGAGCCACGGAAGACGACCCGGCGGAAGACGGGCGCGGTGGCGTTGTACAGGTGGACGGTGGCGCGCCTCGCGCCCTTCAGCGACTCGACGGTCCGCTCGATCAGGTCCTCGCGGGCCTGGGTCAGTACGGAGATGGTGACGTCGTCGGGGATGGCCCCGGGCTCTTCGATGATCGACCGTACGAAATCGAAGTCGGTCTGACCGGAGGCGGGGAAGCCGACCTCGATCTCCTTGTAGCCCATCTTGACCAGCTGGTCGAACATCCGGCGCTTGCGCTCGGGCGACATCGGGTCGATCAGGGCCTGGTTGCCGTCGCGCAGGTCGGTCGACAGCCAACGGGGGGCCTGGGTGATCCGCTTCTCGGGCCAGGTGCGGTCGGGGATGTCGACCTGCTCGTACTGGCCGTACTTGTGGATCGGCATGCTGCTGGGCTGCTGGCGGTTCGCCATGATGACTCGGGCTCCTCAGGGTGTCCGGAAGGACGGCCGACGACGCAACGCCAAGCTCCGCGGGGAGGGAGTCGACCTGGACTACAGGCCCTCGCCGCGGCAGCTAAGAAGAAGCAGCCCGAAACGCATGATGCACAGCATGCTAGCCGAGCCCCTTCGGATGCGGGGCGCTGTATCAGTATGCGGGACCCCAAGGATGAATGGGACAAAAAGTGCGCCATACCACTTCGTCACGGAGCGTGCGGTTCCCTGTCCGCATATTTCACCAATCATGGTTGCGGGTAGTGACACGGGCATGACTCAGTGCAAGGGTGCCGGGCATGACGAAGACCAACGGGGGCTTCGAGCCCGTCTTCTGCACCGTCGTACCGCCTCATGTCCTGGACAAGCTGGCACGGCACGACGACCCCGCACTCAACGGTCCCGCCCGGCGCACCCTGATGCGCGACAGCGAGCTGCGCGGCCGCCGCCGCGTGACGACCGAGTTCGGCCTCGCGGCCGCGCCGGCGGCGAAGGCACCGGCGGACCAGCCGCTGCGCACCATCTACGACGCCGGGCACAAGACCCACCTGCCCGGCAAGAAGGTGCGCGCCGAAGGTGCCGCCCCGGTCAAGGACGCCACGGTCAACCGCGCCTACGCCGGCCTCGGCGCCACCTTCGACCTCTACCTCAAGGCCTACCAGCGCCACTCGATCGACGGCGACGGCCTGCCGCTGGACGCCAGCGTCCACTACGACGAGCAGTACAACAACGCCTTCTGGAACGGCGAGCAGATGGTGTTCGGCGACGGTGACGGCGAGATCTTCCTCGACTTCACCATCCCGATCGACGTCATCGGCCACGAGCTGACCCACGGCGTCACCCAGCACACTGCGAACCTCACCTACTACGGCCAGCCGGGCGCCCTGAACGAGTCGATGTCCGACGTGTTCGGCTCGCTCATCAAGCAGTACACGCTCGGCCAGACCGCCGCCGAGGCCGACTGGCTGATCGGCGCGGGCCTGCTCGCCCCGAGCGTCACCGGCAAGGCGCTGCGCTCCATGAAGGAACCGGGCACGGCCTACGACGACGACGTGCTCGGCAAGGACCCGCAGCCCGCGACCATGGACGACTACGTCCGCACCGGCCGCGACAACGGCGGCGTCCACATCAACTCCGGCATCCCCAACCACGCGTTCTACCTGGTCGCCTCCGCGCTCGGCGGCCACGCCTGGGAGAAGGCGGGACAGATCTGGTACGACGTCCTGACCGGCGGCGAGCTGTCCTCGCAGGCGCTGTTCAACGACTTCGCGAAGCTCACCGTCGCGGCGGCGAAGGCCCGCTTCAACGAGGGCGAGGAGCTCCAGGCCGTGCAGAAGGCGTGGGAACAGGTGGGGGTGCGGATCCTCTGACCGCGTACTAGACAGGGACCCATGCGTATTCAGGTGAGGCGCACGGGTGGGTTCGCGGGCATCGAACGCCGTGCCGAGGTGGACACCTCGGGCCGGTCCGACGCCCAGGAGTGGCAGGCCCTGGCCGAACGCGCGCTCGCGTCCGGCCGGGGCACGCCTCCCGTAGGGGTGCCGGACGGCTTCAGCTACGAGATCACGGTGGACGGGAAGACGGTGTACGCGGCCGATCCCCGGCTCACGGAGGAACAGCGCGAACTGATCCGCCGGGTACTGAAGGAAGGGGCGTAACCGGCAGTTCATGCCTGGGCGTTGACTTCCGTTACCGCCGGTAAGGATGATCCCGCCCATGGCTTCTGATGCAGGCAATCCGATACCCCGCTTCCCGGCCGGCTTCGTGTGGGGCGTGTCGACCTCGGCCCACCAGATCGAGGGCGCCGTCGACGCGCGCGAGCCGTCCGTGTGGGACGCCTTCACGGCCGAGCCGGGACGGGTCAAGGACGGCTCGACCGCGGCGGTGGCCTGCGACCACTACCACCGCTACCGCGAGGACGTGGCCCTCCTGGCCGGCCTCGGCGTGGACGCGTACCGCTTCTCGGTCTCCTGGCCGCGGGTGCGCTCGGCGGGCGGCCTCGACTTCTACGACCGTCTCGTCGACGAGTTGCTGGCCGCGGGCGTACGACCGGTGCCCACCCTGTTCCACTGGGACCTGCCGCTGGGGATGGACTGGCTGGAGCGGGACACGGCGGCGCGCTTCGCGGAGTACGTGTCCGTCGTCGTCGAGCGGCTGGGCGACCGGGTGAAGAAGTGGATCACCCTCAACGAGCCTGCCGAACACACGCTGCTGGGACACGCGCTGGGCGCCCACGCGCCTGGCAGGCAGCTGCTCTTCGACGCACTGCCGGTGGCCCACCACCAGCTGCTGGCCCACGGTCTGGCCGTACGGGCCCTGCGCGCGTCCGGCGCCACGGACATCGGGATCGCCAACTCGCACGGTCCGACCTGGCCGGCGTCCGAGGAGAGCGCGGACGTGGAGGCGGCGGGCTTCTACGACCTGCTGCTGAACCGCCTGTTCGCCGACCCGCTGCTGCTCGGCCAGTACCCGGAGGGCATCGGCGAGTTGATGCCGGGCGACGTCGAGTCCGACCTGAAGGTCATCGCGGAACCGCTCGACTGGTACGGCGTCAACTACTACGCGCCGACCCGGGTGGGCGCCCCGCAGGGCGAGGACATCGAGTTCGGCGGGCTGACCATCCCGGCCGAACTCCCCTTCTCGGTACGGCAGATCGAGGGCGTGCCGGTGACGGACTTCGGCTGGCCCGTGGTCCCGGAGGGCCTGACGGAGCTGCTCACCGGCTTCCGGGAGCGCTACGGCGACCGCCTCCCGCCCGTCGTCATCACCGAGAACGGCTGCTCGTACCCGGGCCTCGACGACCAGGACCGGATCGCGTATCTGGACGGCCACCTCCGGGCCCTGCACAAGGCCGTCGAGGCGGGCGTGGACGTGCGCGGGTACTTCGTGTGGTCGCTGCTGGACAACTTCGAGTGGGCGGAGGGGTACGAGCGCCGGTTCGGCCTTGTGCACGTCGACTTCGAGACGCAGCAGCGGACACCGAAGTCGTCGTACGGCTGGTTCCGGGATGTGCTGCGGGCGCAGAGATGACCGCCACCCGGCCCGTGGAGGCACTCGCCGAGCCCGTCGAACGGGTCGGCCGCGGCTGGACGACCGCCCTCTCGCTCGCCAACGGGGCCATCTGGGTGGGCTGGTACGGCCCCCTGCAGATCCTGCTGGCCTCCCAGGCGAAGGACTTCGCGCCCGGCTCCGGCATGTCCAAGGAGACGATGCTGGCGTGGGTGACGGGGGCCGGGGCGGTGGTGTCCCTGGTCGCCAACCCGCTCTTCGGCGCCCTCTCGGACCGGACGACGTCCCGCCGGGGCCGCCGTACGCCGTGGATCGTGGCCGGGGCGGCGGGCGGCGCGCTGTCGTTGCTGCTGCTGGCGGGCGCGGGCGGGGTGTGGACCATGGCGGCCGGCTGGTGTCTGGTCCAGCTGACGCTGAACGCGGCGTTCGCTGCGGTGACCGCGGCGGTGCCGGACCGGGTGCCGCGGCTCCAGCGGGGCTCGGTGGGCGGCTGGCTGGGGGCCGCGCAGATCCTGGGCGTGGTGGGCGGGACGGGGCTCGCGACGGCGGCCGGGGGCGTCGGGGCCGGGTATGCGGCCTGCGCGGTGTTCACGGTGGTGGGGGTCCTGCCGTACGTCCTGCGCTACGAGGACCTGCGGCTGGCGGTGGCGGACCGGCCGGCGTGGTCGTGGCGGTCCTTCGCCGCCGGGTTCTGGCTGAGTCCGCGCCGCTATCCGGACCTGGGCTGGGCGTGGCTGACCCGCTTCCTGATCAACCTCAGCAACGCACTGGTGCTGCTGTACCTGCTCTACTACCTGCGGGACCGCCTCCACTACGGCGACCCCGACCAGGGCGTGCTGATCCTGACGGCCGTGAACGGGGTGACGCTGCTCGCCACGGTCGTCGTGGGCGGGGTCTGGTCGGACCGGGTGGGACGGCGCAAGCCGTTCGTGATCTGGTCCGGTGTGCTGATGGCGGTGGCGACGGCGGCGCTGGCGGGCTGGCAGACCTGGCCGGGCGCGATCGTCGCGGCGGCCGTCCTCGGGGTCGGCTTCGGCGTCTTCACCTCGGTCGACTTCGCGCTGATGACGGACGTACTGCCGAAGGCGCTGGACCGCGGCAAGGACCTGGGGGGCATCAATGTGGCCAACGCCCTGCCCCAGGTGGCCGCCCCCGCCCTCGCCGCGCCGATCGTGACGTATCTCGGCGGCTACCGGATGCTGTACCTGGTGTCGGCGGTGATCGGGCTGGCGGGGGCGGTGCTGGTGGGGCGGATCAGGGGGGTCGACTAGACCACGCCCTGGGCCTGGGCCCCTGGCTAGAGTGCGCCCGCGTCCCGGGCCGCGTACACCGACGGGTACAGCGGCCGGTAGCCCAGCTCGCGGCGGATGCGCTCCGTGGACATGATCGCGAGCCATGGGTCCGGGTCGGTGCGCTCGTGGAGTGCGGCGGGGACCTCGACCCCGTTGAGCTGGTGCAGTTCGACCGCCGTGACGGGGGCGTCGTCGGCGATGTTGTAGATCCGGCCGGCGATGCCCGGTGCGTGCAGGATGCGCAGCAGGCCCTGGGCGACGTCCGCGTGATGGCCCATGTGCAGCCGCTGGGTGGCCGCCCAGTTCTTGGCCCACATCAGGGACTGGGCGAGATGCGGGTCGCCCTCGCCGTAGACGAAGGGGAGCCGGCCGACACGTACGTCCATGCCGTCCAGGGCGAGCAGTTGGCGCTCCGCCTCGGCCTTGGACTCGGGGTAGGCACCCCACATCGCCCCGCCGGGCCGGCTCTCGTCGTCCTCGGTCACCGGGCGGCCCCTTCCTACGCCGTACACCAGGCCCGTGCTGACCTGCACGAACCGCCGCACCCCCGAGGCCAGCGCGGCGCGGCCCAGCTCCACGGCCGCGTCCCGGTTGACGGCCCGGGCCTCCTCGTCGGGCACCCCGCGGAAGGCGGCCGCGACGTTGACCACGGCGTCCACCCCGGCCACCGCCTTGCCGAGCGCCTCCGCATCCCGCAGATCCCCGACCACGACCTCGGCACCCAGCTCGGCGTACGGCTCCCCGCGGGCCTCGTCCCGCACCAGGACCCGCACCCTCTCGCCGGCCCGGCTCTGGGCGATCAGCCTGGGCACGAACCGCCGTCCGACCTGTCCCGTCGTACCGGTCACCAATGTCAGCATGTTCTGCTCCTCTCGTCGTCGACCAGCTTTGGACGAGCGGGCGGGCCGCGGGAGAGACCTCCCGATCGGGGGATCGGCAGTCCCTGGATAAGCCGGGCGGACTCCCGCACGCTGGAGAGGTGAACCGAGCCGAACTCGCCGACTTCCTGCGCCGCGGCCGCGGCCGCCTCGCCCCGTCCGACGTGGGGCTCACGCCCGGCGCCCGCCGCCGCACGCCGGGCCTGCGCCGCGAGGAGGTGGCACAGCTGGCCGGCATGTCGGTCGACTACTACACCCGCCTGGAACAGTCCCGGGGGCCGCGCCCGTCCCGCCAGATGCTGACGGCACTGGCCCGCGCGCTGCGCCTGACGGACGACGAGCGGGACCACCTGTTCCACCTGACGGGCGAGGAACCGCCGCGTCGCGGATGGGGGTCCCCCCGCTCGAGCGAAGCCGAGAGTGGGGGAGCGTCCGCCCACGTACGGCCGGGCCTGCTGCTGGTGCTGGACCGGCTGCACGACACCCCGGCGGTGGTGGTGAGCGACTGCGGCGAGGTGCTGGCGCAGAACGCGATGTCGCGGGCGCTGAGCGGCGACGCGTTCGCCCGCCCGCCGCGCGAGCGCAACCTGCTCCGCCGCTTCTTCCTGGACCCGGCGGCTCGGAACCTGTTCCCGCCGGAGGACGTGGCGGAGCACGCGCGTTCCCACGTGGCCAATCTGCGGGCGGTGGCGGCGGCGCGTCCCGACGACCCGGAACCGGCCGCCCTGGTGGCCGAACTACGGGCGGGGAGCGAGGAGTTCGAGCGGCTGTGGGCCGAGCACGAGGTGGCGGTGCGGCGCCGGTCGACGAAACGGTTCCAGCATCCGCTGGTCGGTCTTCTCGAGCTGGACTGCGAGATCCTTCTGAACGAGGACGACCACCACCAGCTCGTCATCCACACGGCCCGTCCGGGGACGGAGTCGTACGAGCGGCTGCAGCTACTGCGGGTGGTGGGCCTACAGGACCTGAAGGCTTCCTCGCCCCCGCCGCCCCTTCCCGTCCCGTACCTGGGGGCTCCTCCCCCAGACCCCCGATCGGCCTGAACGGCCTCGTCCTCAAACGCCGGACGGGCTGAAAAATCAGCCCCTCCGGCCCCCGGAAAAGACTCAGAAGCCCAGCTTGCGCAGCTGTCGCGGATCCCGCTGCCAGTCCTTCGCGACCTTGACATGAAGGTCCAGGAACACCGGAGTCCCGAGCAGCGCCTCGATCTGCTTACGGCTCTTGATGCCGACCTGCTTCAGACGCGCGCCCTTCGGCCCGATGATGATCCCCTTCTGGCTGGGGCGCTCGATGTAGACGAAGGCGTGGATGTCGAGGAGGGGCTTGTCGGCGGGCCGCCCCTCACGCGGCAGCATCTCCTCCACGACCACCGCGATCGAGTGCGGCAGCTCATCGCGCACACCCTCCAGCGCCGCCTCCCGAATCAGCTCCGCGATCATGACCTGCTCGGGCTCGTCGGTGAGATCGCCCTCGGGATACAGGGCGGGCCCCTCCGGAAGGAGCGGAACGATCAGATCGGCCAGCAGGTCCACCTGCTTGTCACCGACCGCCGACACCGGCACGATCTCCGCCCACTCGAAGCCCAGCTCCTTGCCGAGCTGGTCGATCGCGATGAGCTGCTCGGCGAGCGTCTTGCTGTCCACCAGGTCGGTCTTGGTGACGATCGCGATCTTCGGCGTCTTCTTGATGGACGCCAGCTCCTTCGCGATGAAACGGTCACCGGGTCCGAGCTTCTCGTTCGCCGGCAGACAGAAGCCGATCACGTCGACCTCGGCCCAGGTCGTGCGTACGACGTCGTTGAGCCGCTCACCCAGCAGCGTCCGCGGCTTGTGCAGCCCAGGGGTGTCGACCAGGATCAGCTGGGCGTCCTCCCGGTGCACGATCCCCCGGACCGTGTGCCGCGTCGTCTGCGGCTGGTTCGCGGTGATCGCCACCTTCTGGCCGACCAGAGCGTTCGTGAGGGTGGACTTGCCCGCGTTGGGGCGGCCCACGAAGCAGGCGAAGCCGGCGCGGTGGGGTGCCGACGACGCCGACGGCTCGGATGACTGACTACGAACGCTCATGGCGCCCATTCTCCCTGATCCACAGAGCCCCGCCGTACAGCCGAGCGATCACCGGGCGATCGCTGTCCGCCCTGTGAGATTCAGGAAACCTCCACGCAACGAAACATCACGGAAACACGGACGTGCACATCCGGAAACGCACGGAAGTGAGCCTCTGACGAGCCCCCACCTCGATGGAGACGACGTGACGACACTCGCCGCAGCGCACGCGGACACCGGCGACACCGCCTGGCTGCTCGCCGCCACCGCCCTCGTCCTGCTGATGACCCCGGGCCTCGCTCTCTTCTACGGCGGCATGGTCCGCACGAAGAGCGTCCTCAACATGCTGATGATGAGCTTCGTGTCGATCGCCCTGGTCACGGTGGTGTGGCTGGCGTGCGGGTACTCGCTGGCCTTCGGCGACGACATCGGCGGCGGGCTCATCGGCGGGCTGAAGCACGTCGGGATGGCGGGCCTCGGCCCGGACAGCGTGCAGGGCACCGTCCCCACCCTGCTCTTCGCCACCTTCCAGCTCACCTTCGCGATCATCACGGCGGCGCTGATCAGCGGCGCGATCGCGGACCGCGTGAAATTCGCGGCCTGGCTGGTCTTCGTGCCGGTGTGGGCGCTGCTCGTATACGTTCCCGTCACCCACTGGGTGTGGGGCCCCGGCGGCTGGATCGCGCACCGCCTCGGCGCCCTCGACTTCGCGGGCGGACTCCCCGTGGAAATCACCTCCGGCGCCTCCGGTCTGGCCCTCTGCCTGGTCCTCGGCCCGCGGCTCGGCTTCAAGAAGGACGCGATGCGTCCGCACAACCTGCCCATGGTGATGCTGGGCGCGGGCCTGCTCTGGTTCGGCTGGTTCGGCTTCAACGCGGGCTCGGCGCTCGGGGCCAACGGCCTCGCGGCGGCCGCCTTCCTCAACACCCTCGCCGCCGGCTGCACCGGCCTGCTCGGCTGGCTCTTCGTCGAGCAGAAGCGCGACGGGCATCCGACCACGCTGGGCGCCGCGTCCGGTGCCGTCGCCGGCCTGGTCGCCATCACCCCCTCCTGCGGCTCGGTCTCCCTCCTCGGCGCCCTGGTCGTGGGCCTGGCCGCCGGCGTTGTCTGCTCGTACGCCGTGAGCTGGAAGTTCAAGCTCAACTACGACGACTCGCTCGACGTCGTCGGCGTCCACCTGGTCGGCGGCATCATCGGCACCCTCCTGATCGGCGTCTTCGCGGAGAAGGCGATGACCGGCTCCGCCGAGGGCCTCCTCTACGGCGGCGGGCTCGCCCAGCTCGGCAAGCAGCTGGTGGCCGTGGTCGTCGTGGCCGCGTACGCCTTCCTCGTGACGTACGGCATCGGCAAGCTGATCGACAAGGCGATGGGCTTCCGGGCGAGCGAGGAGCAGGAGTACAAGGGCCTGGACCTTACGGTGCACGCCGAGACCGCATACGATCACGGCGTCCTGGGGCACGGTGCCCCGGTCTCGTCCTCCGTCCTCTCCCCCACCCAGAAGGTCAAGAGCCAGGCATGAAGCTCATCACCGCGATCGTCAAGCCGTACCGCCTCGACGAGGTGAAGACGGCCCTCCAGGAGCTCGGGGTGCACGGTCTGACCGTGACCGAGGCCAGCGGTTACGGCCGGCAGCGCGGCCACACCGAGGTGTACCGCGGCGCCGAGTACCAGGTCGACCTCGTCCCCAAGGTCCGTATCGAGGTCGTCGTCGAGGACGCCGAGTCGGACGCGGTGATCGACGCGATCGTCAAGGCCGCGCAGACGGGGAAGATCGGGGACGGGAAGGTGTGGGCGCTGCCGGTCGAGACGGTCGTACGGGTACGGACGGGAGAGCGCGGCCCCGACGCGCTCTGACCACGAGGCCCACTCCCACGACCGCCACCACGAGCAGGACCACCGCCGCCTGCCACGGCAGGGCGAAGAAGGACGCGCTCTCCGAGTTCCGCGTGTCCGTCGCGCTCGCCGTCAACGTGACGTCGCCCCAGTCGAGTTGGGGCGCCCCATGCCATGGTTCGCTGAGGTGGACGCGCTGTCCGGGCAGCAGTTCGGAGGGGATGCGGGAGAGGTTGCGGGACAGGAGCGTACGGCCGAACAGGCCCGTGGCGCGCAGCTCCACCCTCGGGTCGAGGGTGACGTTGCCGGTGTTGTGCAGGGTGTAGGAGATGGTCGCCGTGCTGTCGCCGAGGCCGGGGACGAGCGGCTGGTGGTGGACGACGTGGACGTTCTCCACGGAGATCGCGGGCAGGGTCGGGCCGCCGACGCGCAGGTAGACGCGGGCGGCGACGGCCCGCTGCACACCTAGCGCCAGGGAGCCGTCGCCCCTGTCGATCCGTTCGTCGAGGGCCACGAGCGCGCCCGGGTGGTCGCCGGGTTCCGCGCCCTCGGGCACGTGCAGCGTGAAGGGGACGGTGACCCTGCCGTGCGCCGGGACCCTCACGCGTGACGTGGCGGGCTTCGCCCAGGCGCCCACGCCCCGCTGCTTCTCCCGCACCGTCCTGACGGCGAAACCGCCGTCGCGCGGGGTGTTGTAGGCGTCGGCGGCATACAGCCGGAAGCTCAGCGGCTGCCCCGTCCTGTTCGCCACGACCACCTTGTCCTCGATGGTCGTCCCGGGGTCGGCGGAGAGGTAGAAGTACGGGCGGGCGGCGACCTGCGAGGAGGCCGGGTAGACGGACCAGCTGCCGTTGTCGGCGGCGTGCGCGGGCGCGGGCGCGACGAAGAGGGCCAGAAAGAGGCTCAGGAGGAGGACGTACGGCTTGCGCATGGGTGCGGACCCCCACGGACATCGACGAGGGACTTCGGCGGACTTCGACTGGACGAGGGAACGGGCGGGTGCGGACGCCCGCACGGTCAGCTGAGCGTCAGGGTGAGCACGCCCGCGTACGACCCGGGAGGCGTGAACGCCGGTACGTCCAGCGAGAGTGCCGCGTTCGCCGTGAACTCGCCGCCGGTCAGCGTGCCGTTGGGGGTGGACGCCAGGGTCGCTCCCGCACTGCCCACCGTGCCCGCGGAACCCGCCTGGCAGGTGCTCGGGCTGCCCGCCTTGCTGGTGCAGGCAGGGGTCCAGCTCAGCTTCCCGGCATCGATCTTGGCGCCGGGACCGGTGAGGTCGGTGACCTTGCCGGTCAGGGACCAGCCCGCGGGCCCACCGCGGAAGTCCTTGACGGTGACGGCGTTCAGGGCGCCGGTGGAGGCCCCGCCCTTGCCGAAGTCGACCGCCGACAGGGCGACCGAGTCCCCGGCCTGGGACATGGACAGCGTGCCCGCCTTCACCGTGGTGGTGACCTTCTGGCTGCCGGCGGGAACAGGCGTGGTGTCGTTCACGACGTAGGCCGCGGGCCCCGCCCCTTTGCCCGCGCTCCACGCGCTTCCCTCGTACGCCACGATCCCCGTCGTCGTCCTGTCGTTGACGACGAGGGAGCCACTGAAGGAGCCGTCGGTGGCGGCGGTGACCGTCGCCTTGTCCGCGGTCTGGGTGTCCCCGGAGCGCCCGGCGAGGGTGACGGTGGCGCCCGGTGTGAAGTGGCTGCCGTTGACGGTCACGGTGGCACCGGGGTTGCCGGAGGCCGAACCCAGTGTGATGGCACGGTTGTTGACCGGGGTGGCGTCCGTCGCCGTGACGGTCGCGGAGACCGGGGCGGGCGGGGTGATCACCGTGCAGGGGGTGTCCAGCTCGAGGATGTAGCTGGTGTGGATGTTGTAGTCGCCGGGCGACAGCGTGATCGATCCGGCCGCGGTGACCTTGAAGGTGCCGGTCATGGAGAACGACGGGAAGGCGCCGTTGCCCGGCACCGGGTCGTTCTTCTTGGGCCCTGCGACCGTCACGTCCCCCGTCTGCGCACCGCCGAGTGCGACCTTGCCCGTGGGCGTCATGATGTCGGCCGGCAGGGCGATGGCGGTGGGGTTGCTGGCGGCGGGCTTGACGACGGTGTAGGTGATGGTGACGGTGTCGCCGACCTTCGGACTGGCGTTGTCCACCGCGATGCTCGCGGTCGTCGTACCGTCGATCGGCGGGATGCCCGCGACCGCGGGCGGGATGCAGTGCGTGGCGAAGTCCACGTTGGTGGCGGCACCGGCCGGACAGGCCAGCGCGCCACCCGCGGTGACCGCGAGCACGGTCCCGCCGAGCAGCGACGCCCAACGGCGTCTTCGGGTTGTCGGACCCATGGGTGTGCCCCCTTCTCTGCTGCGCTCACTGGGGGCATTGATGTGGGGATTGCGTGAGAAGTCAATGGAGAAGCCGAAATGAACTGATGGACCGTCAGTTCCCGTGTGTCTACCGAGAACTGACGGCCCGTCGGTGGTGACTCAGTCGAACACGAACGGTCCCGGCGACTGCGGGCCGGTCGCGGTGCAGGTGATGGTGATGCCGAAGACGGTCATCTGCAGCGAGCCGCCGTAGGCCTCCAGGCTGTCGCCGGAGGCGACGGTGCCGGAGAGCGGGCCGACGGTGACCGGGTCGCCCCCGGCCATCGCCGGGTTCTTGGTGCCGGTGAAGGCGGTGGTGCCGCCGCTCGCGTCGACCAGGGTGAGCGTGGAGGAGATCGAGTCCTGGGACAGGGCGATCGGCGCGGTGATGGCGGACGTGACGGTGAGGGTGGCCGCCGTGCCGTCCTGGGTGGCCGTGAGCGTGGCCTCGCCGCCGCCGAAGCTGCCGCAGTCGGCGGTGATCGTCGCCGACTGCGGAGTGACGGCGAGGGCGCTGGGCGCGAACGCGAGCGAGGCGGCCGCGAGGGCCCCCACCGCGACTGCCGCACCTGTACTGATCCGTTTGGCTCTCATGGGGATCCGGCTCCCTTCCCGAAGCTGGGAACTGCCATGTGGGGATGGATGGGAGAGGTCCGTACGGACAGCCGGCAGGCGCGGTGCGGGGCGCCGGGCGGGGAGTGGATCTGACGGTCCGTCGGAACTACCGGTTCCATTGATGCCGGTGAGGTGAAGAACCGGCAAGGGTGAATTCCGGACGACTCTGAAGCGGCCGGTTTTCAGCCTGCGGTGACGGTGGTCCGTACCGTTCCGTCGGGCCCGGCGACGAGCACCGGCGTCCCGGCCCCGCCCAGATCCCGTACGGCAGCAAGGTCCTGAGCCGAGGCCGACTCGGCTTCCGTCACCACGGCCGCCGCCTCCAGGGACTTCGCCCCGGACGCCACCGCCATGGCCACCGCCGTCTGCAGCGCACTCAGCTTCAGCGAGTCCAGGTCGACCGTCCCGGCGACATACGTACGGCCCGTCTCGTCCCGTACGGCAGCCCCCTCGGGCACTGCGTTGCGGGCCCGGGCGGAACGGGCCAGGGTGACGATCTTGCGGTCCTCGGGGTCAAGCGCGTTGCTGTCGGTCATGAGCCGAGCATACGTACCGGCACCGGCCCTATCCGGCCACGGGGTGCAGCGCGCTCACGGCCGGTCCAGGCGGAGCCGCTCGGCACGCGGCAGCCCGGCGACCACCAGGTCGTAGGAGTCCTCGATGAGCTCCCGAACCAGCCGGTCCGGGAGCTCGCCGTCGACCGTGACGGTGTTCCAGTGGCGCTTGTTCATGTGGTAGCCGGGGATGATCAGGCCCTCGTACTCGCTGCGGAGCCGGATCGCGTCCTCCGGGTCGCACTTGAGATTGACCGTGAGGGGACGGGCATCCAGCCGGCTCAGGGCGAACATCTTGCCCAGCACCTTGAAGACCGAGATGTCCGGGGCGAAGGGGAAGTCCTCCACCGCCGCGTTGAAGGACAGGCAGAAGCCGCGCAGTTCCTCGGGCTTCACTCCTCTTTCGCCTCCTCCCCCGGCGGATCCGCCGGACCCACCGGCTCCACGAGCACGGTCACGATCTTGTTCCGGCGGCCGGCGGCGGCCTCCGCGGTCAGCCGCAGCTCGCGTCCGTCGGGCACCTCCACGACCGCCGACGCCCCGGCGATGGGCACCCGGCCGAGCGCCTTGGCGAGCAGTCCGCCGACGGTCTCCACGTCCTCGTCGTCGTACTCGTCGAGCCCGTACAGCTCGCCCAGGTCGGTGATGTCGAGGCGGGCGGTGACCCGGTAGCGGTCCTCGCCGAGGTCCTCGACCGGCGGCAGTTCACGGTCGTACTCGTCGGTGATCTCGCCGACGATCTCCTCGAGGATGTCCTCGATGGTGACGATGCCGGCCGTGCCGCCGTACTCGTCGATGACGACGGCGACGTGGTTGCGGTCCTGCTGCATCTCGCGCAGCAGATCACCGGCATTCTTGGTGTCGGGCACGAACGCGGCGGGCCGCATGGCCGTCGACACCAGCTCGCTCTCGGCGTCCCGGCTGATGTGCGTCTTGCGGGCCAGGTCCTTCAGATACACGATGCCGACGATGTCGTCCTCGCTCTCCCCGGTGACCGGGATGCGCGAGAAACCCGAGCGCAGCGCGAGGGTGAGGGCCTGGCGGATCGTCTTGTAGCGCTCGATGACGATCAGGTCGGTCCGCGGGACCATGACCTCCCGTACGAGGGTGTCGCCGAGCTCGAAGACCGAGTGCACCATGCGGCGCTCCTCGTCCTCGATCAGCGACTCCGCCTCGGCGAGGTCGACCAGCGCCCGCAGCTCCGCCTCGGACGCGAACGGGCCGCGGCGGAAACCCTTGCCGGGGGTCAGCGCATTGCCGATGAGGATGAGCAGGGACGGGATCGGCCCCATGATCCTGGCCAGCGGCAGCAGCACATACGCCGCGGCCGTCGCCGTGTTCAGCGGATGCTGCCGGCCGATGGTGCGCGGGGAGACACCGACGGCGACGTACGACACCAGGACCATCACGCCGATCGCGGCCAGCAGGGCGCGGGTGGTGCCGGAGAACTCCTGCAGACAGGCGTACGTCACCAGGGCCGCGGCCGCCATCTCGCACGCCACGCGGACCAGCAGCGCGACGTTGAGATAGCGGGTCGGGTCGGCGGCCACCTGGGCCAGCTTCGCGCTGCCGCGCCGGCCGGAGCGTACGGCCTCCTCGGCGCGGAAGCTGGAGACGCGCGCGATACCCGCCTCCGCGCAGGCGGCGAGCCAGGCGACGACGACCAGGGCGATCGCGCCCGCGACGATCTGGGGACTCATGAGACGGTCGGGGCCGGGGACGGACCGGTCAGGCCCTTCTCCGCGCGCCAGCCGTCCACGATCGCCGCCTGCAGACCGAACATCTCGGCCTTCTCGTCGGGCTCCTCGTGGTCGTACCCGAGGAGGTGCAGCACCCCGTGGACGGTGAGCAGCTGGAGCTCCTCGTCCATGGAGTGCTGGGTGTGCGCTTCCTCGCCCTGCTTCTTGGCGACCTCCGGGCAGAGCACGATGTCGCCGAGGAGGCCCTGCGGGGGCTCGTCGTCGTCCTTCGACGGCGGACGAAGCTCGTCCATCGGGAAGGACATGACGTCCGTCGGCCCCGGCAGGTCCATCCACTGGATGTGCAGCTGCTCCATGGCGTCGGCGTCCACGACGATCACCGAGAGCTCGGAGAGCGGGTGGATGCGCATCCGCGCGAGTGCGTAGCGGGCGATGTCGAGGATCGCCTGCTCGTCGACCTCGGTTCCGGACTCGTTGTTGACGTCGATCGACATGGTGCTGCTTGTTCTCCTGCTTTTAAATGTCACAGCCCCTTGTGCCCGGACTGCCTGCCCCGGCCGCCCTTGTGGGTGCCGTTCTCGGTGCCGTGCTGGCTGTCGTACTTCTCGTACGCGTCGACGATACGGCCGACCAGCTTGTGCCGTACGACATCGTGGGACGTGAGGCGCGAGAAGTGGACGTCGTCGAGGCCCTCGAGGATGTCCTGCACCTGGCGCAGGCCCGACTTGGTGCCGGTCGGCAGGTCGACCTGCGTCACGTCACCGGTGATCACGATCTTCGAGTCGAAGCCGAGGCGGGTGAGGAACATCTTCATCTGCTCGGGCGAGGTGTTCTGGGCCTCGTCCAGGATGATGAAGGCGTCGTTCAGCGTGCGGCCCCGCATATAGGCGAGCGGCGCGACCTCGATGGTGCCCGCGGCCATCAGCCGGGGGATCGAGTCCGGGTCGAGCATGTCGTGCAGCGCGTCGTACAGCGGGCGCAGATACGGGTCGATCTTCTCGTAGAGCGTGCCGGGCAGGAAGCCCAGCCGCTCGCCCGCCTCCACCGCGGGCCGGGTCAGGATGATGCGGTTGACCTGCTTGGACTGCAGGGCCTGCACCGCCTTGGCCATGGCCAGGTACGTCTTGCCGGTGCCGGCGGGGCCGATGCCGAAGACGATCGTGTGCTTGTCGATCGCGTCGACGTACCGCTTCTGGTTGAGGGTCTTGGGGCGGATCGTGCGGCCGCGCGAGGAGAGGATGTTCTGGGTGAGGACCTCGGCCGGGGTCTCCTGGCCTTCGCCCTCGCCGTTCTCACTCGCTCTGAGCATCGCGATCGAGCGTTCCACTGCGTCCTCCGTCATCGGTTGCCCGGTGCGGAGCACCAGCATCATCTCGTCGAACAGGCGCTGGACGAGGGCGACTTCCGCGGGCTCGCCGACCGCGCTGATCTCATTGCCCCGGACATGTATGTCGGCTGCCGGGAAGGCCTTCTCGATCACGCGCAGAAGGGAGTCGCCGGACCCCAGAACTGTCACCATGGGGTGCTGGGCGGGGACGGTGAACTGTGCTCTAGCCTGCCCCTGCGCGGGGGTATGAGCTGTGGGTGTCTGAGTCATGGGCCGGCTCTGTAGGCCTTGCTCGTCCTCCTCGAAACGGCACGCCAGCCACGGGGGCTGCCTTGGCGGTTTCAAGGGTACGCCGGGGGACTGACAACGCCGTAGGCCTTTTCCGCAGGCGTTGTTTCACACTGCTCACGGAGCTCAGGCCGACCGGAACCCGATCGTCGGCACGGCCCTGCGCCGCGGCCACGGCCTCGGGGCCTCCCCCTTCGGGATCAGGTGCTCCAGGAACGCATACCGCCGCAGCGCCGTCGGATCCTGCCCCTCCACCGACTGCACCCTGCGCCACCAGGCCGCGATCTCCGACCACCCCGGTGCCGACAGCGAACCCCCGAACTCCTGGACGGACAGCGCGGCCGTCAGCCCCGCGAAGGCCAGCCGGTCCGCCAGCGGCCAGTCCGCGAGCGTGCCGGTGACGAAGCCCGCGACGAACACGTCGCCCGCGCCGGTCGGGTCCAGGGCCTCCACGGCGATCGCGGGGACCTCGGCCGTCTCCCCGGTACGCCGGTCGACGGCGTAGGCGCCCTCCGCACCGAGGGTGACCACCGCGAGCGGAACGTGCTCGGTGAGGGCGTGGGCGGCGGCACGCGGGGAGGCGGCGCCGGTGTACCGCATGGCCTCCTCCGCGTTCGGCAGGAAGGCCTCGCAGTGCTCGAGGTCGGGCAGGCCCGCCAGGTCCCAGGCGCCGGTCTCGTCCCAGCCGACGTCGGCGAAGATGCGGGTGCCTTCCTGTGCGGCCTGCGCGATCCAGGGGGCGCGCTTGCCGGGGGTGAGGGAGGCGACGGCGGCACGCGCGCGGGGCGGGCAGTCGGGGGCGCCGCCCTGGTTGAACACGGTCTCCGGGGGCGGCTCGTGGCCGTGGGAGACCATCGTGCGCTCGCCCTCGTACGCCATCGAGACGGTGACCGAGGAGTGCCAGCCGGGCACCCGGCGCGAGGTGGAGAGGTCGATGCCCTCGCCCTGCTCCAGGGCGTCCCAGCAGTACTCCCCGTAGTGGTCGTCGCCGAAGGCCGCCGCGAGGGAGGTCTTCAGGCCCAGTCGCGCCAGTGCGGTGGCCATGTTGGCGACGCCGCCGGGGCTGGACCCCATCCCGCGCGCCCAGGACTCGGTGCCGCGCACCGGGGCGGAGTCGAGCCCGGTGAAGATGATGTCGAGGAAGACGGGGCCGGTGAGATACACGTCCCAGGGGGGATCGTCCGGCGTGCGCAGGACGGCCAGCGGGTCGACCTGTGCCTGACACTCCGGTCCCGCTGTGACGGGTGCTGGTCCCTTCCCGTTGGACGCGCTCACGGTGCACTCCCTGACATGGTGCGGATCAGGCCAGTGTGCACCATCTTTCAGCCCGTCCGGCGTCTGATCTTTCAGCCCGTCCGGCGTTTGAGGACGAGGCCGTCAGGCCGAAAGGGGGGGTCTGGGGGCGCAGCCCCCAGGGACGGGAAGGGTAGGGGCGGCGGGGGCGCTACCAGCGAGGCACCGCGGGCGTCACCCACCCCGGCTCGGCGACCCGCATCGCCGTCGCGTCGTCCCGCTCGCGCAGCGCCCCGTCGTCGTCCAGCCACCGCTGGTGCAGGAACCGCAGCTTGTCACGGTCGAGCTCGACACCGAGCCCGGGGGCGTCGGAGACGGCGACCTTCCCCCCGTCGAACGTCAGCCGCGCGCCCAGCACGTCCTCCGCCTGCCACGGATAGTGCGAGTCACAGGCATGATGCAGATTCGGCACGGTGGACGCGACATGAGTCATCGCGGCCAGGCTGATCCCGAGGTGGGTGTTGGAGTGCATGGACACCCCCACCCCGAACGTGCAACAGATCGCGGCCAGTTGCTGCGTGTTGCGCAGCCCGCCCCAGTAGTGGTGGTCCGACAGCACCACCTGAACGGCGTCCCGCGTGAACGCCTCCTTGATCTCGGCGAACGTCGTCACGCACATGTTGGTGGCGAGCGGCACCCCGGTGGCGGCGGAGACCTCGGCCATGGCGGCGGTGCCGAGCGCCGGGTCCTCCAGGTATTCGAGGACGTCCCCCAGCTCCTCGGCCACCTTCAGCGAGGTCTGAACGGACCAGGCGCCGTTGGGGTCCAGCCGCAGCGGATGGCCGGGAAACGCCTCCGCGAGAGCCCGTACGGCGGCGATCTCCTCGTCCGGCGGGAAGACACCGCCCTTCAGCTTGAACGACGTGAACCCGTACCGCTCCTTGAAGAGCCGGGCCTGCGCCACGACCCCGGCCGGGTCGAGGGCGGCACCCCAGTCGTCCTTCTCGCAGGCCACCCCCTCGGGGTGGTCGGCCCACTTGTAGAACAGGTAGGCGCTGTACTCGACCGCGTCCCGCACCTTGCCGCCGAGCAGCGCGTGCACCGGCAGGCCGAGCGCCTTGCCGAGGGCGTCGAGACAGGCGACCTCGAAGCCGGAGACGACGGACAGCCGCAGCTTGTCGGCGGTCTGGACGCCGCGCAGCCCGCCGACGTCGATCTGGTTCCGGACCCGCGCGGAGTCCACGGAGACCTCGTCGGCGATCGCGAACAGGCCGTTCAGATCACTGACTTGACGTCCTTTCAGCTTCTCGGCGAAGGGCCGGGCGAGCTCCAGGTACTTGGTGTCGCCGTAGGTCTCGCCGACACCCGTGATGCCGTCGGCCGTCACCACCTCCACGATCAGTCGCGGGGTGTACGGCTGGTGGACGCCCTGGGTGTTGAGGAGGGGCGGGTCCGCGACCAGGATCGGAGTCAGCCGTACGTCGGTGATGGTGAGGTTCACAGCGCGGCTCCTACGAGGTCGAGTCCGGTGGTGAGCAGGGCTTCGAGGTCGGCCAGGTCGCCGGCCGAGGGGTCGGTGAGCGGGGCGCGCACCGGGCCGACGGGGCGGCCGCGCAGCCGGGCCGCCGCCTTGACCAGCGACACGGCGTATCCCGGTACGCGGTCGCGCAGCTCCACGAGCGGGACGTAGAAGTCACGCAGCAGCCGCTCCACCGCCTTGTCGTCACTGTCCCGCAGGGCCGCGAAGAAGGCGTTCGCGATCTCGGGGGCGAAGGCGTGCACGGCGGAGGAGTAGGCGGGGATGCCGACGGTGGCGTAGGCCCGGGCCTGGATCTCGGCGGTGGACGCGCCGTTGAAGAAGAGGAAGCCCTCGGGCGCCGCGAGCGTCAGGCGCTGCAGGCGGTCGAGGTCGCTGTGGCCGTCCTTGAGGCCGATGACGTTCGGTAGGGCCGCGATCCGCCTCAGGGAAGCTGCCGTGTAGGCGACCTGGCCGCGCTGGTAGACGATGAGCGGCAGCCGGGTGCGGGCGGCGAGCTGCTCCACCTGTGCGACCAGGCCCTCCTGCGGGGCGGCGACCAGGTAGTGCGGCAGGACGAGCAGCGCGTCGGCGCCGGCCTCCTCGGCGATGCGGGCGAACCGGACGGCCTGCGCCCAGCCGTACCCGATCCCGGGGACCACGGGCAGACGCCCTCCCGCCTCCTCGACGGCGATGGCCACGACCTGCCGGTACTCCTCCTCGTCCAGCGAGAAGAACTCGCCCGTGCCGCAGGCGGGGAAGACGGCGCCGGGGCCGGTGGCGATCTGCGCCGCGACATGGGCGCGGAAGCCCTCCGGGTCGAGCGAGCCGTCTTCGTGGAAGGACGTCAGCGGGAAGGAGAGCACCCCTCTCTCCATCCCGTCGCGCAGCCTCCGCGCTGCTGTCTCCGCCTCACCCGTCACGACGTCTCCCCATATAGATGTCATCCATGTATGAAAACAGAGTCTAGATATGCGAACATCGGCCGTCAACGGTCCGGCAGAGGGGCCGACTAACATCGCCCCATGCCGGACACAGGTGGTGGCGTACGCGAGGTGAAGTCCGCCGCGCGGACGGTCGAACTGCTGGAGTTGCTCGCCGCGCGCGGCGACCGACCGGCACGGCTGCAGGAGCTGGCGGACGAGCTGGGCGTGCCGCGCAGCTCGATGTACGCGCTGCTGCAGACCCTGATCAGCAGGGGCTGGGTGCGTACGGACGTCACCGGCTCGCTCTACGGCATCGGAATCCACGCCCTGCTCACCGGCACGAGCTACCTCGACTCCGACCCGCGCGTGCGGCTCGTACGGCCGTATCTCGACGAGGCGTCCGAGGCGCTGGGCGAGACGATCCACATGGGGCGGCTCGACGGACAGGACGTGGCGTATCTGGCCACGCGGGAGTCCCACGAGTATCTGCGGACCATCAGCCGCGTCGGCCGCCGGCTGCCCGCGCACGCGGGCGCGCTGGGCAAGGCGCTGCTGGCCGAGCGGGACGACGAGGAGCTGCCCGAGGGGCCGTACCAGGCGCTCACCCCGAACACGCACACCGGCCGGGAATCACTGGCGGCGGATCTCGCGCGGGTTCGCGTCCGCGGTTACTCGGTCGACCGCGAGGAGGGCGTGGCCAAAATCGCCGGTTTCGGCTTCGCGCTGCGCTACGACACCCCCGCCCAGGACGCGATCAGCTGCTCGGTTCCGGTGGCCCGGCTGACGCCGGAACACGAGGAGCGGATCGTGGCGGTGATGCGGGAGATCCGCCTGAAGATCGAGGCGACGGCACCGGGTGCGGGAGGCTCCGCGCACTGGCGTTGAGGCGCACGGCCAGGGCAGTTGGGGCGCTCGTCTACCCGACCCCTCCAGCCCCAAACGCAACGTGCGCCACATCACACCCCCCGCGCTTCTTTCCCGAACCGCGTGCTTGATACAAATTCTCCGCGCGTTCCTGTCAGTCGACGGTCGTCGCCCAACCCCTTCTTGAGCCGCTTCTTTCGCATGCCCTGGGAACGCCCGTGTCCGCCCCTCGCACCACCGCCTGGCCCCTCGTCGCCCTTTTCACGGCCGGGTACCTCGCTCCGTATCTGCTGCCGACGACCGTCGGACGGCTCGACTCGGGGCTTCCGCTCTCCGCGACCGAGGCGGGCGCCATCGGCAGCGCGCTGCTGCTGAGTTCGGCCGCTGCCGGCTTCCTGCTGGCCTCCCGCGTCGACCGCATCGGCCCGCGCGCCCTGGCCCGCCTCGGTCTCGTGCTCGCGGTCGTCGGCTACGGCGGCGCCGCGCTCACCCATGCCGTCCCCGCGGTCGTCGCGGGCGCGCTCGTCGGCGGCTTCGGCTCCGGTACGGCGACAACGGTCGCCGCGACCGGGATCGCCGCCGAGGCGGACCCGCACCGGACGACCACGCTGGGCCTGCTCGGTGTCTCCGCGCTCGCGGGTGCCGTCTATCTGGCGGTCCCCCACCTGGGCGCGGGCCACGGGCAGCCGCTCGCCGCGCTCGCGCTCACCGCGCTCGCCGTCTGGCCGCTCACCGGCCGGCTCCCGGTCCGCACGGCGGTCGCGCACAGCCCGCTCGACGGCACCCGCCTCCCCCATCGGCGTTCCGGTCTGGTCCTCGCCCTCGTCATGTTCTGCTGGTCGCTCGCGCAGAACGCGCTGTGGGGTGTCAGCGGCCGTATCGGCCTGGCCCAGGCGCATCTCGCGGAGGCCACCGTCGGTGCCGTCTTCGCGGTGGCGCTCGGCGCGGGGCTGCTCGGGGTCGTGTGCGCGGGGGCGGTCGGGCCGCGGTTCGGCCGTGCGCTGCCCATCGGGGCGGGAACGGCGCTGATCTCCGGCTGCATCGTGCTCAGCGCGTCCGCGACCGACCTGACCAGCTTCGCGAGCGGTGAGATCGCCTGGAACGTGCTCTACCCGGTCGTCCTGTCGTATGTGATCGGCCTGGCCGCCTCCCTGGACCCCCGCGGCCGCTGGGCGGTCCTCGTCGGCTCGGCGTCCTCCCTGGGAACGGCGGCGGGCCCGCTGACCGGCAGCGTGCTGGCGGCACAGGCGGGGTTCCCGGTGATGGGCGCGGTCCTGGCCGTGGGACTGCTGGTGATCACCGTCCCGATGACCGTGGTTGCTGTTTCGGGCCGTCCGGCGGTGGCGGGCATCTCAGCCCGTCTGGGGGTCCCCCCTCTGGGGGAGTTTGAGGACGAGGCCGTTCAGGCCGAAAGCGGGGGTCTGGGGGCGCAGCCCCCAGCGACGCCCGCAACACCCCCGGCGCCGGACTTCACCACCGCCGCCTAGAACTCGTACGCCTCCACCTCGGAGAGATACCGCGCCCGGCGCTCCTCGTCGTCCTCCAGGAAGGACGCGAGGAAGGAGTTGCGGGCCAGTTCGCGCAGGCGGTCCTCGGTCAGGCGAAGAGTGCCCTGTACGGCCTCGAAGTTGTCGCCGACGTAGCCGCCGAAGTACGCGGGGTCGTCGGAGTTGACCGTGCACACCAATCCCGCGTCCAGCATGGCCGGCAGCGGGTGGTCGGCGAGGGTGTCGACCGTCCGGAGGCGGACATTGGACAGGGGGCACAGCGTCAGCGGGATGCGCTCCCGGACCAGCCGCTCGACCAGCTCGGGGGATTCCATGCACCGCAGGCCGTGGTCCACGCGCTCCACGCCGAGCACGTCCAGGGCCTCGGTGATGTACTCCGGCGGCCCCTCCTCCCCGGCGTGCGCCACCCGGCGCAGACCGAGCGCGGCGGCGGCCTCGTAGACCTCGCGGAACTTCACCGGCGGGTGCCCGACCTCGGCGGAGTCGAGGCCGACGCCGGTGATCCGGTCCAGGTAGGGCTTCGCGGCCTCCAGGGTCCGCAGCGCCGACTCGGCGGACTCGTCCCGCAGGAAGCACATGATCAGCCGGGTGGAGATGCCGTGCACCGACTCGCTGTGCCCAAGCGCCCGCCACAGCCCCTCGACGACCGTGCCCATGCCCACGCCCCGCGCGAGGTGCGCCTGCGGGTCGAAGAAGATCTCCGCGTGCCGCACGCCCTGCGCGGCGGCGCGGGCCAGGTAGGCGTTCGCGAGGTCCTCGAAGTCCCGCTCGGTCCGCAGGACGGCCATGAGCTCGTAGTACAGGTTCAGGAAGGACTGGAGGTCCTCGAACTGGTACGCCTTGCGGAGCTCGCCGGTGTCGGCGTACGGCAGCTCGACGCCGTTGCGGGCGGCCAGCTCGAACGCGAGCTCCGGCTCCAAGGTGCCTTCGATGTGCAGGTGCAGTTCAGCTTTGGGGAGGGGCATCAAAGCATCGTACGGGCGCCTTACCGGCGTTTCGGAACCGGCACCCGCAGAAGATCGTGCGCGACCGTCAGCTCGCCCTCGAAGCCCGCCGCCCGCGCCTGCCGCTCGAACTCTCCCCCAGACTCCGTCCGGGAGGTGCCCCCAGGTTCTGTGTAGCGCTGGCTGAAGTGCGTGAGCACGAGGTGCCGTACGCCCGCGTCCCGCGCCACCGCCGCCGCCTGGCCCGCGGTCAGATGGCCGTGCTCGACCGCGAGGTGGGTGTCCTCGTCGAGGAACGTGGACTCGATGACGAGCATGTCGCAGTCCTCGGCGAGCGCATGCACCCCCTCGCACAGTCGGGTGTCCATGACGAACGCGAACCGCTGGCCGCGGCGCACCTCGCTGACCTCCTCCAGGGACACCCCGCCGAGCGCGCCCGCCCGCTGGAGACGGCCGACGTCCGGGCCCTTGATGCCGTGCGCGGCGAGGCGGTCGGGGAGCATCCGGCGGCCGTCGGGTTCGGTCAGCCGGTAGCCGTAGGACTCCACGGGATGGGAGAGCTTGCGGGCTTCGAGGGTGTACGAGGGCGTGACGGCCAGGGGGCCGTCGGTGTCGACCGGGGCCTCGGTGAGGTCGACCGTCTCGCGGTAGGCGGTGGCGTACCGCAGACGGTTGAAGAAGCGCTGCCCGGAGCGCGGGTAGTGCGCGGTGATCTCGTGCGGGACCCGGTCGAGGTTGATGCGCTGGATGACACCCGCGAGGCCGAGGGAGTGGTCGCCGTGGAAGTGGGTGACGCAGATCCGGTTGAGGTCGTGCGCGGCGGCCCCGGCCCGCAGCATCTGGCGCTGTGTGCCCTCGCCGGGGTCGAACAGGATGCCCTCGCCGTCCCAGAGCAGCAGATAGCCGTTGTGGTTGCGGTGCCGGGTGGGGACCTGGCTGGCGGTGCCGAGGACCACCAATTCACGTACGGACACGGTCGGTTATCCGGGGGGCCACTGCAGACCGCGGCCGCCGAGGACGTGCGCGTGGGCGTGCCAGACGGTCTGGCCTGCGCCGGCGCCCGTGTTGAAGACGATGCGGTAGCTCTCCAGCTTGTCCTCGTCGGCGACGGACTGCGCCTGACGGAGCACGTCGGCGGCGAGTTCCGGCGCGCCGGCGGCGAGCGCGGCGGCGTTCTCGTAGTGCGCCTTGGGGATCACCAGGACATGGGTGGGCGCCTGGGGGTTGATGTCCCGGAAGGCGACGGTGGTCTCCGTCTCGCGGACGATCGTCGCCGGCACATGCCCCGCGACGATCTTGCAGAACAGGCAGTCGTCCTGCGGCTCCCCTGCCATGTGGTCTCCTCAAGCCGGTTGATCGATCACGCTGATCGAGTACGGGGGCATCGTATCGAGGGACGTCAGTCCAGGCTCGGGGGTGTCTTGGCGGGGGTCTCCTCCAGGGCGGCCAGCGCGAGGCGGATCGCCTCGTCCAGCTGGACGTCCCGTCCCGCCGCGTAGTCCTGCGGCCGCTGGACCACCTCCACGTCCGGGTCCACCCCGCGGTTCTCGACGTCCCAGCCGTAACCCTCCAGCCAGAAGGCGTACTTGGGCTGGGTGACGAGCGTGCCGTCGACCAGGCGGTAGCGGCTGTCGATGCCGATGACACCGCCCCAGGTCCGGGTGCCGACGACCGGGCCGATGCCGAGCGCCTTGATGGCCGCGTTGACGATGTCGCCGTCGGAGCCGGAGAACTCGTTGGCCACGGCGACCACAGGGCCGCGCGGCGCGTCCGCCGGGTAGCTGTACGGCCGCAGGCCGCGCGGCACGGCCCAGCCGACGATCCGCCGCGCCAGCTTCTCGACGACGAGCTGGGAGGTGTGGCCGCCCCGGTTCTCCCGGACGTCTACGACCAGTCCCTCCCGGGCCACCTCGACGCGCAGGTCCCGGTGGATCTGGGCCCAGCCCGGCGCCTGCATGTCGGGGACGTGCAGATAGCCGATCCGCCCGCCGGACCTCTCGTGGACGTAGGCCCGCCGGTCCGCGACCCACGCGTGGTACCGCAGCGGCTCCTCGTCCGCGACCGGCACGACCACCGCGTGCCGCACCTCGCCTCCGCCGGACGGGGAGATCGTCAGCTCGACCGGCTTGCCCGCCGTGCCGACGAGCAGCGGTCCGGGGCCGGTCACCGGGTCCACCGGCTGCCCGCCCACCGCGGCGATCGCGTCCCCGGCCCGCACCGCGACGCCCGGCGCGGCCAGCGGGGAGCGGGCGTCGGGGTCGGAGGTCTCGGTCGGCAGGATGCGGTCGATACGCCAACTGCCGTCCTTGTGACGGGAGATGTCGGCACCGAGGAGCCCCTGCCGGGGCCCGTTGCCGTATCCGCCGTAGGGCATCACATAGGCGTGCGAGGTGCCGAGCTCGCCGTGCACCTCCCACAGGAGGTCCACGAGGTCGTCGTGGGTGGCCACACGGTCCAGGACCGGCCGGTAGCGGTCGAGTACGCCGGCCCAGTCGACTCCGCTCATGTCCGGCCGCCAGAAGTGGTCCCGCATGATGCGGCCGGTCTCCTCGTACATCTGCCGCCACTCGGCCGAGGGATCGACGGTCTGCCGCACCCGGGTCAGGTCGACGGTGATGTTGGTGTCGCTGGCGTCGTCGTTGGACGCGCGCCGGTCGCTGGGTACGACCTTCAGCCGTCCGTCGGTCCACAGCAGGACGCGCTTGCCGTCGCCGCTGACCCGGAAGTGGTCGGCATCGGCGGCGAGGTGCTCCAGGCGGTGCTGGACGAGGTCGTAGCGCTCCAGCTCGGTCTTGGGGTCGGGATCGTCGGGGGTGGCCCTGGACACCCCGAGGACACCCTGCACCGGATGGCGCAGCCACAGCACGCCGTCCTTCGCGGCCCGCAGGTTCGAGTAGCGGGCGGCCTCGACCGGGAAGGGCACGATCCGGTCGGCGAGGCCTTCGAGGTCGATGCGGGTGGCCGGGGTGCCCTCGCTGTCGGGGGTCTCGTCCTTGTCGGGGGTGTCGAAGGGGCGTCCGTGCCGCTGCGGGCCGAAGGGCGAGGGTGTGGTCGCCGCGAGGGTGATCAGGTGCGGGCGGTCGCCGACCACGAAGGCGAGGTCGAAGACGTGCTCGTCGTAGACCGGGTCGAAGGAGCGGTTGGAGAGGAAGGCGAGGTGTTTGCCGTCGAGGGTGAAGGCGGGCGAGTAGTCCCGGAAACGCAGCGGGGTCGCCTCGGTGACCGTCAGGTCGGTGGTGTGGGCGACGCGGAGCTGGCGCAGCGGGCGCGGGCCGGGGTGGGACCAGGCGAGCCAGGCCGAGTCGGGCGAGAAGACCAGGCCGGTGACGTCCCCGTGCTCGCTGCGGTCGATCTCGCGGACCTCGCCGGTCTCCCGCTCGACGAGCAGAACGCGTCCGTCGTGCGCGGCGACCGCGGCCCGGCTGCCGTCGGGTGCCATGGCGAGCCCGAGGACGCGGCCGAGCTGCCCGGCGGCGAGACGGCGCGGGGTGGCGCCGGGTGCCAGGCCGGTGGCGGGCGCGAACTCCAGGGCGTCCTCGCCCTCCGCGTCCGTCACCCACACCACCCACTCCTCGCCATCGGCGCGGAAGGTGCGCGGCAGCCGGGCCCGTACGCCGGGTTCGGCGGCCAGCACGCGGGTGGGACCGGAGCGGTGCGTGACCCAGTGGACGGCTCCGCGCACGGCGACCGCGCTGCCGCGTGCGGAGTGGTCGGGAGAGGCCGATCCGAACCAGCGGGCGGCGTTCACGGCGAACGGCTGCCGGTCGGCGCGCTGCCCGCCGAGCCGGATGTCGAGCCTGCGGGGCTCGGCGCCTTCGAGGTCGTCGAGGACCCACAGCTCACCGGCCGAGGAGTAGACCACCCGCGCGCCGTCGCCGGAGGCGTGCCGGGCGTAGAAGCCGTCGAGGGGGGTGTGCCGGCGCAGGTCGGAGCCGTCGGCGAGGGAAGAGTACACCGCCCCGACGCCCTCGTGGTCGGACAGGAAGGCGATGCGCTCCCCCGCCCACACCGGGAACTCCAGGTTCCCGTGCAGCTCTTCATGCAGTCGTACGAACTCGCCCTGCCCGTCCCGGTCGATCCACAGCTTGCCCGCCGTGCCCCCGCGATACCGCTTCCACCAGGCGGCCTCGCGCCCCATCGGTGCGGACAGCAGGACGGTGCTCGGCCCGTGGGCGACATGCCCGACGCGGCCGTACGGCAGGACGGTGGAGGGTCCGCCGTCGAGCGGGACGGCATGCGCCCAGCTGCGGCGCAGGTTCGCCTGGCCGTGCGTGGTGATCGCGAGGACCTGTCCGTCCGGGGTCCAGCCGCGCACCTGGGTGCGCCAACTGCCCCAGTGGGTCAGCCGCTTGGAGGGCCCGCCCGCGACCGGGGCGATGTGCACCTCGGGGGCGCCGTCGCGGGTGGAGGTCCAGGCGACGGTCGTGCCGTCGGGTGAGATGCGGGGCAGGGTGACCGGTGTGTGGTCCGCGCTGACCCGCCAGGCGCGTCCGCCGTCGACGGGGGCGAGCCACACGTCGTCCTCTGCCGTGAAGGCGACCAACTCGCCCCGCAGATGCGGAAACCGGAGATAGGCAGGCGTCACAGGCTGCGTCACCCGATCACTGTACGCAGGGGCACCGCCCCAGGTCAGCGGTTTGGATCACTTGCCCTCGACGGGCCAGCACTTCGGATCGCCCTTGCACCAGATGGTCCGGGTGACCGTCACGGTGACGGTGGCACCAGGGCCGCCGTTTCCGCCCGAGGGGTTGTTGATGATGGGTGACGGTGTCGCGTTGCAGTTGCCGAGCCCCGTCACGTGGAACCACTGCTTGCCGCCCACCTTGGCGGTGAGGTCGCCGCGCACGCAGGCACCGTTGACGGCCCGGGTGACCTTGCCGGTGACGGTGATGTCCCGTCGGTCCTTGGTCTGCCCCTGGCAGTCGACATTGGCGACGGTGGTCTCGCTCGCCGAGGGAGCCGTCCGGCCGGCCGTGGCGGCCTTGTCGTTCCCGTAGTTGGCGGTGCAGCTGAGCCACTGCACGTCGACGTGCTGCCGCTCCAGCTCCTTGGTCGCGGTCTGGTCGGTCGTGTACGCCACGGCCGCCGAGTTCAGCCCGCCCGGGTCACAGGCCACCGCGCCACCGACGCCCAGGACGGCAAGTCCCATTGCGGCCGCCACCCGCCGTCCCCGCGGCCGCCGCCAAATCCGCCTCAATGCCCCCATGGACGGCAGCCTGCCACCGTGTGCCGTCCGGCGGTAGAGCGCATACGGTCACGAAAGCGCCCGCGGGCGCCTACCCGTCAGCCACGCAGCAGCAGCCACTCCTGCAACTCCACCACGTTCCCCTCGGGATCCTTGAGATGGGCGACCCGCATGCGGTCCGTCATGGGGGCCGGGCCGTGCAGGAGGACGGCGCCCCGGGTGGCGATCTGTTCGCAGTAGGTGTCGAGGTCGTCGACGCGCAGCACCACCAGGGAGCGGTGGCCCGTTGCCGTGTCGCCCAGTTCGTTCAGGACCTCGGCCATCATCGAACGGTCCTGGAGGGCGATGCCCGCCGAGCCGGTGGCCGGGCTGAACTTCTCGTACGGGCCCGCAGTCGCGCCCGACTGCGGCTTGAGACCGAGGACCTCGGCGTAGAAGCGGTAACAGGCGGCGAAGTCGCTGACCAGGAGCCGGACCTGTGCGAGTTCCATGGTGTTCCCCGTGATCGTTCAGGACCAGCGGCCGGTGCGGCCCAGGAGCAGGGCGGTCGCCGCGGTGCCCGCGGTCGAGGTACGCAGCACGCTACGCCCGAGCCGGTACGCCTTCGCACCCGCCTCGGCGAAGAGCGCCAACTCCTGTTCGGACACGCCCCCTTCGGGGCCCACGACCAGCACGATCTCGCCCGCGGAGGGCAGCTCGGCGGTCGCCAGCGGCTCACTTGCGTAGTCCCGGTCCTCGTGCAGGACGGCGGCGAAGTCGGCTTTGGCGAGAAGTGCGGCAACCTGCTTGGTCGTCGCCGCGTCCGCGACCTCCGGGAAGCGCAGCCGGCGGGACTGCTTGCCGGCCTCGCGGGCGGTGGCCCGCCACTTGGCGAGCGACTTCAGCCCCCGCTCGCCCTTCCACTGGGTGATGCAGCGGGCCGCCGACCACGGCACGATCGCGTCCACGCCGGTCTCGGTCATCGTCTCGACGGCCAGCTCGCCACGGTCCCCCTTGGGCAGGGCCTGGACGACGGTGATACGGGGGCTGGGCTCGGGCTCGACGGGGAACTCGACGGGCTCGACGAACAGCCGGTCCTTGCCCTCCGTCCGCACGACCGCACCGGCGGCGCCGCGGCCCAGACCGTCCGTCAGCACCACGTCCTCCCCGGGCTGCAGCCGCCGCACGGACACCGCGTGCCGTCCTTCGGGGCCGTCCAGTTCGACGATCGAGCCGGGCCCCACGCCCGCCAGCGAGTCGACGACGAACACCGGCGCGGTCATCGCAGGTCCCCCTTGCCCGACAACGCTGTCCTGGCCATGTCGAGCTCGGCGGCGAGGACCTCCACCAGCTGCCCCGCCGGGAGCTCGCGCGCCATGCGGTGCCCCTGCCCCGCCCACAGCGCCATGCCCTGTGCGTCGCCGGAGGCGGCGGCCTTCTTGCGCAGGGGCGAGGTGAGGTGGTGGACCTCCGGGTAGGCGGCGGGGGCGTACGGCCCGTGCTCGCGCAGGAAGCGGTTGACCAGGCCGCGGGCCGGGCGGCCGGAGAACGCGCGGGTCAGCTCCGTGCGTACGAACAGCGGGTTGGTGAGCGCCTGCTTGTGGACGGCGTTCGCGCCGGACTCCGGGGTGGCGAGGAACGCCGTGCCGAGCTGGGCGGCGCTCGCGCCCGCGGCCAGCACCGCGGCGATCTGGCCGCCGCGCATGATGCCGCCGGCGGCGACGATCGGGATGCTCACGGTCTCGCGGACCTGGGCGACGAGCGAGAGCAGCCCTATTCCGGTGCCCTCCGCCTCCGGGTTGTCCCGGTGGGTGCCCTGGTGCCCGCCGGCCTCCACGCCCTGCGCGATCACCGCGTCGGCGCCGGCCAGCTGCACGGCGATGGCCTCCTCGGGGGTGGTCGCGGTGACCAGCGTGAAGGTGCCGGCCCGGCGGAGGGAGTCGAGGACCTCACGGCTCGGGACCCCGAAGTGGAAGGAGACCACCGGCACGGGGTTGTCGAGCAGCACGGCCAGCTTGGAGTCGTAGGCGTCGTCACGGCCGCTGTCCGGATCGCCCAGCTCGGTCTCGTACCAGGCGGCCTCCCCGGCCAGCTGGTGGGCGTAGATCTCCACGGCACCGGGGTCGGCGGAATCGGGCTGGGGCATGAAGAGGTTCACGCCGAAGGGGCGGTTGGTGATCCCCCTGAGCTGCTTGATCTCCTGGTACATGCCGTCGGCCGTCTTGTACCCGGCGGCGAGAAAACCGAGCCCCCCGGCCTCGCACACGGCGGCGGCCAGATGCGGCACGGAGACGCCGCCCGCCATGGGGGCCTGCACGATCGGGTGAGGGAAGAGATCGGTCAGCGCGGAGGACATGACGGCATGTTGTCACGTCCTCCGAACAAGTCCGAATCGGACCATCCCCTTGGCACGTGCCTGCATTTTCAGCCCGTCCGGCGTTTGAGGACGAGGCCGTTCAGGCCGAAAGCGGGGGTCTGGGGGCGGCAGCCCCCAGGGACGGGACGGGTAGGGGCGGCGGGGGCGAAAACAGCCACCCGCAGCCACCCCGTCAGCGCCCGTTGAACGCGTCCTTCAACCGCGAGAACAGCCCCTGCTGGCCGGGCTGGAACTGCCCCGTCGGCCGCTCCTCACCCCGCAGCTTCGCGAGCTCCCGCAGCAGCCGCTCCTGCTCGGGGTCCAGCTTCGTCGGGGTCTGGACCTCGACGTGCACGATCAGGTCCCCGCGGCCGCCGCCGCGCAGGTGCGTGACGCCCCGCCCGTGCAGCGGGATCGACTGGCCGGACTGGGTGCCGGGCCGGATGTCGACCTCCTCCATGCCGTCCAGCGTCTCCAGCGGCACCTTGGTACCGAGGGACGCGGCCGTCATCGGGATGGTGACCGTGCAGTGCAGGTCGTCGCCGCGCCGCTGGAAGGTCGGGTGCGGCAGCTCGTGGATCTCGACGTACAGGTCACCGGCGGGACCACCACCGGGACCCACCTCGCCCTCGCCCGCGAGCTGGATGCGGGTGCCGTTGTCGACACCGGCCGGGATCTTGACCGTGAGGGTACGGCGGGACCGGACCCGGCCGTCACCCGCGCACTCCGGACACGGCGTCGGAACGACCGTGCCGAAGCCCTGGCACTGCGGGCAGGGACGCGAGGTCATGACCTGGCCCAGGAAGGACCGCGTCACCTGCGACACCTCACCGCGACCGCGGCACATGTCACACGTCTGGGCGGAGGTGCCCGGCGCCGCGCCCTCACCGTTACAGGTGGAGCAGACGATCGCCGTGTCGACCTGGATGTCCTTCGTGGTGCCGAAGGCCGCCTCGTCGAGCTCGATCTCCAGCCGGATCATCGCGTCCTGGCCCCGGCGCGTACGCGAGCGCGGTCCGCGCTGCGACGCCGTACCGAAGAACGCGTCCATGATGTCCGAGAAGTTCCCGAAGCCACCCGCGCCGAAGCCGCCCGCGCCACCGCCGCCGGCCTGCGAGAGCGGGTCGCCGCCGAGGTCGTAGACCTGCTT
The DNA here is from genome assembly GCF_040298885.1 of Streptomyces sp. NPDC001137. Classification (NCBI taxonomy): domain Bacteria; kingdom Bacillati; phylum Actinomycetota; class Actinomycetes; order Kitasatosporales; family Streptomycetaceae; genus Streptomyces; species Streptomyces sp. NPDC001137. Next base: position 275,946 of record NZ_JBEPBA010000008.1, read on the forward strand.
CTTCTGCGGGTCCGAGAGCACCTCGTAGGCGGCGTTGATCTCCTTGAACCGCTCCTGGGTCTTCGGATCCGGGTTGACGTCCGGGTGCAGCTCGCGCGCGAGCCGCCGGAAGGCCTTCTTGATCTCTTCCTGCGACGCGTCGCGGCGCACGCCGAGAACGGCGTAGTAGTCCGTGGCCACTTACGACTCCGCCAGGATCTGTCCGACGTACCGTGCCACTGCGCGTACCGCTCCCATCGTTCCCGGGTAATCCATGCGGGTCGGTCCGACCACGCCCATCTTGGCGACTGCCTCGCCGCCCGAACCGTAGCCGACCGACACCACGGAAGTGGAGTTGAGTCCCTCATAGGCGTTCTCGTGCCCGATGCGCACCGTCATGCCCGAATCCCCCGCCTCGCCAAGCAACTTGAGGAGCACGACCTGCTCCTCAAGCGCCTCCAGGACGGGGCGGATGGTGAGGGGGAAATCATGTCCGAAGCGGGTCAGATTGGCGGTGCCGCCGATCATCAGCCGTTCCTCGTTCTCCTCGACCAGTGTCTCCAGAAGTGTGGAGAGCACTGTCGAGACCGTACCCCGGTCCTCGACGTCGAAGCCTTCGGGCAGGTCTTCCACGAGCCGGGGGACGTCGGTGAAGCGCCGGCCCGCGACCCGGCTGTTGAGCCGCGCCCGCAGATCCGCGAGCGAGGCCTCCCCGAACGGCGCCGGGCAGTCGACCATGCGCTGCTCGACCCGGCCGGTGTCCGTGATCAGCACGAGCATCACGCGCGCGGGGGCGAGCGAGAGCAGCTCCACGTGCCGCACGGTCGAGCGGGTCAGGGACGGGTACTGCACGACGGCGACCTGCCGGGTGAGCTGCGCGAGCAGCCGAACCGTCCGCGCCACCACGTCGTCGAGATCGACGGCGCCGTCGAGGAAGTTCTGGATCGCCCGCTTCTCGGGCGCGGACATGGGCTTGACGCCCGCCAGCTTGTCGACGAACAGCCGGTAGCCCTTGTCGGTGGGGATGCGCCCCGCGCTGGTGTGCGGCTGCGCGATGAACCCCTCGTCCTCCAGGGCCGCCATGTCGTTGCGGACCGTCGCCGGGGACACGCCCAGGTTGTGCCGCTCGGTCAGAGCCTTCGACCCCACCGGCTCCTCGGTACCGACGTAGTCCTGGACGATGGCGCGCAGTACCTGCAGCCGTCGTTCACTCAGCATCCAGCGCACACCTCCAGAAGTCGTCCCCCAGGCGCTACGCCTGGCACTCTGTCCGTCCGAGTGCCAGCCGTTACCGGCCAGTGTACGGCGGTGGGGTACACCCGGGGCAAGGTCGGCCCCTGTTGAACGGGGCGTACCGCTAGCGTCGCCGTATGACGGTGACTTGGGAAGAGCTGGGGTGGGAGCGACTGGCGGCCGGTGTCGGCCGGTGCCGTCTGCCCCGCTGGGACTGCACGGCAGGGCTGGTCGTCGGGGAGGGCACGGCGCTCTTGATCGACGCGGGGTCGAGCCTCGCGGAGGGCGCACGGTTGCGTGCCGAGGCGCAGGAGCTCGCCGGTCACCGTGTGACTCATCTCGCGCTCACGCATCCCCATTTCGACCATGTCCTCGGGGCGGCGGCCTTCGCGGGCGCGGAGGTGTACGGCGCCGTGGGCATGGACACGGTGTTCGAGGCCCGGCACGCGCGCGAGGAGCTGCGGGCGGACGCGGTGGGCAACGGGCTGGAGGCGCGGCTGGCGGAGGAGGCGGTCGACGCCCTGGTCGCGCCCCGGCATCACGTCTCGGGCGAGTGGACCCTCGACCTGGGCGGCGGCCGGCAGGTGCTGCTGGCGAACGTGGGCCCCGGCCACACGGCCCACGATCTCGTGGTCCTGGTGCCCGGCTCCCCGGAGGTCGTCTTCTGCGGCGACCTGGTGGAGGAGTCCGGCGAACCGCAGGCCGGTTCCGACGCCGTACCGTCGCACTGGCCGGCCGCCCTGGACCGGCTCCTCGATCTGGGCGGTGAGGACGCGCTGTATGTGCCCGGTCACGGAGCGGTGGTGGATGCGGGCTTCGTGCGCAGACAGCGGGAGGAGCTGGCGGCACGTTTCGGCGTGTCGTAGCCGCCGTCCGACGGCTTCTCCTATCGTCACTCGAATGCGCCAGTACTCCGCCGATCTGACCCCGCCGTGGAAGAAGCCCAAGCCGGTTCCGGAGGTGCCTGCGGAGCCCGGGCTCGTGGTCGAGGAGCCGGGCACCGGTTTCTGCGGCGCGGTGATCCGCTGCGAGGCGGGCACGGTGACCCTGGAGGACCGCTTCGGCAAGCACCGGGTGTTTCCGCTGGAGCCGCGGGGGTTCCTGCTGGAGGGGCGGGTGGTGACGCTCGTGCGTCCGTCCGGCGCGGCTCCCGTACGCCCCACTCGTACGGCATCCGGTTCGGTGGCCGTCCCGGGTACCCGCGCGCGTGTCGCTCGCGCCGGCCGTATCTACGTCGAGGGCCGTCACGACGCCGAGCTGGTCGAGAAGGTCTGGGGTGACGACCTGCGCATCGAGGGGGTGGTCGTGGAGTACCTGGAGGGTGTGGACGACCTGCCGTCGATCGTGGCGGAGTTCGCGCCGGGGCCGGATGCGCGGCTGGGGGTGCTGGTGGACCACCTCGTGCCGGGCACGAAGGAGTGGCGGATCGCGGAGGCGGTGACGAGCGAGCACGCGCTGGTGGTGGGCCACCCGTACATCGACATCTGGGAGGCGGTGAAGCCGTCCTCACTGGGGATCCCGGGCTGGCCGCGGGTGCCGCACGGGCAGGACTGGAAGACGGGGGTGTGCCGGGCGCTGGGGTGGCCGTCGGAGAACACCGGGGCGGTGTGGCAGGCGATCCTGAAGCGGGTGGATTCCTACAAGGATCTGGAGCCGGAGCTGCTGGGGCGGGTGGAGGAACTGATCGACTTCGTCACGGCGCCGGGTCACGCCTGAACTCGCCCGTGTCGATGCTCGTGTCGAGCACAGACAGGAGGAGCGTCTCCCCATACCTCCAGTTGCGCTGACAGCGATAGTCGGCGCGCTCGCTGCTGCCGTACGGCTCGGTGAGCACCAGGCATTCAGCCGCTGCCGGATCGATGATCAGGTCCAGCGGTACACCTGCCCCAGCGTAGATCGATCGTTTGGTCACGTAGTCGCGGTACGCGCTGGCCCTGGACACGACCTCGACCAGCATGGTGACCGCCTCAACCGGTACGAGGCGACCGGAGTCCGGCCCCGCACCCCGTTCGAGAACCACGATGTCCGGGATCGGCTCGCTCGTTTCCCGGTGCATCTCGACGTACTGGCGCTGCAGCGCCAGCCAACGGCTCCGCGGAACCCCATCCTGGACGTCCGCCACCGTGTAGTTGTGCACCAGGTCCGGGGATCTCGTCATCACGATCTCCCCTCGCAAGAGCTCCGCCCTGATGCCCTAGGGGACGTCAAGCGTGCCGAAGAACTCGATCACCTGCCGGTCGTTCATGACGGCACCCTAGAAACGGGACGCGGGCACCCGAGGGCCCGACCAGAGGCGACCACCCGCACGGGTGATCAATCCACCAAGTCCCGCACCACCGCATCCGCCAACAATCGCCCCCGCAGCGTCAGCACCGCCCGCCCCTCCTCATACGGCCCGCTCTCCAGCAGCCCATCCCCCAGCGCCCGGCGCGAGGCGGCGAGCCCCTCCGGCTTCAGCAGGTCCATCGGCACCCCCTCCCGCAACCGCAGCTCCAGCAGGATCCGCTCCACCCGCCGGTCCTCCTCCGACAGCAACTCCCGCCCGGCCCCCGGCGATCGACCCTCCGCCAGTGCCGCCGCATACGCCCCCGGGTGCTTCACGTTCCACCACCGCACCCCACCCACGTGGGAATGCGCGCCCGGGCCCGCGCCCCACCAGTCGGCGCCCCGCCAGTACAGCTCGTTGTGCAGGCAGCGGGCCGCCTCCGAGGTGGCCCAGTTGGAGACCTCGTACCAGTCGAAGCCCGCCGCCGACATCACCTCGTCCGCGATGAGGTAGCGGTCGGCGTGGACGTCGTCGTCCGTCATGGGGACCTCGCCGCGCCGGATCCGGCGGGCCAGCTGGGTGCCCTCCTCGACGATCAGCGCGTACGCCGACACGTGATCCGGTCCGGCGCTGAGCGCCGCCTCCAGCGAGGCCCGCCAGTCGTCGTCCGACTCCCCGGGTGTGCCGTAGATCAGGTCCAGGTTCACGTGCTCGAAGCCCGCCGCGCGGGCCTCCGCGACGCACGCCTCCGGGCGCCCCGGCGTGTGCGTACGGTCCAGCACCTTCAGCACATGCTGCTTCGCGCTCTGCATGCCGAAGGAGACGCGATTGAAGCCACCCTCCCGCAAAACGGACAGATACGCCGGGTCCACAGACTCCGGGTTCGCCTCCGTCGTCACCTCCGCGTCCGCCGCCAGACCGAACTCGTCGCGGATCGCCCCCAGCATCCGTACGAGATCACCGGCGGCCAGCAGCGTCGGCGTACCGCCGCCCACGAAGACCGTGCGGACCTCGCGCGGGTCGTCGCCCAGGACCTTCCGCGCCAGGCGGATCTCGTCGATCAGGGTGTCCGCGTAGTTGTCGCGGGAGGCGAGGACACCGCCCGTGCCGCGCAGCTCGGTGGCGGTGTAGGTGTTGAAGTCGCAGTAGCCGCAGCGGGTCGCGCAGTACGGGACGTGGAGGTAGAAGCCGAGGGGGCGGTCGGGGGCCCCGGCGAGCGCGGAAGCGGGGAGTGCGCCGTCGGCGGGGACCGGCTCGCCGTCGGGGAGTGCGGAAGGCATGCCTTCCATTGTCCAGCACCCGTGCGACTCCTCACTCCGCCTGCAGCACCAGCAGCGCCAGGTCGTCCTCCGGCGGGCGCCCGCCGAACTCGTGGACCAGCCTGCGGATGCGTTCCGCGATCAGCTCGGCGCTCAGGCCGGCGCAGCCGGAGAGGGCGGTCGCGAGGCCGTCGGCGTCGTCGAACATGTCGGAGCCGGAGCGGCGCTCGGTCACCCCGTCCGTGACGCACAGGAGGCTGTCGCCGGTGCGGAGCTCGAAGGTCTCGCTGGTGTACGCCTCGTCCTCGACGACGCCGAGCAGGGTCTGCGGGCGGGCGGCCGTGCGGACGCTTCCGTCGGGGCCGAGGAGCAGCGGGAGCGGGTGGCCCGCGGAGGCGAGGGTGCAGCGGATGCCGCCGTCGAAGGGGGTCAGCTCGCCGTAGAGGAGGGAGAGGAAGCGGGTCTGCGGGCCGTCGCCGGGGGCGGGCGACCGTACCAGGGCCCGGGCGGCGGCGTCCGCGGCCTCGGTCGCGTCGTCGAGGAGGAGGCGGTTGAGGCGGTCGAGGACGTCGGCGACGCGGTAGCCCTCGCGGGCGAGCAGGCGCAGCCAGGGGCGGGCCAGGCCGATGACGACGGCGGCCTCGGGGCCCTTGCCCTGGACGTCGCCGACGGCGAAGCACCAGCGGCCGTCGCCGGCCGGGAAGAGGTCGTAGAAGTCGCCGCTGGGGCCGCCCTTGTCGCACGGTTCGTAGACGAGGGCGCTGCGCACCCCGGGGATCTCGGCGACGGCCGCGGGCAGCAGGCCGCGCTGCAGGACCTGGCTGATGGTGGCCTGGCGGGCGTACTGGCGGGCCGCGCCGATGGCGAGCGCCACCCGGCGGCTGAGGTCCTCGACGAGCCCGGTGACCTCGTCGGGAAAGCGCAGCAGCCCGGAACGTCCGATGACGAGCGTGCCCAGCGGCCGGCCGCCCGCGATGAGGCGGTACGCGAGCGCCGCGCCGTGCTCGTCCCGCACGTCGAACGCCTCGCCGGGCCACGGGTACACGACCGGCCCTGACTTCCCCCAGTCCCGGCTCCGCTCCCCCGGTGGGACGCTGATCGCCTCGGACGGATACGGCGGGTCCTTCTCCAGGGCGCGGCGCAGTTCCTCGATGCGGTTCTCGCTGCAGTGCCAGACGCGGGCCAGGCGGGGCCCGGTGCCCCCGGTGCCGTCGGCCCAGCCTCCGCGGCCCATGGCCTCGTCCTCCAGCCACACCGCGCACCAGTCGGCGAGCCGCGGCACGATCAGCTGTCCGGCGAGTGCGGCGACCAGGTTCTCGTCGAGCTGCCCGGCCAGCAGATCGGAGGCCTCGGCGAGGAAGGACAGGGCCCCGCGGTGCAGCCAGTCCCGGTCGCGCTCGGCGCGCTGCGGGTCGGGCGCCAATATCTCGGCGGCGTGCAGCCCGCGCTCCAGTGCCTGCCGGCCGGCGCGCGCCTGCGGCTCGTCCGCGGTCGGGCTCCGCTCGGCCGGCAGTCGCGCCCACACCGTCTTGGTGCCGCGGCGGAAGGTGACGCCCCAGGACTCGGCGAGCGTGGCGACCAGTCGCAGCCCGCGGCCGTACTCCGGTGTCCCGTAAGGCACTTCGGCCGTCTCGTAGGGCCCTTCGGCGTCCGAGTCGCGGGGTGCCCGGGAGGGGTGGTGGTCGGAGACCTCCACGACGAGCGCGCCGGGAGCCTCCTCCATACGGCACTCCACCTCGACCTCGGTGCCCGCGTGCACGACGGCGTTGGTGACGAGTTCGCTGACGACGAGCACGGCGTCGTCGGCGAGCCGGTCGGTGAGGTGCTCGGCGCCGGGGAGTCCGGCCTCCGCCCAGTCGGCGAGGGCGGCGCGTACGAGGGCGCGGGCGGAACCCGGGGCGAGGGGGCTGCCGGGCAGGGTCGCGTACGCCTGCGCACGCGGGTCCACCCTCCCGTGCGCGGTCGCGTGCAGGTGTGCAGGCGCATCGCAAGCGCAGGAAGCGGTCTCCCGTTGCGTCGGAATGGCCCCCATGGACAGCTCCCCGAGCGGTTCGGACGAATACGCCTCAGTCGATGCCGACAGAGTGACAGACTGGCCTCGCCCATAAGCGCCGAGTTACCGAAGTGGGCCGCCATGAGTGAGAACAGTGCTACGCGTGTGCTCGAAGACGGTCAAAAACCGGAACAACTCCGAGCATCGGAGCTGCGCCCGCTGCTCGCAGCGATGACCGCCGCCCGGGACGGCGACTTCACGAAGGTTCCGGAGACGGGCCACGGGATGGTGGCCGAGCTGACGGCCGTCTTCAACCAGATCATGGACCGCAGCACGCATTTCAACGGGGAAGTGCAGCGCGTGAAGCGGGAGTTGGTGCGGCACGGGCGGCTCGACGAGCGGGTCACGGCAAGCCCCGGGCAGGGCGCCTGGACCTCCCGGGTCAACGATGTGAACCAGCTGCTCGACGCCCTGGTGGCCCCGGCGGCGAACGCGACGCGGGTGCTCGACGCGGTGGCCGGCGGCGATCTGACCCAGCGGGTCGACCTGCACGACGGCAACCGGCAGCTGCGCGGTGATCTGCGGCGGCTGGGCCGGGCCGTGAACAAGATGGTCGACCAGTTGTCGCTGTTCACGGGCGAGGTGACGCGGGTCGCGCGCGAGGTGGGCACCGAGGGGCGGCTCGGCGGGCGGGCCAAGGTGACGGGCCTGTCCGGCAGTTGGCGGGACGTGACCGAGGCCGTCAACACGATGGCGTCCCGGCTGACCGCGCAGGTGCGTGACATCGCGCTCGTGACGACGGCGGTGGCGCGCGGCGACCTGACCCGTACGGTCACGGTCGAGGCCACCGGTGAGCTGCTCGAACTGAAGCTGACCGTGAACACGATGGTCGACCAGCTGTCCGCCTTCGCCGACGAGGTCACCCGCGTGGCCCGCGAGGTCGGCACCGAGGGCCAGCTGGGCGGGCGGGCCCAGGTGCGGGGCGTCAGCGGGGTCTGGAAGGACCTGACCGACAACGTCAACTTCATGGCCTCGAACCTGACTTCGCAGGTCCGCAACATCGCCCAGGTGACCACCGCCGTCGCCAACGGCGACCTGAGCCAGAAGATCACGGTCGACGCACAGGGCGAGATCCTGGAACTGAAGTCGACCATCAACACCATGGTGGACCAGCTCTCCGCCTTCGCGGACGAGGTCACGCGCGTGGCCCGCGAGGTCGGCACCGAAGGGAACCTCGGCGGGCGCGCGCAGGTGCGGGGCGTCTCCGGCGTCTGGAAGGACCTCACCGACAACGTCAACTTCATGGCGGACAACCTGACTTCGCAGGTCCGCAACATCGCCCTGGTCTCGACCGCGGTGGCGCAGGGCGACCTCGGGAAGAAGATCACGGTCGAGGCGAAGGGCGAGATCCTGGAGCTGAAGTCCACGATCAACACCATGGTGGACCAGCTCTCCGCCTTCGCCGACGAGGTCACCCGTGTCGCCCGCGAGGTCGGAACCGAAGGAAACCTGGGCGGCCAGGCGCAGGTGCGGGGCGTCTCCGGCGTCTGGAAGGACCTCACCGACAACGTCAACTTCATGGCGCTGAACCTGACTTCGCAGGTCCGCAACATCGCCCAGGTGACAACCGCAGTCGCCAACGGCGACCTCTCCAAGAAGATCACCGTCGACGCGCGCGGCGAGATCCTGGAGCTGAAGGACACCGTCAACACGATGGTGGAGCAGCTGCGCGCCTTCGCCGACGAGGTGACGAGGGTGGCCCGCGAGGTCGGCACCGACGGCAGGCTCGGCGGCCGGGCCCAGGTGCTCGGGGTGTCCGGGGTGTGGCGGGATCTGACCGACAACGTCAACTACATGGCGGACAACCTGACTTCGCAGGTGCGGAACATCGCCCAGGTGACGACCGCAGTCGCCAACGGCGACCTCTCCAAGAAGATCGACGTGGACGCGCGCGGCGAGATCCTGGAGCTGAAGACCGCCATCAACACCATGGTCGACACCCTCTCCTCCTTCTCCTCCGAGGTGACCCGCGTGGCCCGCGAGGTCGGCTCCGAGGGCCAACTCGGCGGCCAGGCACGGGTCGAGGGCGTGTACGGCACCTGGAAGCGCCTGACGACGAACGTGAACGAACTCGCGTCGAACCTGACCACCCAGGTCCGCGCGATCGCCGAGGTCGCCTCCGCCGTGGCCCAGGGCGACATGTCCCGCTCGATCACCGTGGAGACCCAGGGCGAGGTCGCCGAGCTGAAGGACAACATCAACCTGATGGTGGCCAACCTCCGCGAGACCACCCGCGCGAAGGACTGGCTGGAGTCCAACCTGGCCCGCCTGGCCGCGCTGATGCAGGGCCACCGCGATCTGATGGAGGTCGCCGACCTGCTGCTGCGCGAGCTGACCCCGCTGGTGAACGCCCAGTACGGCGCGTTCTTCCTGGCCGACCCGGAGGAGGAGGGTGCCTCCCTCCGCACCACCGTTCCTGCGAAAGGACTGGCGTTCATCGCGGGCTACGGCTCGGCACAGGGCGCGACCGTCGAGACCGGAGGCCTCCCGGTGCACGGTCTGGTGCAGCAGGCGGCGCGCGAGAAGAAGCGCATCCTCGTCGAGGAGGCCCCGCCGGACTACATCAAGATCAACAGCGGGCTCGGTGAGGCGGCTCCGACCAGCGTCGTCATCATCCCGATCCTCTTCGAGGACAAGCTCCTCGGCGTGATCGAGCTGGCCTCCTTCTCCCGCTTCTCCGACGTCCACCTCGCCTTCTTCGACCAGTTCGTGAACACCATCGCCGTCGCGATCAACACGATCATCGCCAACTCCCGTACGGAATCCCTGCTCGGCGAGTCCCAGCGCCTGGCCATGCAGCTCCAGGAACGCTCGGACGAACTCCAGAAGCAGCAGGCCGAGTTGCAGCGCTCCAACGCCGAACTGGAGGAGAAGGCCGCACTGCTCGCGACTTCGTCGCAGTACAAGTCGGAGTTCCTGGCGAACATGTCGCACGAGCTGCGCACCCCGCTGAACTCCCTGCTGATCCTGGCGAGGCTGCTCTCCGACAACCCGGACGGCCATCTCTCCGACCAGGAAGTGCAGTTCGCGACGACGATCCACCGCTCCGGCTCGGACCTCCTCCAGCTGATCAACGACATCCTGGACCTGTCGAAGATCGAGGCCGGCCGCATGGACGTACGCCCGAAGAAGCTGCCGCTCATCAAGCTCCTCGACTACGTCCACGCCACCTTCCGCCCGCTCACCCTCGACCGCGGGCTCGCCTTCGAGGTGGCGGTCGGCGAGGACGTGCCGCGCGAGATGTACTCGGACGAGCAGCGGCTCCAGCAGATCCTGCGCAACCTGCTCTCCAACGCGATCAAGTTCACCGCGTCGGGTCGGGTCGAACTGCGTGTGACCCGGATCAAGGACCCCGAGCGCCTCCATGTCCGCGACAGCGACGACGTGATCGCCTTCGCCGTCACGGACACCGGCATCGGCATCGCCGCCGAGAAACTCCCGGTGATCTTCGAGGCGTTCCAGCAGGCCGACGGCACCACCAACCGCAAGTACGGCGGCACCGGCCTCGGCCTGTCCATCAGCCGGGAGATCGCGGGCCTGCTCGGCGGCCGTATCGTCGCCACCAGCGAGCCCGGCAAGGGGTCCACCTTCACGCTGTACGTCCCCGTCGTCAGCCCCGGCCACCTGGCGACCGGCCCGACCCCGGAGGAGCGTGCCCTGCCGGTGCCGGAGCAGCTGTCCACCGAGCCCTTCACCACCACGCACGACGTGGACGACTCCTGGCCGGCGCCCACCAAACTGGAGGCGTGGAAGACGGGCCGGGCGGGCCAGGTGCTGCCCGGGCGGCGGGTGTTGATCGTCGACGACGACATCCGCAACGTCTTCGCCCTCACCCATGTCCTCGGCCGCGTCGGCATGCCGGTCCTGTACGCGGAGAACGGCCGCGAGGGCATCGAGACCCTTGAGCGCAACCCGGACGTCGAACTGGTCCTGATGGACATCATGATGCCGGAGATGGACGGCTACGAGACCATCGCCGCCATCCGCCGCACCCCCCGCTGGTCCGGTCTGCCGATCGTCGCCCTGACCGCCAAGGCGATGCCCGGAGACCGCGAGAAGTCCATCGGCCGCGGTGCGAACGACTACGTACCGAAGCCGGTGGACGTCGATCAGCTGCTGACGGTCGTCTGCGCACTACTGGATCCGGAGGGCCCCGACGAGACCACCGACACCACTGCCCCGCAGCCGGGCACGACCGAGGAAGCGGCGGCAGGGCCGAACACCGAATGAGGCACACTCATCATGAGCGCTGAGGCAACGACCAACGAGCGCGCCAGCATCCTCCTCGTGGACGACATGGAGGACAACCTGATCGCGCTGGAGGCCGTCCTGGGGTCCCTCAACGAGCCGCTGGTACGCGCACGTTCGGGCGAGGAGGCGATGAAGGCACTGCTGCGCCAGCACTTCGCCCTCGTCCTGCTCGACGTCCGCATGCCCGGCATGGACGGATTCGAGACGGCCGCCAACATCAAGCGGCTCGACCAGACCAAGGACGTCCCGATCATCTTCCTGACCGGCGCGGAGGACGACTCCGGCTACGCGTTCCGCGGCTACGCCACAGGAGCCGCGGACTACCTCACCAAGCCCTTCGACCCCTGGGTCCTCCGCGCAAAGGTCACCGTCTTCCTGGACCTCCACCGCAAGAACCAGCAGCTGGAACGTTTGGTGGCCCAGGAGCAGGCGGATTACGGCGAGGTGGGCAGCCGACTGGCGACGCTGGATGCCGATCTCGCCGACGAGGCCCCGGACCTGCCCGCACTGCGCGAACAGGTCCGAGAGCTACGGCAACTGGTAGCCAGGGGCCGCGGCCTTTAGGGGCGCGGGGAACTGCGCGACAAGCCACGACGAACCGTGAGCCGCCAACAGTCCCCGCCACCCCCTACGCTTCGCGCGTCCCCGCGTACATCTCATCAATGAGGTGCTTGTACTCCCGCTCGACAACAGGCCGCTTCAGCTTCAGGCTGGGCGTGATCTCCCCGTGCTCGACGTCGAGGTCACGCGGCAGCAGCCGGAACTTCTTGACCGTCTGCCACCGCTGCAACCCCTGGTTGAGCTCCGTGACATACCCCTCGATGAGCGCAACCGTCGCCGGCGCGGCCACCACCTCGGCGTACGACTTGCCGCCAAGGCCGTTCTCCGAGGCCCACTGCAGAATCGACGGCTCGTCCAAAGCGATCAGCGCCGTGCAGAAGTTCCGGTCGGCCCCGTGCACCAGGATGTTGGAGACGTACGGGCACACCGCCTTGAACTGCCCCTCGACCTCCGCGGGCGCGATGTACTTGCCGCCGGACGTCTTGATGAGGTCCTTCTTGCGGTCGGTGATGCGCAGATACCCGTCGGGCGACAGCTCGCCGATGTCACCGGTGTGGAACCAGCCGTCCGACTCCAGCACCTCGGCCGTCTTCTCGGGCAGCCCGTGGTAGCCCTCCATGATGCCCGGACCGCGCAGCAGGATCTCCCCGTCGTCCGCGATACGCACCTCCGTGCCGGGCAGCGGCTTGCCGACCGTGCCGGTGCGGTAGGCCTCGCCTGGGTTCACGAAGGAAGCCGCCGAGGACTCCGTGAGGCCGTAGCCCTCGAGGATGTGGATGCCGGCGCCGGCGAAGAAGTAGCCGATCTCGGGCGCGAGCGCGGCCGACCCGGAGACGCACGCCCGCAGGTTCCCGCCGAACGCCTCGCGGATCTTGGCGAAGACCAGCGCGTCGGCGACCTTGTGCTTGGCGCCGAGCGAGAACGGGACGGACGCCGTGCCGGTGCGCCGGAAGTTGTCCTGCGCGACCTTGGCGTACTCGCGGGCGACCCCGGCCGCCCACTGGAAGATCTTGTACTTGGCGCCGCCGCCGGCCTTCGCCTTGGCCGCGACCCCGTTGTAGACCTTCTCGAAGATGCGCGGGACGGCCGCCATGTACGTCGGCTTCACGACCGGCAGATTCTCGATGATCTTGTCGACGCGGCCGTCGACGGCGGTGACGTGCCCGACCTCGATCTGCCCCGAGGTGAGCACCTTGCCGAAGACGTGCGCGAGGGGCAGCCACAGGTACTGCACGTCCTCGCCACTGATCAGCCCGGTCGCGGCGATCGCCTTCGCCATGTACGACCAGTTGTCGTGCGGCAGGCGCACACCCTTGGGGCGGCCGGTCGTGCCCGAGGTGTAGATCAGCGTCGCGAGCTGATCGGACGTGATCGCACCGACCCGCTCCTTGATCAGGTCGGGGTCCTTCTCCAGGCGGGCGGCGCCCCGGGCCTCCAGCTCACTGAGGGTGAGGACCCAGTCGCCGGTCTCGACGCCGGCCGGGTCGATCACGACGACATGGGTGAGGTCGGGCAGCTCGGCGCGCTTCTCGACCGCCTTGGCGAGCTGTGCCGCGTCCTCCGCGATCAGCACCCGGCTGTCGGAGTCGGAGAGGATGAACGCCGACTCGTCGGCGTTGGTCTGCGGGTAGACCGTGGTCGTGGCCGCTCCGGCGCACAGGATGCCGAGGTCGGCGAGGATCCACTCGACCCGGGTGGAGGAGGCGAGCGCGACGCGCTGCTCGGGCTGCACTCCGAGTTCGATCAGACCGGCCGCGATCGCGTAGACCCGCTCGGCGGCCTGCGCCCAGCTGAGGGTCTTCCAGTCGTCGGGGCCCTCACCGGAGGCGGGCGCCACCGGGTAGCGGTAGGCCTCCGCGTCGGGTGTGGCCGCAACGCGTTCCAGGAAGAGGGTCGCCACGCTCGGCGGACGGTTCTCGATCAGTGTCTGTGTGTCGCTCACGACATCCTCCGGGGCCCGCGGCAGTGCGGCTGGCTCAAGTGCGGCGGTATTGACTGCGGCTGTATCGACTCGCAAGCGTTGTTTAACTCGCGAGTAACTATCGAGCAGAGATCAGGGTAGAGCCCGACCGGCCGGTTCGTAAGGGGCGGCGGCCTGTCACTTCCTACAGAGAGCGACACTACGCACGCGTAGGGGCTCGCCGCACTTTCGTACGCCGAGCCCCTGTTGTGTCCGGATTGGTGCCGCAACCCGTTGTTACTCGCGGTTACTTCTTGCTCTTGCCCGACCCCGCGCTGTCATCGCTGGAGAGCACGGCGATGAAGGCCTCCTGCGGAACCTCCACGGAACCCACCATCTTCATCCGCTTCTTGCCCTCCTTCTGCTTCTCCAGCAGCTTCCGCTTACGGGAGATGTCACCGCCGTAGCACTTGGCGAGGACGTCCTTGCGGATGGCGCGGATGGTCTCGCGGGCGATCACCCGGGAGCCGATGGCGGCCTGGATGGGCACCTCGAAGGCCTGCCGCGGGATGAGCTCGCGCAGCTTGGCGACGAGCCGCACACCGTAGGCATAGGCCGCGTCCTTGTGGGTGATCGCGGAGAAGGCGTCGACCTTGTCGCCGTGCAGCAGGATGTCGACCTTGACCAGGCTGGAGGTCTGCTCGCCGGTGGGCTCGTAGTCCAGCGAGGCATAACCGCGCGTCTTCGACTTCAGCTGGTCGAAGAAGTCGAAGACGATCTCCGCGAGGGGGAGCGTGTAGCGGATCTCGACGCGGTCCTCGGAGAGGTAGTCCATGCCGAGCAGGGTGCCGCGCCGGGTCTGGCACAGCTCCATGATCGAGCCGATGAACTCGCTGGGGGCGAGGATCGTGGCGCGTACGACGGGCTCGTACACCTCGTTGATCTTGCCCTCGGGGAACTCGCTGGGGTTGGTGACCGTGTGCTCGGTCCCGTCCTCCATGAGCACCCGGTAGACCACGTTCGGAGCGGTCGCGATGAGGTCGAGCCCGAACTCGCGCTCCAGCCGCTCACGGATCACGTCCAGGTGCAGCAGCCCCAGGAAGCCGACGCGGAAACCGAAGCCGAGGGCGGCGGAGGTCTCCGGCTCGTAGACGAGCGCCGCGTCGTTGAGCTGGAGCTTGTCGAGGGCGTCACGCAGCTCGGGGTAGTCGGAGCCGTCCAGCGGATACAGCCCGGAGAAGACCATCGGCTTCGGGTCCTTGTACCCCCCGAGGGCCTCGGTCGCGCCCTTGGCCAGGCTGGTGATGGTGTCACCGACCTTGGACTGCCGGACGTCCTTCACACCCGTGATGAGGTAGCCCACCTCGCCGACGCCGAGCCCGTCCGCGCCGAGCATCTCCGGCGAGTTCGTGCCGATCTCCAGCAGCTCGTGCGTGGCGCCGGTGGACATCATCCGGATCCGCTCACGCTTGTTGAGCTGCCCGTCGACGACTCGTACGTACGTCACGACACCGCGGTAGGAGTCGTAGACGGAGTCGAAGATCATCGCGCGGGCGGGGGCGTCCGCGACGCCGACCGGCGCCGGGATCTCCTTGACCACCTTGTCGAGCAGCGCGTCGACGCCGAGGCCGGTCTTGGCGGACACCCGCAGCACGTCGTCCGGGTCGCAGCCGACGAGGTTCGCGAGCTCCTCGGCGAACTTCTCGGGCTGCGCGGCCGGCAGGTCGATCTTGTTCAGTACGGGGATGATCGTGAGGTCGTTCTCCATCGCCAGATAGAGGTTGGCGAGGGTCTGGGCCTCGATGCCCTGGGCGGCGTCGACGAGGAGGACGGTGCCCTCGCAGGCGGCGAGCGACCGCGAGACCTCGTAGGTGAAGTCGACGTGCCCCGGGGTGTCGATCATGTTGAGGATGTGCGTGTTGCCGGGCTCGTGGGTCGGAGCCCAGGGCAGCCGCACCGCCTGGGACTTGATCGTGATGCCACGCTCGCGCTCGATGTCCATCCGGTCGAGGTACTGAGCACGCATCTGCCGCTGCTCGACCACACCGGTCAGCTGGAGCATCCGGTCGGCGAGCGTGGACTTGCCGTGGTCGATGTGCGCGATGATGCAGAAATTGCGGATCAGAGCCGGGTCGGTACGGCTCGGCTCGGGCACATTGTTAGGGGTCGCGGGCACGCAGGGTCCTGTCTCTTGAGGCGCCTTATGCCTCGGGTCGGATCGATACGTAGGTTCCATGGTCCCACGGGTGGCGACCGGGGACCGTTTTGGGCCGCCGGGACGGCCACTGGTACTCTGGGTGGCTGTGTCTCATGCCCTCTCAGCGCGAGGCACAACTCCCAAGAAATCACCTGGTACGGGACCCGGTAACTCCTGCGTATTCCTGCGCAGAGTGCTCCTGGCCCTGTGCCTGAACCTGAAAAGGCTCAATCAGTGGCGAACATCAAGTCCCAGATCAAGCGGATCAAGACCAACGAGAAGGCCCGGCTGCGCAACAAGGCCGTCAAGTCCTCCCTGAAGACCGCGATCCGCAAGGCCCGCGAGGCCGCTGCCGCGGGTGACGTCGAGAAGGCCACCGAGTACCAGCGCGCTGCCGCGCGTCAGCTCGACAAGGCCGTCGCGAAGGGCGTCATCCACAAGAACCAGGCCGCCAACAAGAAGTCGGCGCTTGCTTCCAAGGTCGCCTCCATCCAGGGCTGAACCTCTTACTGATCTGACCGGTCCCCCGGGACCGAACCGCCGGAAGGACCCAGAGCGGGCCCTCTCTCATCCGCTCCCGACCGGCACCCGAGGATCCGCGCGCGGCCTGCGTTCGCCACGCGGGCGCGGATCCGGCAGCTTGAGCCGAAGGCCCCGGCATCCAGCCCTTCCCCAGGGCAGGGTGCCGGGGCCTTCGGCGTCCTTTCAGCCCGTCTGGGGGCACCCCCCGGGGGAGTTTGAGGACGAGGCCGTTCAGGCCGTAGCGAGGGCCTGGGGACGGCAGCCCACAGCGGGGTCGAAGGGGCAGCGCCCCCTGGAGAGAGGGGACGGGTAGGGGCGGCGGGGGCGAATCCGCCAAGCCGACCGGCCTCCTACGCCCGCCCCCGGGACCGCGCGGCCCGGGCGATCACCACGACCGCCTTCTCCAACGCGTACTCGGGATCGTCCCCGCCCCCCTTCACTCCCGCGTCCGCCTCCGCGACCGCACGCAGGGCGACCGCCACCCCGTCCGGTGTCCACCCCCGCATCTGCTGCCGCACCCGGTCGATCTTCCACGGCGGCATGCCCAGCTCACGCGCCAGATCGGCCGGCCGGCCCCCGCGAGCGGACGACAGCTTCCCGATCGCCCGCACACCCTGCGCCAGCGCACTGGTGATCATCACCGGCGCCACCCCGGTGGCCAGGGACCATCTGAGCGCCTCCAGGGCCTCGGCCGCCCGCCCCTCCACGGCCCGGTCGGCAACCGTGAAGCTCGACGCCTCGGCCCGCCCCGTGTAGTACCGCCCGACGACGGCCTCGTCGATGGTCCCCTCGACGTCGGCGACCAGCTGGGAGACGGCGGACGCCAGCTCCCGCAGATCGCTCCCGATGGCGTCGACGAGCGCCTGGCAGGCCTCGGGCGTGGCGGATCTCCCGGCCGCCCTGAACTCCCCGCGCACGAAGGCCAGCCGATCCGCCGGCTTGGTCATCTTCGGACAGGCCACCTCCCGCGCCCCGACCTTGCGCGCGGCGTCGAGAAGGGCCTTGCCCTTGGCCCCGCCCGCATGCACCAGCACGAGGGTGATCTCCTCGGCGGGCGCCCCGAGATAGGCCTTCACGTCCTTGACCGTGTCGGCGGAGAGATCCTGGGCATCGCGTACGACCACGACCTTGCGCTCGGCGAAGAGCGAGGGGCTGGTCAGCTCGGCGAGCGTGCCGGGCTGCAACTGTTCCGGTGTCAGGTCGCGTACGTCCGTGTCGGCGTCGGCGGCCCTGGCGGCGGCCACCACCTCCCGCACGGCACGGTCGAGCAGGAGGTCCTCCTGGCCCACGGCAAGCGTCACCGGGGCGAGAGGGTCGTCTTCAGCAGTCTTCCTGGCCATCGCGACAAGCATGGCACGGGGCACTGACAACGGGTGTCCGGCGCAGACCTACGGTTGTCGCCGCAGCCTCAGGGCTCCTCCCGCCACCCGTCCCACTCCCCCGCGAACGCGTCCAGCTCCCCGGGGTCCAGCCGCCCGTCCTCGTCGCGCAGCACGACCAGCCACTGCGCGTCCTCAGCGTCGTCCTCACCGGCCAGGGCGTCCCGTACGAGCTGCGGCTCCTCGGACACCTCGAACCGCTCCCCGAGCGCCTCGGCCACCGCCTCCGCGGCATCGCGGTCGGGCAGCACCAGCACATGTCTCACATCACTCACGGCAGCCATTGTCCGGCACCCGACACGGGCGCCCGCAGCTCACCCTTTGCGGACGATCTGCACGTCGAGGTCGACCCGGATGCTCGGCCCCACCACCGCGATCCCCCGCGCCAGCATCGTCTGCCAGCTCACCGTGAAGTCGTCCCGGTGCAGTTCCGTCGTGGCCCGGCAGGCCGCCCGCACCTCGCCCTCCATGCCGTTGCCGAGCCCGAGGTACTCGGTGTCGAGCGTGACCGTACGCGTCACACCGTGCAGCGACAGCGCACCGGTGACCGCCCACCGGTTCCCGCCCTTGTGCACGAACCGCTCGCTGTAGAACTCCAGCGTCGGAAAGCGCACCACGTCCAGGAAGTCCCCGGACCGCAGATGGTCGTCCCGCATCCGGACGTTGGTGTCGATGGACGCCGCGTCGATCACCACGTGCATCGCCGACTGCTCCACCGGCTCGGTGATCCGCACGGCCCCCGCGAAGGAGTTGAACCGGCCGTGGATGCGGGCCAGCCCGATGTGCCGCGCGGTGAACCCGATCGAGGAATGCGTGGGCTCGATCTCCCAGTCGCCCGCCGACGGCAGCTCCGGCGGCCTCGCGACCTGGAGCGTCACATCCCCCAGCGAGGCGAGCGCGTTCTCCACGACGGTCGCGCCGGCCCGGTAGGGCGTGTATCCCTCGGCGGACACCGCCAGCCGGTACTCCCCGGCGGGCACCGTCGTCACGAACGACCCGTAGGGATCCGTCTCCCCGCCGACCACCTTGCGCCCCATGGTGTCGGTGACCGCGAACTCCGCATGGGTCACCGGCTCGTTGACCGGATCCAGCACCCGGCAGCTCAGCACCCCGGCACTGGGCGGGGTCTGCACCGCCGCCAGGGGACTCGTCCGTTGCACCCTGTTCGTTCGGTTTCCCAGCCAGCGGCCGAACATCCACGCCACCCCTGTGCGCCTCGACATCTTCTGTTGCCGAAGAGACATTCGATCACCGATGCGGCTTTCGAGGCAACACGGGGTGCCTACGCATGAGTAGCAACGACTGGTCCCCTCTGGCCCCTTGTGACGCCATGTGACCTCAATCAGTCACCGCGAGGGGATTTCGCACAGTCGGCACACAGCCGAGCTCGATCCCGAACCGCTCCCGGTAGACCCCGAGCACCTCCTCGTCGCTGCCCAACTCCCGCTCCTGCCGGGCTCCGTCGGCGCCCGTGACCTTGAACGTGCGCCCGCTGAGCGTGATCCTCCCTCCGTCCTCCGTCACCCTTGAACACACCAGGGACTGCACGAAGTGCGACGCCGGCGAGGTGCTGTGCCACCACGCCCCGGCCACGAAGTCGCCGAGCTCACGCGGCCGTACCTCCAGCCGGTACTGCGGCCTGTCGTTCACGACGACGTCCAGGTCCGGCCCGGCCTCGACGATCCGGAAGCTGCCGCCGGGATCCTTCTGCTCGCCCCTTTCCCCGAAGGCCAGCGGGTAGTGGCTGTGCGCCCCGAAGCCCACGTCCGCCAGCCACTCACTGCCGTCCGACGCCCGCACCCGCAGCGCGAGATGGTCGTACGGGATCCCGAGCCGCCCCCCGTCCCCGTGCACCCGCGCCGCGAGCAACGTGACCTCGAACCCGAGGGCGCCGAGCAAGGTCCCGAACGCGCCGTTGAGTTCGTAGCAGAACCCGCCCCGCCGGGCCCCCACCACCTTGTCCAGCAGCCGCTCCTCCTCCAGCACGATCTCCTCGCCGAGGTGGATCGACAGGTTCTCGAAGGGCACTGCCCGCAGGTGGCGCAGATGCAGCTCGCGCAGCACATCGGCGGTGGCGCCGGCGGCCGGCTTCAACGGCTCGGCTCCCAGGCGGTGGAGGTAGGCATCGACCTGTGCAGAATTCATGCCCTCAGTCTCGCGCCACCCCCAGCTCCCTGCCTTCCCCCATGACCGCGAGGGCTCCGTCCCGGTCCGTCCGCAGCACCACGGCGCCCCCGGCCCGCAGTGCGGCGACCGTGCTGGGGGCGGGGTGGCCGTACATGTTGTGCTCCCCGCAGCTGATCAGCGCGATCCGCGGAGCCACCCTGCGCATCAGCTCCGGGTCCTGGTACGCCGAACCGTGATGGGCCACCTTGAGCACGTCCACACCGCCGATCAGCGCACCCTCCGGCGATCTCAACAGCGCCTGCTGGGCCGGGGGTTCGAGGTCCCCGAGCAGCAGCAGCCGCAGCCCGCCCGACCTGGCCAGCAGGGCGACGCTGGCGTCGTTCGGGCCGTCCGGATCAGGCGCCGGGCCGGGCGGGGGCCACAGCACCTGCCAGGAGAGCGAGCCGGTCCGGCGCTGCTCCCCGGCCACGGCCCGGGTGAGCGGGATGTGGCGCGCCGCCGCCTCCTTCCGCACGAACCGGACCTGGTCCGCGGGTTCCTCGAAGCCCGTCGTCTCGATCGCGCCGACCGAACGTCCGCGCAGCACGCCGGGCAGCCCGGCCACATGGTCGGCGTGGAAGTGGGTGAGCACGACCAGGGGGATCCTGGTGATGCCGAGGGTGCGCAGGCAGTGGTCGACGAGCGTGGGATCGGGCCCGGCGTCCACCACCACCCCGCTGCCGTCACCCGCCGCGAGGACCGTCGCGTCGCCCTGCCCCACGTCGCACATGGCGAACCGCCACCCCGTCGGCGGCCACCCCGTGATCACTCTGGTCAGCGGTGGCGGCTGCACGACGACGAGCACGAGCAGCACCCCGCAGGCAGCACACCACCACGGACGTCTCAGCAACCGTCGGCCGATCAGCAGCACGGTCAGCGTGACCAGGGCGAGCAGCCCCGCCCCGCTCCAGCTGCCCGGCCAGTCCACTCCCCCGCCGGGCAGGGCGGCCCCCGTCCGGGCGATGCCCGCGATCCAGCCCGCGGGCCAACTCGCGCACCAGGCCAGCGCCTTGGCCACCGGCATCAGCACGGGCGCCGTCGCCAGCGCCGCGAAGCCCAGCACGGTGGCGGGTGCCACCGCGATCTCGGCGAGCAGATTGCACGGCACCGCCACCAGACTCACCCGCGCCGACAGCACGGCGACGACGGGCGCGCACAGCGCCTGTGCCGCGGCCGCGGCGGCCAGCCCCTCGGCGAGCCTCGGCGGGACCCGGCGCCTTCGCAGGGCCTCGCTCCAGCGGGGCGCGAGCGTGAGCAGGGCGCCGGTGGCCAGTACGGAGAGCAGGAAGCCGTAACTGCGGGCCAGCCACGGGTCGTACAGCACGAGGACCAGGACCGCCGTCGCCAGCGCCGGGATGAGCGATCTGCGGCGTCCGGTGGCCAGGGCCAGCAGGACGACGGCCCCGCAGGCCGCGGCCCGCAGCACACTCGGATCCGGTCTGCACACGATCACGAAGGCGAGGGTGAGGGCTCCCGCGAGCAGCGCGGTCGTCCTGAGCGGGATGCCGAGCCGGGGTGCGAGTCCGCGGCGCTCCACCATTTGGGCCGTGCCTGCCGGCCCGATGAGCAGGGCGAGGATGATCGTGAGGTTGCTCCCGGACACGGCGAGCGTGTGGGCGAGGTCGGTCTCCTTGAAGGCCTCGTCCAGCTCCGGGGTGATCCGCGAGGTGTCCCCGACGACCAGGCCGGGCAGCAACGCCCTGGCGTCCGCCGGCAGCCCCTCGGTCGCCTCCCGCAGACCGGCCCGCAACCGCCCCGCGAACCGCTGCACCCCCGACGGCCCGTCCACCACCTCCGGCGCGGTCCTGCCCCGCACCCGCAGCACGGCGGCCACCCGGTCGCCCTCGACCGCCGGGGGCGCCAACCGCGCAACGACCCGGACCCGCGTGGAGGGCAACAGCTCGAGCCAGGGAGATCGTGGTGGCCCCTCGGCGGAGGTCTCCTTTCCGGAACCATGTGTGCCCGCGTCGACGATGACCAGCACGGGCGTCCGGGTCACCACCGCCGCACCGCCCGCCTCCTCCACCCGCCGGACCTCCCCCTCGATCAGTACGGAGGCCCGGGCGACATGGTCCCCGCTGATCCGGGGCCGGCTGACGCGTGGGTCGGAGCCGACCTCGACCTCGGCGGTCACGGTGGCGTACCTCCGTGCCAGTTCGGGCACGGGGCCTCGCCGGACGTCGGCACCGTGCAGCCCCGCGGACACGGCGGCCGCGGCGACGCAGAGCAGGACGGCGGCGACGGAGACCCGCGGCCACGCCCCACGCGCCGGCCGGCCACCCGCCCGCGAAGCCCTGTCCGCGGGCACGGGCCCGGGCGCTGATTGCTCGGACACCGGGCCGCCACCACCGCCGTGGTTGCCACCGGCGGGAGCGCGGATCGCCCGCGGGTCGTCGGCCGGAGCACCGCCGCCCCGCCGGCCACCGCCGGAGCCTCCACCCCGGGCGCCGCCACCGCCCCACCCCTGCCCACCGCGGCTTCCTCCGCCGTCCGCTCCCCGTCCCCTTACGAGCAGCAGCACACCGGCCGCGAGGAGGCACACCACCGCCGTGCTCATGACCCACGCGGTCGTCGCGTCCAGCATCACCGCGGCCGTCGCCCAGACCGCGAGCGCGGGCGGTACGAGGCGCAGGTCCGTCGGCCCTTCCTGTCGGGGGTGGGCGGCTCCGAGCCGTCCCGAGGAGGCGGCGTGGACGGCCGCGCGCCCGGCCTGCATATCGGGAGCGCGCCTCATGGCCGTACGAGATTCCGGAGATCGGCGAAACGGCGGTCGCCGATGCCGTTGACCTCGCGCAGTTCGTCGACCGAGCGGAAGCCGCCGTGCCGGGTGCGGTAGTCGACGATGTGCTGGGCCAGTACGGGGCCGACGTCCGGCAGGGTGTCGAGCTGGTCCACGGTGGCGGTGTTGAGCGGGACCGGAGCGGCGGGTGCCGCACCCGCCGCCGGACCGGCCGGACCACCGGCCGCCGCAGCGGGCGCCGGGGCGGCGGGGCCGCCGACGACCACCTGCTCCCCGTCCACGAGGAAGCGGGCCCGGTTCAGCCCGTCGGTGCTCGTGCCGGGACGCACCCCACCGGCCGCGCGCAACGCATCGACGACGCGTGAACCCGCGGGCAGGCGATGAATCCCCGGCTCGCGGACCTTGCCGCTGACGTCCACGACGATCTCGGCCCCGGTCGTGCCTGCGGCACTCGGCGCCCCGAGCGAAGCCTCCGGCCCTGGCCGCTCGCTCCCCTTCCGCTCGCCGAAGGGAGCGGCCGCCCGCACCACTTCGGGTGCCCGCACGGACTGGGTCCGCCCGGCCCAGAAGTGCTGGACGGCGAACACCGCGGCAACGACGAGCAGTGCCGTGAGCGCGACCACGCTCCGCCGCTCAAGCCCGCACCTCGCCTGCAGCCACAGCGGCATCCGCTCGCGCAGCGCAAGCCCCGCCCGCATACGCCAGGCCTCCGCGGACCGGTGATCGTCCGGGCGCTCGGCGGCCACCCCGCCCACGGGATGGTTGCTCCCCTCGACGGTCGCGAGCGGCGGTCCTGCTCCCGACTCCCGCCATTCCCCCGCCCGTTCGGGGAACAGCACCTGCGCACGCTGTCGGAGTTCCTCTGCCGGTGCATGCCGGGCCCGGCTGCGGGCCATGGGGCGACGATGACGGATCCGGCCGTCGGAGGCGGGGCTGCGCCCCGGGCCACTGGTCGCGGTCGCCGTGCGTGAACGTGATCGAAGTGCCATGCCACGACGATGGGGCACTCCGCCACCATCGCGATGATCTTGCTCAATT
The DNA here is from genome assembly GCF_040298885.1 of Streptomyces sp. NPDC001137. Taxonomy (NCBI): domain Bacteria; kingdom Bacillati; phylum Actinomycetota; class Actinomycetes; order Kitasatosporales; family Streptomycetaceae; genus Streptomyces; species Streptomyces sp. NPDC001137. Next base: position 299,490 of record NZ_JBEPBA010000008.1, read on the forward strand.
CCCGGGGACTACCCACCAGTTGTGGATAACTTCGCCCCTCACACGGGTGAAAGCGCGGGGCGCGCCGCCGTCACCGCGGCGAGACCACGACACCCAGCAGCCCGGGCCCGGTGTGCGCCCCGATCACCGCGCCGACCTCGCTCACATGCAGGTCGGCCAGCCCGGGCACCCGCGCCCTGAGCCGGTCGGCGAGGGCCGACGCCCGCTCGGGGGCGGCGAGATGGTGGACGGCGATGTCCACCTGGGCGCTGCCCGCGCGGTCCGCCACGATCTCCTCGAGCCGGGCGATCGCCCTCGACGCCGTGCGGACCTTCTCCAGGAGTTCGATACGGCCGCCGTCCAGCTGCAGCAGCGGCTTCACGGCGAGCGCCGAGCCCAGCAGCGCCTGTGCGGCACCGATCCGGCCACCCCGGCGCAGATAGTCGAGGGTGTCGACGTAGAAGTAGGCGGACGTGCCGGAAGCCCGCTTCTCCGCGGCCGTGACGGCCTCGTCCACCGTGCCGCCCGCCTCCGCCGCCTCGGCCGCGGCGAGCGTGCAGAACCCGAGCGCCATCGCGACCGCCCCGGTGTCCACCACCCGCACCGGCACCGGTGCCTCACGTGCCGCGAGGACCGCCGCGTCGTACGTGCCCGACAGTTCGGCGGAGAGATGGAGGGAGACGATGCCGGTGGCGCCGGACTCGGCGACCTTGCGGTAGGTCTCGGCGAAGAGCTGGGGGCTGGGGCGCGAGGTGGTGACGGGCCGCCGCTTCTGGAGTGCCTGGGCCAGGGAGCGCGTCGAGATCTCGGTGCCCTCGTCCAGTGCCTGGTCGCCGAGGACCACGGTCAGGGGCACCGCTGTGATGCCGTGGCGCTCCATCGTCCGCGGCGGCAGGTAGGCCGTTGAATCGGTGACGATCGCGACATGGCGGGACATGAGCTGGAGGTTACCTGCCGTAGCGCCGGGACGGCAGCCCGGCCCCTCTCACCTGGTCTGCCCTTGACCGGATCAAGTAGTGCTCTCGGGGCGGGGTTTCTTCTGCCAGGGGTAGGCGGGGCGCCGTCCCGGCGGGGTGATGGCGGGCTGCGCCGGCTCCTCGGCAGTGCGGGACCGGGGCCCGTCGGGCCAGGTCTGCCGGGATGCGTCGGCGTCGGCGGCGGGGGCCTCGGGCCACGGCGGCGGGCCCGCCGCCGGTTCCGCTTTCGTCCAGTGCCGCAGGGCTCCCGCCTCGACGTCTATCTGGGCGCTCAGCGTTTCCAGGTCGTCGTCGGCGAAGCGGCGGGCCCGGTCGCGGGCCGCCCAGCGCAGTGCGTCCGCCGACTGCACGATGCGCTCGGTGCGCTCCCGAAGGGCGGGCAGCCGTTCGGCGAGCGTCGTGCGGTCCGGCTCGGCCTCCAGGCGCTTGAGATCGCCGTCCAGTTCGTGTCCGTGCGCGCTGAGGCGCTCGAAGAGGCCGAGCGACTCCTTGAGGGACTCGTCCTCGGCCACGCCCGCGTGCAGCGCGTCCTGTGTGGCACGCATCGACGTGCGCAGCTTCAGCCGCAGCTGGGCCAGTTCGCCCGCGGCTCCGGGCTGGGCGAAGGACTTGGCCCGCAGGGTGTGGTCCTCGACCGTGCGGCGGGCCTGGGTGATCGTGCGGTCCACGCCGCGCTTGGCGGCGCCGACGGCCTTCACCGTCGCATAGGCGCCGAGTACCAGGAAGAGCACGAAGAGCAGGGCGAACACTGCGATCACTGCTTCCACCGCTCCTCCTCCGACGGTCGCGACACACCCCGCGTCGCTTCTTCCACGGTAAACGAGGCGGGCAGGCCCGGGGTTCCAGAAGAACCCCGAACCTGCCCGTAGGGGACTACCCCGAGGCGCTCACGCCCCGGCCGTCCGCGGTGCCTACGCGGGAACGATGTTGACCAGCTTCGGCGCCCGCACGATCACCTTGCGGATCCCGGCGCCGTCCAGCGCGGCGACGACCTTCTCGTCGGCCAGCGCGACCTTCTCCAGCTCCTCCTCGGAGATGGCCGGCGAGACCTCCAGCCGCGCCTTGACCTTGCCCTTGATCTGCACCACGCAGGTCACGGACTCGTCGACCACGTACGCCGGGTCGGCGACCGGCAGGTCCTGGTGGACCACCGAGTCGGTGTGGCCCAGCTTGTGCCACAGCTCCTCGGCGATGTGCGGGGCCAGCGGGGCCACCAGCAGCACCAGGGCCTCGGCGACGGAGCGCGGTACCGGGCCACCCGCCTTGGTCAGGTGGTTGTTCAGCTCGGTGATCTTGGCGATGGCGGTGTTGAAGCGCAGGCCCTCCAGGTCCTGGCGCACGCCGTCGATCGCCTTGTGCAGGGCGCGCAGCGTCTCCACGTCGATGTCGGCGTCCGCGACGTCGACGACGGTGACCTCGCCGGTCGTCTCGTCGACGATGTTGCGCCACAGCCGCTGCAGCAGCCGGAACTGGCCCACCACCGCGCGCGTGTCCCACGGCCGCGACACGTCCAGCGGGCCCATCGCCATCTCGTACAGGCGCAGGGTGTCGGCGCCGTACTCGGCGGCGATCTCGTCCGGAGTGACCGCGTTCTTCAGGGACTTGCCCATCTTGCCCAGCAGCCGGGAGACCTTCTCGCCCTGGTAGTAGTAGGCGCCGTCGCGCTCCTCCACCTCGGCGGCCGGCACCGCGATGCCACGGCTGTCCCGGTAGACGTAGGCCTGGATCATGCCCTGGTTGAACAGCTTGTGGAACGGCTCCGCGGAGGAGACGTGCCCCAGGTCGTACAGGACCTTGGACCAGAAGCGCGCGTACAGCAGGTGCAGCACGGCGTGCTCGGCGCCGCCCACGTACAGGTCGACGCCGCCGTGCGGCTGACCTTCGCGCGGGCCCATCCAGTACTGCTCGATCTCGGGGTCGACCAGCTGCTCGCTGTTGTGCGGGTCCAGGTAGCGCAGCTCGTACCAGCAGGAACCGGCCCAGTTGGGCATGGTGTTGGTCTCGCGGCGGTACCGCTTCGGACCGTCGCCCAGGTCCAGCGTGACGTTGACCCAGTCCTCGTTGCGGGACAGCGGCGTCTCCGGGGACGTGTTCGCGTCGTCCGGGTCGAAGGTGCGCGGCGAGTAGTCCTCGACCTCCGGCAGCTCCAGCGGCAGCATCGACTCGGGCAGCGCGTGGGCGATGCCGTCCTCGTCGTAGACGATCGGGAAGGGCTCGCCCCAGTAGCGCTGGCGGCTGAACAGCCAGTCGCGCAGACGGAAGTTGACGGTGCCCTCGCCGATGCCCTTGCGCGCCAGCCACTCGGTGATGCGCGCCTTGGCCTCGACGACGCCCAGGCCGTCCAGACGGACACCCTCGCCGACGGAGTTGACGATCTTCGCGTCGTAGGAGACGAAGGCCTCGTCCCAGGTGGACGTGTCCGTGCCGCGGCCGTCGGTCGGCTCGACGACGCAGTTGATCGGCAGCTCGAAGGCGCGCGCGAACTCGAAGTCACGGCTGTCGTGCGCCGGTACGGCCATGATCGCGCCGGTGCCGTAGCCCATCAGGACGTAGTCGGCGATGAAGACGGGGACCTGCTCGCCGTTGACCGGGTTGGTCGCGTACGCGCCGATGAAGACGCCGGTCTTGTCCTTGGCCTCGGCCTGCCGCTCGACGTCGGACTTCGAGGCGGCCTGGGCGCGGTAGTCCGCGACGGCCTCGGCGGGGGTGGCGTGACCGCCGGTCCACACCTCGTGCGTGCCCTCCGGCCAGGCGGCCGGGGTGAACTTCTCGACCAGCGGGTGCTCGGGGGCCAGCACCATGTAGGTCGCGCCGAACAGGGTGTCCGGGCGGGTGGTGAAGACCGTGATGCGCTCGCCGTCGATCGGGAAGTCGACGCGGGCGCCCTCGGAGCGGCCGATCCAGTTGCGCTGCTGCAGCTTGATGGCCTCGGGCCAGTCCAGCGCCTCCAGGTCGTCCAGCAGCCGGTCGGCGTAGGCGGTGATGCGCATGTTCCACTGGCGCAGCTTGGCCTTGAAGACCGGGAAGTTGCCGCGCTCGGAGCGGCCGTCGGCGGTGACCTCCTCGTTGGCCAGCACGGTGCCCAGGCCGGGGCACCAGTTGACCGGCGCGTCGGAGGCGTACGCCAGGCGGAACTCGCTCAGGACGTCGGCACGCTCCGTGGCGCTCAGCTCGTGCCACGCGCGCGTGTGGCCCGGTACGGCGCGCTCACCGGTCTCGAACTGGGCGATCAGCTCGGAGATCGGGCGGGCCTTGTTCGCCTCTTCGTCGTACCAGGAGTTGAAGATCTGCAGGAAGATCCACTGGGTCCACTTGTAGTAGTCCGGGTCGATCGTGGCGAACGACCGGCGCCTGTCGTGGCCCAGTCCCAGCCGGCGCAGCTGGGCCTTCATGTTCTCGATGTTGGCCTCGGTGGAGACCCGCGGGTGCGTGCCGGTCTGCACGGCGTACTGCTCGGCGGGCAGGCCGAAGGCGTCGAAGCCCAGGGTGTGCAGGACGTTGTGGCCGGTCATGCGCTGGAAGCGTGCGAAGACGTCGGTGGCGATGTACCCCAGGGGGTGGCCGACGTGCAGGCCCGCACCCGAGGGGTACGGGAACATGTCCATGATGAACTTCTTGGGCCGGGCGACGACCTCGGGGTCACCGGCCAGGTCACCCTTGGGGTTCGGCGCCGCGTACGTGCCCTCGGCGTCCCAGAAGTCCTGCCAGCGTGCCTCGATCTCGGCCGCGACGGCGGCCGTGTAGCGGTGCGGCGCTGCCGCCTCGGCGGCGGCAGCGGGGTTCGTCTCGCTCATGATCCTTAAGCTCCATCGATCGTCTCTGCCAGCAGCGGTGTCGTTCGAGAAACGAAAAATCCCCTCGCACAGGAGGGGACGCCGCGCCGATTCCGACCATCCGATTCGCCCGGTGGTCGGGACTGATCAGCGCGGCCCGCTAAGCAGAAGGCGTACAGCACGCATGGCGTTAGGGTACCGCAGCGCTTGAGCACGATGCGACGCGCTTCCGTATGGCTCCTTGGTACCACTGTCACCACCCGACAAAAGCTGAACCAAGGTCAAAAGTTACTTCGCGTAACACCCACTACCGGGACATCGCAGCGAGCGCGTTGTCCTTAGATAACAACGCAATAACTCAAACCTCGTACCGATCGGTATGGAGCCACTTAGAGTTCGGCAGCGGGACCGCCTTCCCGAAACTGCTTCGGAGTTGCCCCCATGAACCCTCGTCGTAGTAACACCTCGCTCCCCAGGCCGGGCCGGTCGGCCTATGGGGTGGCGTCGGCTGTCGTACTGCTGCTCATACCCGTCGTCGTGCTGCTCGGAGGCGAGTGGCTGCAACAGTTCCTGAACTTCGGTGCGGGCGTCCTCTCGCTCGTCTGCCTCACCTGCTCGGTGATCTGGGGACTGGTGGCCCAGGACCGGCTCATCCTGAACACGCGCCAGCGGATCATCGCCCAGGGCATCCACCGGGTGACGGCCGTCGGCTCGATCGCGTTCCTGCTGGTGCACATCACCGTCAAGCTGGCCCTGGACCACACGGTGCTGATCGCCGCGCTGATCCCCTTCAGCCTCGGCGTCAAGGGCAGCGCGGGACTCATCGGTCTCGGCTCGCTGGCCGGACTGCTCATGATCTTCGTGGGCATCACCGGCGCCCTGCGCAACCAGTTCGCCTCCCCGGCACCGGTCGCGGCGCGCTGGCGCGCCATGCACGCACTGGCCTACCCGGCCTGGTGCTCGGCGCTGGTCCACGGCCTGTTCGCGGGCCGCGCGGCGAAGCCGTTCTTCATGATCTCCTACGAGCTGTGCCTGGTCGCGGTGGCCGCCGCGCTCGCCCTGCGGGCCGCTCCCCGGCCGTTCAAGCGCAAGGTCGCCGACCGGCTGGCCGCCCTCCTGGGCAACGAGCCGGGCTCGGCCCGCGCCGAGGAGCTGGAAGCGAGCCGCGCACGGGTCGGCGAGACCTCCTCCGCACTGCCGGGCTACGAGAACGCGCGGGCGCCGAAGCCGTCCCCCGCCGACACGACGACCACGCCCGCGGCGCCCTACTACGACGCTCCTGCCGCCCGCACGATGACCCCGGAGCCCGCGGGCGGCTTCGCGGCCGCCTACCGCGCGGTCACGCCGCAGCAGCGCGGCCGGCAGTCCTACGCCGACCAGACCGCCCGCATGGACCTGCCCATGGACATGCAGCCCACGGAGTCCATCCCGCGCACGGACGGCAGCACCTCGGGCAGCTGGCCGGTCCCCTCGCCGCCGCCGGTCGGCGAGGCGCCCCCGTCGGCGTACGACCCGATGCAGGACACCGGATACAACATCCCGGCCTATGGCAATCCGGGCACCGCGGGGTATGGCGGAAGTGACATGTACGACACCGGTGAGACAAACACCCTCTACGGCACGTACAACCCGAACGACACGTACAACAGCGGTCCCGCCAGTGAACCAATGCCCGGTGCCTCCTTCGACGCGCCGGGTTCGGGCGAACCTTGGAACACGCCTTCCGGAGGCTATAGGTGAACGAGGCCCTGCCCGACGTCCCAGAAGTCCGCGTGGTCGGACTTCCGCAGCTCACGTCAGGCTTCGACCTTGTCGAAAGACTCGATCTGCCCATGCACCTCAAGGTGCACGGGCCGCTCGAACCGCTCGGTGGCGAGCAGCTCGCGAAGCTCGCCGAGAACATCAACCTGAAGGGCCGCGGCGGCGCGGGCTTCCCCTTCCACAAGAAGCTGCGCTCGGTCGCCGAAGCGGCGATCAAGCGCGGCGTACGGCCGGTCGTCGTCGTCAACGGAAGCGAGGACGAGCCGGCCTGCCGCAAGGACACGGTCCTGATCAACCGTGCCCCGCACCTCATCCTGGACGGCGCTCTGCTGGTCGCGGAGGCGCTGGGTGCCCGCACGCTCGTGGTGGGGGTCACCCGTGAGTCAACGCAGCGCTCGATGGAGGCCGCGCTCGCCGAACGCGGCCTGAGCAACGGCCGCCGCTCGGTTCTACGCGCGCGCGTGCAGCGCAATCCCATCCGCATGGTGACCGGAGCGGCCGCCTCGCTGATCCGCTCCATCGACGGCGGCCCGGCGATCCCGCCCGGCCGCAAGGTCAGCGCCTCCCAGAACGGCGTCGGCGGCGCACCGACCCTGCTGTCGAACGCCGAGACCTTCGCCCAGCTGGCGATCGCCGCCCGCATCGGCCCGGAGCGCTACGGCAACACCGGTCTGTACGACGAGCCGGGCACCGTCATGCTCACGGTCTCCGGCGCTGTCGCCCGCCCCATGGTGATCGAGGTCCCCACGGGCGTCCCGCTGCGCTACGTCCTCCAGCTCGCCGGCGCCCCGCCGGTGCCCCAAGGCGTGCTGACGGGCGGCTACCACGGCAAGTGGATCGACGCGGCGACGGTCAACGAGGCGATCGTCTCCCGCAACTCCCTGGACGCGGTGGGCGGTGCGCTGGGCGCCGGCGCGATCCTGCCGATCAGTCAGGAGACCTGCCCGCTGGGCGAGTCGCTGCGCGTGGCGCAGTGGCTGGCCGAGGAGAGCGCGGGACAGTGCGGTCCCTGCTACCTCGGTCTGCCCGCTGCGGCGCGGGGCATGGCGGACATCCTCAACGGCGGCGGCCCGGCCGCGCTTGAGGCGCTCAAGCAGGTCGCCAAGAACGTGAAGCGGCGCGGCGCGTGCTCGCACCCGGACGGCTCCGCGATGTTCCTGGAGTCGACCATCAAGGCGTTCACCGACGACCTGGCCGCGCACGTCCTCGGAAACGGCTGCGGAAGGCCCGTGGAAGGCGTTCTGCCGCTCTTCGAGGGCGGTCAGATGCCCACGGGTATCCCGGGCGGCGGCGAGCCCGTGGAGAACGGCCCCAGCCGTCAGAAGATCTACGTCGACTGGACGCTGTGCCGGGGCCACGGGCTGTGCGCGGACATCCTCCCGGAGGTGTTCGAACTCGGCGCCGACGGCTTCCCGACCGTCGCCCAGGCCCAGGTGCCGCGCTACGCGGAGGCCAAGGCCCTGCGCGCCGTGCGCCGTTGCCCGGCGCTGGCCCTGCGCATCGAGGAGGAGACGCCCAGGGACCGGGCGCCCTCCCGCAACCTGCCGGTCCTCTCGCAGGGCCGCGGGCGGCGCGCGCTGGGCCGCTGAGCCGACGTCAGGAAGGGGCCGTCCGCACCGGGCGGCCCCTTTCCGCGCAACTGCCCCCGAATACACGAAGATCCCGCCGGATCGAATCGATCCGGCGGGATCTTGATTGTGGAGCTAAGGAGAATTGAACTCCTGACCTCCTGCATGCCATGCAGGCGCTCTACCAACTGAGCTATAGCCCCTTGCTTGGTCCTCCGGGGTTTCCCCCGGCGGCGACGCCAACATTACACGGTCCACCGGGTGGAACACCAAATCGTTTCCGTCGGCCCCGGGCAGGGCCGACGGCGTCAAGCGGTGACGAAGGAGTAGAACCGCTTGAGCGTGCAGTGCTCCTCCAGGAGGCGGCCGTAGATCGGCTCGCCCTCCAGCTCGCGGTACGTCTCGATCGGGTCGCCCTTTATGATCAGCGCCCGCGCGCATTCCTCGCACCAGTACTGGTAGTCGGGGTTGACCGGCTCCATGTCGCGGACGATCGGCGTACCGCTGCCGCACCAGTCGCACTTTCGCCTGTGTGCACCCATCGATCAGCTCCAGCTGTGGCCGCAGGCCGTGCACACGTAGGAGATTCCGCCGTTGTCGCCGAGAACTTGGGCGACATGGAGGGAACCGCAGGAAGGGCAGCTCAGACGGGTGACCGTGTCCCGTGTCGACGCCGCTTCGAGGAGGTGGCCGACCTCCTCGAGGATGCTCGCAGGCATCACTGCTCCCTCCCGTCGGGCCGCGCTCCCTTCCGGCCGTTTGATTCTGCCACGGCCGGACCAATACGGTCAGCGACGCCTCAGTACCAGTCCGGACACGGCGCCTTCGCAGAGGTATACGCCTGCGGGGCCGAAGTGACTCAAGTCGGTTCAGGAACGCGAAGATCCCGCCCCCTGCGGGGACGGGATCTTCGTCGAGCGATCTGTGGAGCTAAGGAGAATTGAACTCCTGACCTCCTGCATGCCATGCAGGCGCTCTACCAACTGAGCTATAGCCCCTCGTGCGTCCCGCTGCTTGGCGGGGCGAACGAGTAGAACTCTAGCCTGCGACCTGCCGGAAAGTGAAATCCGGGTGTGCGGGCCGCCGGGAGGTCAGTCGTCGTCGCCGAGCACCGGCTCCGGGAGGGTGCCGGCGTTGTGCTCCAGCAGGCGCCAGCCGCGGGCGCCCTCGCCCAGGACGGACCAGCAGCAGTTGGAGAGACCGCCCAGGCTCTCCCAGTGGCGGGCCTCCAGGCCCAGGAGGCGTCCGATGGTGGTGCGGATCGTCCCGCCGTGGCTGACCACGACGAGCGTGCCGTCGTCGGGGAGCTTCTCCGCGTGCCGCAGCACCACGGGGGCGGCGCGCTCGGCCACCTCGGTCTCCAGTTCGCCGCCGCCGCGGCGGACCGGCTCACCGCGCTTCCAGGCGGCGTACTCCTCGCCGTAGCGCTCGATGATCTCCTCGTGCGTCAGGCCCTGCCAGACGCCCGCGTAGGTCTCGCGCAGGCCCTCCTCGTGGGTGACCTCCAGGCCGGTGAGCACGGCGAGCTCGGCCGCCGTGTTCGCGGCGCGCTGGAGGTCGGAGGCGACGATCGCGTGGGGCTTGAGGGAGACGAGCAGCCGGGCGGCGCGGCGGGCCTGGGCGAGGCCCGCCTCGGTGAGTGCGACGTCCGTGGTGCCCTGGAAGCGGCGCTCCACGTTCCAGGAGGTCTGGCCGTGGCGCCACAGGATGACGCGGCGGCCGCGGCCCGTCCGGCCGGCGGACACCTCACCGGTGGCGCTCATCACCACTCACCGCCCAGGTCGGCCGCCTCCTCGGCAGCCTGCAGCTTGGCGTGCTCCTCGGCCTTGCCGCGGGTGGCCTTCGCGTCGGCGGGCAGCTCCAGCTCGGGGCAGTCCTTCCACAGCCGCTCCAGGGCGTAGAAGACGCGCTCCTCGCTGTGCTGGACGTGGACGACGATGTCGACGTAGTCGAGGAGGACCCAGCGGGCCTCGCGGTCGCCCTCGCGGCGCACCGGCTTGGCGCCGAGCTCCTTGTTGAGCCGCTCCTCGATCTCGTCGACGATCGACTTGACCTGGCGGTCGTTGGGTGCGGAGGCCAGCAGGAAGGCGTCCGTGATCGACAGGACGTCGCTGACGTCGTAGGCGATGATGTCGTGCGCGAGCTTGTCGGCGGCCGCCTGCGCGGCGGTGGTGATGAGCTCGAGAGAGCGGTCAGTGGCGGTCACTACGTGGCTTTCCGGTCGGCGGTCACTTGACACCAAGGGTCTCACGGACCGCCGACAGCACCCCACGTGATTAAGGGATCACGTGGGGCGGCTGTGGCCGGCTAGGACGAGGACGGCTTGTAGTTCTGTCCGAGGATCACGGAGACGTTCGCGTTCCCGGCGGTCTTGCCCTTGGTGACCGAGGTGGCGGGCAGGCCCAGGGTCTTGGCGACCTCGGCGGCGTTCTCCTTGTCGGCGGCGTCGGTGTAGACGACCTTGGACGTGGCCGAGGGGGCCGGGGCCGTGCCGCCCTCCAGGAAGGTGAAGCCTCCGTTGAGAAGGACCACGCGGGCCTTCTCTGTGTTGTCCTTCACACCGCTGGCGTTCTGCACGGAGACCCGGACCCCGGAGCCCTGGTCGGGGCTCTTCGCGGCGCCGCCGAGGACGTCCTTGACCACACTGGCGCTTGCCTGCTCGCTCAGCGTGCCGTCGTTCTGGACCGGCAGCAGGGCGGTCTTGTAGTCGCCGCCCTTGGCGAGGTCGGCCAGCTTGGCCAGGAAGGTGCCGAGGTCCTTGTCGGTCAGGGAGGGGTCCAGGATCTGCGCCAGCGTCTGCACGGTGGTGGTCGCCGTCGTCGGGTCGGAGGACAGCTTGCGCAGCGTGCCCTGCATGACCTGGCCGAACCGCTCCAGCTGGGCGTTCTGGGCCTCGCCGGGGGCGCGGTAGGTGGCGTAGGCGACGGCCATCTTGCCGCTGAGGGTCTGGTCCTTGCCCTTGTGCACGAGGGGCGCGCTGCCCTTCTTCGTGGCGGCCGGGTCGGGTACGTCGGCGTTGGTGTCGACGTCGATGCTGCCGACGAGGTCGACGAGGTTCTGCAGGTAGGGGGTGTCCAGCCGCCAGGTGCCCTCGATGTCGGTGCCGAGGACCGTGTCGAGGGCGTCGCGGGTGCCGGAGGAGCCGTCGTCCTCGACCGACTTGGCGAGGGTGGTGGTGTTGCCGTCGTCGTCGGTCAGGGCGAGGGAGTTGGGCAGCAGGACGGTGGTGGCCTGCTTGGTGGTGGTGTTGTCGACGAGCAGCGCCGTGGAGGTGCCGCCCTTCTTGGTGTTGTGCAGGTGGACGACGATCACATCGCGGTTCTGGGCGCCGGCGGCCGTCGCGGTGCCGCCCTTCTTGGAGTCGGGCGACGACAGGCCCGGCAGTTTCCCGGCGTACCAGAGGTAGCCGACGCCGCCCACCGCGACCAGCGCCAGGACGACGACGAGGGCGATCATGCGGCTGCGGGCGCGGCGCTTGGCCTCCTCGCGGCGCTCGGTGCGGTTCTCGGTGAAGTTCAGCCAGTCGATGACGTCCTCGGACTCGGCGTCCGGGTCCTCGACGAAGGCGAACTGCTCGGTGTGGTAGTCCCGTTCGGTCCGCGGTGGGGCCTTCTCGCTCGGGGCGGGCTCCGCCGGGCCGGCCTGCTGCGGGATGTAGGCGGTCTGCTCGGTGACGACCCGGGGCTGCTGACCGCTCGCCGCGGCCTGCCCGTAGGGGTCGTACGGCGTCCCGGGCGCGCCAGGGTGGTGCGAGCCGGTGCCGTAGGGGTCGTAGGAGGGCACGGGCGGCTGCTGGCCGGTGCCGTAGGGGTCGTACTGCTGCGGGACCGGCTGCTGACGGCCGGTGGCGTACGGGTCGTACCCGTAGCCCGGCTGCTGCCCGTACGGGTCGTACGGCTGCTGGGGAGCCTGCCCCGGCGCGGTCTGCCGGTAGACGGGCCGGCCGTACTCGTCGTAGCCGACGAGTTCGTACTGGTCCTCGTGGTCGCCGCCGTAGCCCGCGTCGTATCGGTCGTTCACCGGTGCCCCTCTCGGCTCACTCGCCGCGGTACAGCTCGCGCTTGTCGATGTAGCGCACGACTCCGTCCGGCACCATGTACCAGATGGGGTCTCCCTTGGCGACTCTCGCACGGCAGTCGGTGGAGGAGATGGCCAGCGCGGGAACCTCCACGAGAGAGACACCGCCTTCCGGGAGACCGTGGTCGGTCAGGTGGTGGCCGGGCCGGGTGCACCCGATGAAGTGCGCGAGGGAGAACAGCTCCGCGGTGTCCCGCCAGGTCAGCAGTTGGGCGAGGGCGTCGGCGCCGGTGATGAAGAACAGGTCCGTGTCCGGGTTGAGGGCGCGCAGGTCGCGCAGGGTGTCGACCGTGTAGGTGGGGCCGCCGCGGTCGATGTCGATGCGGCTCACCGAGAACTGCGGGTTCTCGGCGGTCGCGATGACCGTCATCAGATAGCGGTCCTCGGCCGGGGAGACATGGCGGTGGCTCTTCTGCCACGGCTGGCCCGTCGGGACGAACACCACCTCGTCCAGGTGGAACTGCGCGGCGACCTCACTGGCCGCCACGAGGTGCCCGTGGTGGATCGGATCGAAGGTTCCGCCCATGACGCCGAGGCGGCGCTTGCCCGGGTTCGACGGCCCGTTGCCGGGGCCGCCCGTCGGGCGGGGTTCCGTGCCGATCGTCGCGTCCTTCGCCGGACCGGTAGGCATGTCCTGCTCTCCCATGCGTGCAGACCCTACCGGCCCGGCCTGAGGGCACCGGCCCGAGGATGTCCCGAGTGCCCCGCTATGGGCACCGGGCGCCTCAGCGGTCGCGGTTGAAACGGGTGGTGATCCACAGCAGGAGCAGCAGGATGAACAGCGCGCTGCCACCGGTGACGTAGGGGCTGAGGCTCTCGTGGTTGCCGCCGTGCTCCTCGCCCTCGGCGGCAAGGGTGACCAACTGGGCTGCGGCGCTGTGGAAGCTCATCTCGGCAGGACCTATTCGGTGTGGGCGGGATAAAGATGTCGGCCCATCGTAAGCGGGCGCCTCCCGGGCGATCACCCCGACTCCGCTGTCGGGGAACCCGGGGCGAGCGTCAGTCGTCCTTCTGCTTGTAGCCCCGCAACAGGAACCACCCGGTCAGCGCACAGCCCACCATCATCACGATCAGTACGACCCGGAGCAGATTCCCCGGCCCTTGGTGTGGGGCGGCGCTCGCGGCCTCGGCGAGCCAGGCGGCCGCAGGGGTGTGCTCCATGGTTTTGGACTCCTTCGGTGTAGTGCCCGTCCACGGTAACTCCGCCTAGGCTGGGGCTCGCTTCGGGGGCGCAAAGGGCCGCACAAGGGTCCGCAAAGGGCCACTACACGCACATGGGGGAGAACATGTCCGACGACGGCCACCACGAGCACAACGGACACGAGAACGTACCGAGCAGGCAGCGCAGGCGCTTCCCGGGGATCTCCTCGCGTGCGTACGAGCACCCGGCGGACCGCTCCGCACTGGTGGCGCTGCGCAAGCTGAGCGGCTTCGACACGGTCTTCAAGGCGCTCAGCGGGCTGCTGCCCGAGCGCAGCCTCAGGCTGCTCTTCCTGTCCGACTCGGTGCGCGTCTCGGACCAGCAGTTCGCGCACCTCAACGACATGCTGCGGGACGCCTGTTACATCCTGGACCTGGAGAAGGTCCCGCCGATGTACGTCAACCAGGACCCGCAGCCGAACGCCATGTGCATCGGCCTGGACCAGCCGATCATCGTCGTCACCACCGGGCTCGTCGAGCTGCTCGACGAGGAGGAGATGCGGGCGGTCATCGGCCACGAGGTGGGCCACGCCCTGTCCGGGCACGCGGTGTACCGCACGATCCTGCTGTTCCTGACCCAGCTGGCGGTCCGGGTCGCCTGGATCCCGCTGGGCACCATCGCGATCATGGCGATCGTGACGGCACTGCGCGAGTGGTTCCGCAAGTCGGAGCTGTCCGCGGACCGGGCGGGACTGCTGGCCGGGCAGGATCTGGAGGCCTCGATGCGCGGCCTGATGAAGATCGCGGGCGGCAACCATCTGCACGAGATGAACGTGGACGCGTTCCTCGAGCAGGCCGAGGAGTACGAGGCGGGCGGCGACCTGCGCGACTCCGTGCTGAAGATCCTGAACCTGCTGCCGCGCTCGCACCCGTTCACCACCATCCGGGCGGCCGAGCTGAAGAAGTGGTCCGAGTCCCGGGACTACCAGCGGATCATGGACGGCCACTACCCGCGGCGCAGCGAGGACAAGGACACCTCCGTCTCGGACTCGTTCCGGGAGTCCGCGGCCAGCTACGCCAGCAATGTGAAGAGCTCCAAGGACCCGCTGATGAAGCTGGTCAGCGACATCGCCGGCGGGGCCGGGGGCATCGGCGGGCGGATGCGGCGCGGGTTCGACGGCTTCACCAGCTCGGCTCCCTCGCAGGAGCGCCCGCCACAGGACGAGCCGCCCACGGACACCCCGCGGCGCGACGAGGACTGATCCGGCGGTTCGAGGCCGGCGGGGACGGCGGCGCCCCGCCGGTCGCTCACACCTTGGGCTGCGCGCTCGTCGCCAGGGATCCGCACAGGGCGGTGGCGCCGCCCGTGGCGTAGGGGTCGGTGCCTGCGGGGCCGCCCGCCTTGGCCGTCTGCCCGGCCAGCAGCGGGTGGAAGTGGTTCGTCGAGTCCTCGGCGCAGGACAGCGGTCCTGCCTGGACGTAGGAGACGACCAGCTGGGCCTGGTGCAGGCGCAGGTCGTCGCGGTCGAAGCGGAAGTGCAGCTCGCGCCGGACGGTGAACAGGGAGGCCTGGGCCCCGGCGTCGGCGCCGGTCGGCTTCAGCGCGTAGACGAAGGTGTGGTCCGCGGTGACCTCGAGGGTGGCCGAGTCGGTCTCGGTGGCCTGCAGTGTGCCCTGGACGCGGATCCTGCTGTCGGCGAGCTGGGCGCGGGTCTGGTCGAAGCGGACCAGCCATCCGGTGGGCTGGTGGCGGCCGTCGGCGGTCGGGTGCTCGAAACTCTGGTCGAACTGGTCGAGTTGGCCGCCGTCGAGCAGGACGCGCGCGGCGCGGACGTCCTGGCTGCTGAGCACCTCGGGGTAGAGCGAGGAGCGGACTATGTAGTCCTTGGCGGTGGTCAGGGCGGCCACCACCTGGCTGTCCGAGAAGTGCGCGGTGCGCCGCGCGGCGGGCAGCGGTATGCCCTCGGCGCCGACGCGGAACTGGGCGGCGGGGCTGTGCGTGTACAGGTACTCGGGATCGGCCGCGCCCGGCACCTTGCCCTGCGGGGAGAGGGGTATGACGGTCATCCGCAGGGGCTCGACGGGCTGCCGGGCGGCGGAGCTCTGGTAGGGGTGCCGTACACCCATGTAGATGGCGGTGCCGAAGGCCACGGCTATCAGCAGGACCAGGATCAGGGCCTGCCGGGACAGGCCTCTGCGCAGTGGCGGGCGGCGGCGCACGGCGGGTGCGTGGTCGGCCATGCGCTCCTGCGCGGAGAACTCCTGGAGGCGGGCAGCGCGGACGAACGACTCGTCGAAGACGACGGATCGGTATTCGTCCTCTCCTCCACCGCCGGGGGCGCCCTCGGGTGTCCCCTCAGGTGGGTCTCCAGGCCCTCCCATATATTCAGGGTAGGTCTCCGGGAGCCCCGGTAAACGCCCTGGTACACGACAACTTCTGACAGGTTCTCACCAGGTTCGAAAGTGAGCGCTAAGGGGGCGCTCAGGCGCCGCTCACGGGGTCGGCGGGATGACCGAGAGCGCCGGCTGGGAATTGTCGGCGGAAGCGGAGGGCGGCGCAGCGCTGCCCTGTTCCAGGCCGGTCGAGGCGGGCGGCGGCGGCCCCTGGTCCCGGCTGCCCGAGGAGGCGCCACGGGTGACCGCCGTGAAGGCCAGCGCGACCATGCCTATGCCCATCACGAGGGCGAGCATCCAGGCGACCGGGCGGTGCCAGCGGACCTGTTTTCCGTACGTCCCCGGGGCGCCGTAGCGGCCCTCCAGGATGTCGGTGTCGTCCGGGTCGTCGAGCTCGGGATCATGGCCGAAACCGGAGGGTTCGTATCCCTCCTCGTACCGCTCGCCCCTGGCGTGGGCCCGGCGCGCTTCCGCCTCGGAGGCCTCCGCTCTCGCCTGGGCGGCGGCAAGGAGGCGTTCGACGGCGGTCGGCTCGTGCACCACCGCCGCCCGTACGAAGGCCTCGTCGAAGACCACGGAGGCGAACTCTTCGTCCGACACCCCGCGGTCGTGGTCGTCGTCGGGCTCCCAGCCGTCAGGGAACGGCGTGCCCCCCACGTCCTCCGGCACGGGATCCAGAGTAGACCTGGGGGGTCAATTTGGGCAGACGGTATGGAAATTCATCCGCCTTGTGAGACACCTCTCATGCGGCACGGCCGCCCGGGAGGGCGCGGTCTCAGCGCCGGATGTGTCCGTCGCCGGTGACGATGTACTTCGTGCTGGTCAGCTCCGGCAGCCCCATCGGGCCGCGCGCGTGCAGTTTCTGCGTGGAGATGCCGATCTCCGCGCCGAAACCGAACTGGCCGCCGTCGGTGAAGCGGGTGGAGGCGTTCACGGCGACCGTGGTGGAGTCGACGAGCTGGGTGAAGCGGCGTGCGGCCTGCTGCGAGGTCGTCACGATCGCCTCGGTGTGACCGGAGGTCCACAGCCGGATGTGCTCGACGGCCTTGTCCAGGGAGTCGACGACGGCGGCGGCGATGTCGTAGGAGAGGTACTCGGTGTCCCAGTCCTCCGGTGTCGCCTCGACGACGGTCGCCTTGGAGTCCTTGGCGTACGCCAGCACCCGCGGGTCGGCGTGCACGGTCACGCCGGCCTCGGCGAGGGCGTCCAGAGCGCGCGGCAGGAACTCCGGGGCGATGTCCTGGTGGACCAGGAGGGTCTCGGCGGCGTTGCACACGCTGACCCGCTGGGCCTTGGAGTTGATCAGGATGTCGATGGCCATGTCGAGGTCGGCGTCCGCGTCGACGTAGACATGGCAGTTGCCGGTGCCGGTCTCGATGACGGGGACGATCGACTCCGTCACGACCGTCTGGATGAGGGAGGCGCCGCCGCGTGGGATCAGGACGTCGACCAGGCCACGGGCGCGCATCAGCTCGCGCACGCTCTCGCGGCTCTCGCCGGGTACGAGCTGTACGGCGTCGGCGGGCAGTCCGGCGCCGCCGACGGCGTCCCTGATGACCCGGACGAGGGCGGTGTTCGACTCGTAGGCGGAGGCCGAGCCGCGCAGCAGGACGGCGTTTCCGGACTTCAGGCAGAGGGCGGCGGCGTCGACGGTGACGTTCGGTCGGGCCTCGTAGATGATGCCGACCACGCCGAGCGGGACGCGGACCTGGCGCAGGTCGATGCCGTTCGGGAGAGTCGAGCCGCGGACGACCTCGCCGACCGGGTCGGGCAGGGCGACGACGTCACGCACGTCGGAGGCGATGGCACGCACCCGCTCCGGGGTGAGGGTCAGCCGGTCGATGATGGCCTCGCTGGTGCCGGCCTCGCGGGCCTTGGCGATGTCCTTGGCGTTGGCCTCGACGATCTCGCTCGTACGGACCTCCAGGGCGTCCGCGATGGCGGCCAGCGCGTCGTCCTTGACCGCGCGCGGCAGCGGGGCGAGGTCGGCGGCGGCGGCCTTGGCGCGATAGGCGGCCCGGTTGACCGGGGACATGGAGTCGTACGGCGAAAGCGTGGTCATGAGGGAAGGGTAGTGCGCCGGACGGCGCCGTCCACCGCGCGTTCCAAACCCCGAGACGCCCGTTTTGCGCCTAAACCGGCGCCGCTCTCGCGGACGCGGTTGCTCGCCGTGGGGGTTCCTCAATTGATGGTTGAGGTGCTTGGTCGTATCAGAACGGGTGTACGCCGACCGGTGTTGCGGGCGCCGGGCCGTATCCCTCCGCTATGCGCTGGTGGTAGGTCTCGCGGTCGATGACCTCCAGGCCGACGATCTCCCAGGGGGGCAGCTTGGCGGTCTGGCGGTGCTCGCCCCACAGGCGCAGGGCGACGGCGGCCGCGTCGTGCAGGTCGCGGGCCTCCTCCCAGTAGCGGATCTCCGCGTGGTCGCCCGCGTACCGGCTGGTCAGCAGAAAGGGGTGGTCGTGGGCGAGCTGCTCGAGGCCGCGCCGCACCTCCTTCAGGGGTGCCTCCTCGCCGGAAACGCTGAGGGTGACATGCCACAGGCGCGGCAGGTCGGCCGGCTCCTCGTACCGGTCGCCGGCCGCGACGCTCGTCAGGGCGCGCTCCTCGCCGGCCGCGCGGGAGGGGGCGCCGTCACGGGGCGCCGCCGCACCAGGGCGCACTCGTCTCACGACGGCCTCCTTCACGCAGTGATCGACTGGCGGACGTGCGGAATGTATCCCTGAGACAAAGTTGAGCAGGCCGCAAGGGCTCGTGGGGCGGTTTTGCGGAACGTCCACCTCAGGACGGGCCGATTTGCGGGTCGTTCCCCCCGTTTTCGGCCGAAGCCGGCCCACAGGCTCAGCAGCCGGGGCCGAGGGACCGGCTGCCGAGGTGATGAAAGGTCGTTCCTGAGGCGTCAGGGGTGCAGGAGGACCAGGTCGTCGCGGTGGATGACCTCGCGTTCGTAGGCCGGGCCCAGTTCGCGGGCCAGTTCCCGGGTGGAGCGGCCGAGGAGCTGGGGGAGCTCCTTGGCGTCGAAGTTCACGAGGCCTCGGGCCACCGCGCGGCCTTCGGCGTCCCGCAGTTCCACCGGGTCCCCGGCGACGAACTCGCCCTCCACGGCGGCGATCCCGGCCGGCAGCAGCGACTTGCGCCGCTCGACGACCGCGCGCACCGCCCCGTCGTCCAGCGTGAGGGAGCCCTGCGGGGTGGAGGCGTGCTGCAGCCACAGCAGCCGGTCGGCGGAGCGCTTGCCGGCGGGGTGGAAGTAGGTGCCGGTGTCCCCACCGTGCAGGGCCTCGGCGGCGTGGATCGCGCTGGTCAGGACGACGGGAATGCCCGCGGCGGCCGCGATCCGGGCCGCCTCGACCTTGGTGACCATGCCGCCGGTGCCGACGCCGGCCTTGCCCGCGCTGCCGATCTCGACGTGCGCGAGATCCTCCGGTCCGCGTACCTCGGCTATCCGCGAGGTGCCGGGCTTGCTCGGATCGCCGTCGTACACGCCGTCGACGTCGGACAGCAGCACCAGCAGGTCGGCGTGGACGAGGTGGGCGACGAGGGCGGCGAGCCGGTCGTTGTCGCCGAAGCGGATCTCGTCGGTGGCGACGGTGTCGTTCTCGTTGACGATCGGGAACGCGCCCATCGCGAGCAGCTTGTCGAGGGTGCGGGAGGCGTTGCGGTGGTGGGCGCGGCGGCTCATGTCGTCGGAGGTGAGCAGCACCTGGCCGACCCGGACGCCGTAGCGGGCGAAGGAGGCGGTGTAGCGGGCGACGAGGAGGCCCTGGCCGACGCTGGCGGCGGCCTGCTGGCGGGCGAGGTCCTTGGGGCGGCGGCGCAGGCCCAGCGGTGCGAGCCCGGCGGCGATGGCGCCCGAGGAGACCAGGACGATCTCCTTCTCCCCGCCGCTGCGGCTCTTGGCGAGGACGTCGACGAGCGCGTCGACCCGGTCGGCGTCCAGGCCGCCGGACGCGGTGGTCAGCGACGAGGAACCCACCTTGACGACGATCCTGCGGGCCTCGCTCACGGCCTGCCTTGCCCCTGCCACCTTGTTCTTCCGTCCCCTCGCGCGCTCAGGCTCCCCCGCCCGGCAATCTACGCGAAGGGGACCGTCCCGCGCGCGCCGGGTCCAGTCCCCGGACAGGCGCCACGTAACCATTTGCTCACGCGTTGCATACGGCAAAAAGGTTGCACTGGTTGTGTATAGAAAACAAAGCCCCGGTAAATCTAATTTGAACACCGTGCCACCTAAAGATCGCCCCGAAGTCCGCCGCACCAAGCGCATACTCCTGCGCTCCGGGAAGAGCCCCTACGACGTCTTTCCGGTCGAGGAGGCCCTCCACCGGGACGTCATCGCCACCAACTCCGGCAATCTGATCTTCAGTGACGCCTCCCACAAGATCCTCGAGACACCCGGCACCGAGGTCGTCTCGAACGGCATCCGGACCGATGTGGCGGCGGCGGACCGGATCAACGAGGAGTACGACGCGTTCGTCGTACCGCTGGCCAACGCCTTCCGGCCGTCGTTCGAGTCACAGCTGAAGCGGCTGACGCGGCTGATCAGCAGGCTGCGGATCCCGGTCGTGGTGCTGGGCATCGGCGCGCAGGCGGGGCTGAGCTACAACGCGGCGCGGCTCAAGCCGATGGAGCAGTCGGTGCGCGAGTTCGTCTCGGCGGTGCTCGACCGCAGCGCCTCGATCGGGGTGCGGGGCGAGTTCACCGAGAAGTACCTCAGGGACCTGGGCTTCAGCGATGTCGAGGTCATCGGCTGCCCGTCCCTTTTCCTGTACGGCAAGGAACTCGCCGTGCACAAGCGGGCGCCGGAGCTGACCGCCCGCTCCCGGATCGCGGTCAACGGCTCGCACAACGCGGTGCAGAAACAGGGCCTCGACAAGGTCATCGACCGCGCCCACGCCCGCTATCCGCACCTGACGTTCATCGGCCAGAACCTCAGCGACGCACGGCAGCTGCACTGGCGGGACCTGTCCCACCCGAACGCCGCGGTGACGGCGATCCCGACCCACCCGGACCACCCGATGTACCGGGAGGACAAGGTCCGGGTCTACATCGACCCGGCGGTCTGGATCGACGATCTGCGGGGGTACGACTTCTCGTTCGGCTCCCGCATCCACGGCAATATCGCGGCGCTTCTCGCGGGCACGCCCGCCACCGTGCTGTGCGGCGACTCGCGGACGCTGGAGCTGTGCCGCTACTTCGACATCCCGCACCGCCGCATCGACAAGCTGCCCCCGGATCTCGACCCGGCGCAGCTGTACGAGGAGGCCGACTTCAGCGGCCTGGCCGGCGGCCATCTGGAGCGCTTCGAGCGGTTCACGGCGTTCCTGGACCGAAACGGCCTGGAGAACACGTTCACGCACGGCGACGGCGGCGCGGCCTTCGAGGCCCGGATGCGCTCGCTGGCCTTCCCGGCCGGGGTGCGCCCCTGGAACGACGCCGACCTCGCCTCGCTCACCTCACGCTTCGGCTGGTTGCAGAGCCGAATCAGCGAACTGTCGCTGGACAACGCCCAGTTGAAGCGTGAGCTGGGCGCCGCCAAGTCCGGTACGGCGGGCCCGTCGGCGTCCGTCTACCGGCGGGCCCGGCGAGTGGTGGGGCGGCCGATCCGGCGGGCGCTGCAGTCCGGCAGGCAATAGCGCCTGCGCCCCCTTGGGGTGCTGTCCGGCCCCACCGGATCTCCCGGCCGTCAGGCCGCCGCGGCCGTCCCGCCCGGGGTGCGTGTCCTGCCCGCGCTCGCCCGGGCCTTCATCACCCGGCGCGCCTTCCGTACCGCCCGCTTCAGTACCGAGCCGGCGGAGTGCTCGCGGTAGCCGTGGAAGGCGCGGGCCTCGCGGGGTGCGGCGAGGTAGACGGAGTCGGGTATGGCGGCCTTCGCATCCCGGAAGTGCGGGTAGGCGAGGTAGACCTCCCGGCCCTTCTTCTCCAGGAGGGCCGCCGCCTGCTTCTTCGCCTTCACGAACTCCACGACGGGGAGGAGGAGTTCGGGCTTCTGCTCGGCGACCAGGTGCAGTCGCAGCCGCTCCTCGACCTTGAGGCGGCCTGCGACGCCCTCGCTCCAGAACTCCTCCATCAGCGGCTTCGCCAGCTCGAACTTGTGCCGTCGTACCTTCTCGCTGTCCGTGAGGTACTTCGGGCCGAACTGCGGCAGCAGCGTGACCAGGAAGGGGCGGACCAGGAGCATGTCGCGCTTGTCCCCGGCGGGGACGAGTTCGGCGATCAGGTTCATGAGGGCGCGCGCGGAGTCGAAGCGCAGGGTGTAGCCCCCGCTCTTCGTGACGTGCTTGCCGTCCTCGCGGCCCACCAGGTAGTAGCAGGTGTAGTCGGCGAGCACGGAGACGCCGTTCGCCCGCAGATAGGCCTCCATGGTGAACAGGGCGTCCTCGCCGGTCCACAGGGACTCGTCGAAGCGCATGCCGTGCCGCTCCAGGAACTCACGGCGGAACAGCTTCTGCGCGCTCAGCGTGAACTTGATGTTGGAGGAGTAGACGTCGGTGCGGTCGAGGGTCTTGCCCCACATCGACTGCGGCGGCTTGCGGTTGATGCCCTCGACGCGGCCGAGGACCACGTCCGTGCCGTTGCGGTCGGCCATGGCGACCATGCGCTCCAGGGCCTCGGGGCCGAGCCGGTCGTCGGCGTCGAGGAAGAAGACATAGCGCCCGGCGGCCTTGCCCAGGCCGACGTTGCGCGGGCCGCTGGGGCCGCCGGAGTTGTCCTGCCGGATCACCGTGACCGGCATCGCTACGCGGGCCGCGAACTCCTCCAGGTACTCCCCCGAGCCGTCCGTGGAGCCGTCGTCCACCGCGATGACCTCGATGCGCTCCGGGTCGATGGTCTGTGCCTCGACGGACGCAAGGCACTCGACCAGATACGGCATCGCTTCGTACGCCCCGATGACGACGCTCACATCAGGCTGCGTCACGGTCACTATTTCCCCCTCGTCAACGGGATATTTCCCCCGTATCGGCTCATTCGCTACCTGAAAAGACGGCCCACCCGGGCAAGCGGTTGCCCTATGACCGGGTTTTCGTGACTCAGTTCACATGGCGAACGGACAGTACGGACACATGTACATACGAAGAAGGGCCCGGTTTTCGAGGATCACTCCTCGAAAACCGGGCCCTTCTCACCCGTTTCACACCACGGGCGGCCGCCTTCTCACGCGGTGGGCGGCTGCGCCGACAGTGCGTCCGACAGTTCGTCCGCCCCGGGGGTGCCGGCCGCGGCGGCCCGGGACTCCTGGCCGAGGTTGCGGGTGTCGGCCTTGAGCGTCAGGTTCGCCACCGCGGTGTTGAACTGCTCGATGGACGTCGGGTCGTCCGGGCCGAGCAGGTACTGCTTCAGCTCCTTGCGGTCCTCCGCCAGTGCGTCGGCGGCCGGGTCGCGGACCGCGTCCAGCAGCGCGCCCAGCTCCTTGGCGCTGTTGGAGAGGATCACCGCGGCGCGCACGGCGGTGTTCTGCCGCTTGAACTCCTCGACACCCAGTCCGGCGGAGTCGGTGACCGCGTACGGCTTGCCGCTCGCGATGAAGTCGGAGACCACGCTGGAGATGTCGGAGACCATCGCGTCGGAGACGTTGAAGCAGTCGTACAGGCGCGGCTCGGCGCCCGTGATGACGCGGTGTTCCCAGACGGGGAAGGAACGCCAGTACGCGTCGTTCCACTCGCCCCGCAGCCGGGCGATCTCCTCGTGCTTGCCGAGGTCGACCACGCCGTCACGCGTGGCTTCGGCCTCGTCGCCCCGGTCGTTCGCGGCGCCGGCCAGCTCGGCGAGACGGGCCTCGATCCGGGCCAGTTCGGCCTTGGCCTTCGCCTGCTCGGCCGCGTCGGCGGTGAAGCGGGGGTCGGCGGCGCGATCGGCGGCGGCCTTCTCGACCAGCGCGACGATACGGCGGTGCGCCGCGCCGGCCTCCTTGCTGACGGTGCCGGTGAACGGGTGCGCCTTGTAGAGGACGCGGACCGGCGGGTCGGCCTTCACCAGCTTCTTCACGATGTTCTCGCCGGCCAGCACGAGCGAGGTGTTGCCCGGGTCGCCGTCCCATCCCTCCCAGGTCGGTGCGTACAGCACCGTGGGGCAGCGTCCGTCGGCAGCCGAGTCGCGGGCACCCTCGAGGCCGCCCTGCCAGGTCTTGATCGGCGCCAGCTGCGGGCGGCCGACCTCCACGATGTCCTCGTCGCGGACGCCGACATCGGCTATGGCATAGCGGTCGCGGCCCGCGCGGCCCGCGGTCCACACCTCGTCGTACACCTTGCTGAACGGGTTCACGCTGGCCAGCTTGTCGCTGTCGCCGTGGCCGATGAAGACGTGCTTCATGGTGGGGACGCGCAGCAGGTGGATGTTCTTGCCGACGTTCGCCGCGTACAGCGCCACCCGCACGGTGCTCAGGTCCATGTTCATCAGGTGCACACCGCCGGGCACGCAGATGACGGGGACCGTGGTGGGCGCCAGGTTGGCCAGGATGACCCGCTCGCGCAGGATGACCAGCGGCTTGGAGTCGAGCTGCTCCATCGTCTCCAGCCACATGTTGACCTGGTACGCGGAGTCCTTGGAGCCCGAGAAGTACAGGACCGTCTCCGGCTTGTACTCCCGCAGCCAGTCGTCGACGGCCGCCAGCACCTTCTCGGCGTTCGGCGGGACCTTGTTGCCGCGGAGGTAGGGCACCAGCGCGAGGACGTACAGACAGCCCAGGAAGATGGCGATGCCGATGCCGATGAAGCCCGGCACGGACGACTCCATGGCGGCGGCGACCAGAATGCCGGCGACGGCCGCGAGGTCGAGGTGGAGCATCTTCTCGGCCGAGCGGTCCAGCAGTGCGCGCGGCGGCGCGTCCGGGATGCGGATGCGCGAGGCCAGGTCGACGTTGCGGGTGGCGACCGGCATCCGGCGGCGGTTGCGGATCAGGGTGACCAGCGCACCGTGCGGGGCCTGGAGGCCGTAGAAGGCGATGAAGCAGGCGACCGCGCCGTAGTAGATCAGGTTGTCCGCGAGGGACAGCCGGGCCAGCAGCAGGATCAGCAGCAGCTCTCGGATCAGGAAGCGGATCGAGAGGCCGGCCCTGACCTTGCTGAGCCGGTTGATGAGGTAGCTGCCCTTGCGGTGCAGATAGTGGTCCGCCAGGTACGTCACGGCGGCCGCTGCCGCGAAGGCGTAGACGCTCGGGACGAGCGCGGCCAGCATGAGCGCCGGGAAGCCCAGCATCATGAGGACCGCCGCGGCCAGCTCGGCCGCGCTGCCCACCCGGGCGACGCGAATAGCGGTGGATATCACGGAGAACCTGCTCTGGGAGGGGGAGTGCCGGTTTTGTTCTGAAGTGCGCAGGGTTTGTGGCAATTCGATGGGAATTCGTCGGGTGTACGGATTCAGGCCCCTGCGAACACCCGGTCAATGCACTGCATTGACACCGGAAAGCAGAGGCCTGAATAACGGAAGACTAATTCCCGCCGATTATTACATGCCGTCCTGTCGGTCCAGCACCGAGGCCAGCGCCTGCTCGAAGCCGGAGGCCTTCGCCGCACCCGCCGTCGGGTCCTGCTGGCGGACGTCGATGACATGGCCGGTCAGCTCGGACAGCAGCACGTCCAGCGAGGTGCGGGCCACGGCCTCGGAGGAGAGCAGGGAACCCGCGGGCTCCTGGCCGAAGGCCTTGGTGCGCATGGGGGTCGCGGTGCGCTCCGGGTTGATGCAGTTGACACGGATGCCGTCGCCGGCCCACTCGTCGGACAGGGCCTGGGTGAGGTTCACCATGGCGGCCTTGGTCGAGGAGTAGAGGCTGTACTCGGCACGGCCGCGGGTGTAGCTGCTGGAGGTGTACAGCAGCAGCTGGCCCTTGGTCTCCGCCAGGTACTTGTACGCGGAACGAGCGATCTGCACCGGGGCCAGGTAGTTGACCTTCAGCGCTTCCTCGATGGTCGCGTTGTCCGTCTCGGCCAGCTTGCCGATGCGCAGCACGCCCGCGGTGTTGACGACGTAGTCGATCCGGCCGGTCTCCGCGTACGCCTTGGACAGCGCGTCGTCGACCTCCTCCGGGTTCTCCACGTGGGTGCCGGTGGTGGAGCGGCCCAGCGCGTACACCTTGGAGCCGTAGGACTCGGCCAGCTCGGCGATGTCCTTGCCGATGCCGTACGAGCCGCCGAAGATCACGACCGTCTTGCCGGTCAGCAGCTCGCGGTAGGCCTCCTCGCTCACCTGTTCGGGCGCGGCGGTCGAGGCGAGCTGGAACAGCTTGTCCGCGATGAAGACGTCGACCGGCTGGGTGACCTTCATGTTGTACTCGTCGCCCGCGACGACGTGGATCGGCACGTCCGGCAGGTACTTCAGTACGACGGAGCAGTCGTCCGTGGCCTGGAAGTTGGGGTCGCCGGCGGCGACCTCGTAGGCCCGCTTGATGGTCGACAGCTTGAAGGCCTGCGGGGTCTGGCCGCGGCGCAGCCGGGAGCGGTCGGGGATCTCGGTGATGAACTCGCCGTCCTCGCCGTGCGTGCGCGTCACGATGATGGTGTCCGCGGACGGGATGGCGACGTCGACGGCCTGGTAGCGCTCGAGGGCGGCCACGCAGTCGTCGATCACGCGCTGTGCCAGCAGAGGGCGTACGGCGTCGTGGAAGAGGACGTTGAGGTCCTCGCCGTCGGCCAGGCCCTCGCCGAGGGCCTGGATGGCGCGCTCGGTGGTCTCGTTCCGGGTCGAGCCGCCCTCGATGATCTTCTTGACCTTCTTGAACCCGGCCTTGGCGACGATCTTCTCGACGTCGGGTACGTATCCCGGCGCCATCAGCACGATGACGTCGTCGATCGAGTCGGCCTTCTCGAAGGTGGTCAGGGTGTGCTCGATGACTGCCTTGCCGGCGATCTTCAGCAGCTGCTTGGGGATCGAAAGACCCACACGCTGGCCGGTACCGCCGGCCAGGACGACTGCGGTGGTACGGGGCTTGGCTATGTGCTGGGACACAGAGGACCTACCTTGGGGCGACAGGGAACGCGGAAATGGTCCCACTTGCGGTTACCGCTGTGCAAGGTGAGCGCCGTTCGCTGCATATGTGCGCGCCACCTGTCATTCACCTGGCACCGCTGGTGACAGTGGGACCGCCTCCGTCAGCTGCCTCGGAATTGCTGTGAGTAACTGCACAGGGGTTCAGTGCCGCCGCGGCTTCTTCGGGCAGCGGTGGCCGAGCGCCTTCACGAGTTCCACGGAAGGCGTCCGGTGAACCGTGCGCGCCCTGGCCGGGGCGCCGTGCCGCACCGGTGCCGCGTGCGCCGGATCGCCGAGGACCCGTACGCCCGTATGGGCGATGCGGTCAATCATCTCGGCGCCGATCCGGGCGGCGGCCTCGACGGCCCACCGCGGTGTCGGGATCTTCACGTCCTGCGGCGCCGGGCTGCACGCGTTCTTCATATGCATGCCCGCGCCGTTACGAACGAGCCTGGAATACGGCTCGTCGGGCAGTCCATTGCCCCGGAATTCCCTATTAAGATTCCGCAGCATTTCGGTCTCGGCGAGGGTAAGGGATCGATCAGTCCGCCCTGCCGGTCAGACCACCCGCACTCCGGGTTTGCCCGATTCCACCCGCAGCCGTGCCAGCGTGCTCGCCGTGGCGGTCGGCTGCCGAACCGTGTCCACCACCCTCACCTGGGCGTCGATGCCGTCACGGTCGATGTCGAACAGGTGGTAGCCGCGGTGGGCGTCGATCAGCTTCCAGTGCGGGTTGTCCGGCATCCGCGGGTCCCACTCGGCGTGGAAGGCGGCCTGGTCCTGGTCCCCGTTGCTGGAGATGGACGTACCGACGAACTCGGCGCCCACGACCTCGGAGTCCGGGTCGTCGTAGTCGGTCTTGAGGTCGCTGATCATCGTGAGGTGGCGGTCGCCGCTGAGCACCACCGGGTTGCGGATGTCGGCGAACTCCTCCAGCAGGGCGTTGCGTTCGACCTGGTAGCCGTCCCAGGCGTCGTAGTACCAGAGCTTGCCCTCGCCGATCTGCAGATCGGTCTCGGCCATCATTATCTGCGAGGCGATCAGGTTCCAGCGGGCCGGCGAGTCCTGCAGCCCGTCCAGGAGCCACTCCTTCTGCTCGGCGCCGAGCATGGTGAGCGACGGGTTCTCGGCGGCCGTCTGGCTGGTCACCTGGTCGCTGCGGAACTGCCGGGTGTCCAGGACGTTCAGGCGGGCGAGGCGGCCGAACTCCAGCCGCCGGTACATCTGGATGTGCGGGCCGTTCGGCACCGCGGAGGCACGCACCGGCATGTGCTCGTAGTACGCCTGGAAGGCCGCCGTCAGCCGGGCCACGAACGCGTCGTGCGGCTGCTTGTCGGGGTCCTGCGGGATCTCACCGGCCCAGTCGTTGTCGACCTCGTGGTCGTCGAAGGTGACCACCCAGGGCGTGTTCGCGTGCACCGCGGCGAGGTCGGGGTCGGTCTTGTACTGCGCGTACCGGTTTCGGTACTGCTCCAGGGTGTACGGCTCCCCCGTTCCCTCGTGCCTGCGCACGGCCGTGGCCGACGGGGTGGACTCGTAGATGTAGTCGCCGACGAACAGGACGAGGTCGGGGTCCTGGTCGAGCATGTCGGCGTACGGCGTGAAATAGCCGTGCTGCCAGTTCTGGCAGGAGGCGAGAGCGATGCGCAGCGAGCCGCCCCTGCTGTGCGGGTGCGGGGCGGTGCGGGTGCGGCCGACGGGCGAGATCTGGCCGTCGGCGCGGAAGCGGTACCAGTACGAGCGGTCCGGGCGCAGGCCTCGTACGTCCACGTGAACGCTGTGCCCGTACTCGGGCCGGGCCTGGGCGATGCCCCGGCGGACGGGCTTTCTGAACCGGTCGTCCTCCGCGAGCTCCCACTCCACCGGGACCGCGGTGTCGGGCATGCCGCCGCCGTTCAGGGGGTCGGGGGCGAGCCGGGTCCACAGCACGATGCCGTCGTGCAGCGGGTCGCCGGAGGCGACGCCGAGGCTGAACACGCCGTCGGGCAGGGTGGCTTCGGCCGCACGGGCCGTCCCCGGCAGCCAGAGCTGGGCGGACGCGGCGGCGCCGAGGACGGCGGCACCGGCGGTCAGAAAGCGGCGTCGGTCGGGCGAGATTGCTCCGGTCATCGCGAACTCCCCTGTCTCGCAAGCCTCTTGGACACGTGAAAGCTCACGCAGCCGGGCGGTCCACCCGCTGAACGGAGGCCTTCGCGTGCATGACAAATGGGCAGACAACAGAAGACCCGTTGCGACACGGGAACAACACGACGAACGTGATTTTGCCGCAACGGGCCTTACATGCCCTCAATTGACACCGGGCGGGGGGTTGTTCAGTGAGCGAAGTTCAAGCCGAGTTCGACGTCGGCCGCGACCGGGACGGCGCCGTCGAACGCGTTTTCGCCCGGTGAGCCCGCCGTAGAGCTCGCCGCGTGAGCTCAGCGGGTGAACTCGCTTCCGAGTCGGGCGAGTTCGGGATCCGTACCGAGGGCTGTGGCACCGAAGGACACGGAGCCCGTGGCGGTGACCCCGGCGGCAGTGGAACGGAAACCCCATACCGAACCGGCATTCGAGTTCTCACCGGGCGCGCCGACGACCAGATCCGCGAGGAGCGTGACCGCCTCGCCGAAGCGGTCGGAGCGCTCGGCGGTGCCGGGGACATCCGCCGTGTTCTGGCTGAACACCTTCGTACCGGCGCCGGTCGGGCCGGACGCGCTGCCGGGCACGACGGCGACCGTCCCGGCGTCCTGTATCCCGGAGAAGTCCTCACCGGGAATGCCGACCGCGATGTCGGCGCAGCCGTCGCCGTTCACGTCACCGACCGCGACGTCCGTACCGAAGAGATCACCGGTCTCCGTCGCACCCGGCACTCCCGGCGTGTCCTGGTCGATCGTGCGCGGGTCGGCGGTCTGCGGCCCCTGTGCGGTACCGAGCACGACGCCGATCCGCTCGCCGTACTCGCTCGGGTCGGGCGTGCCCTCGCCGGAGTACGCGACCCGGGGCCGGCCGAAGACGAGATCGTCCCGCCCGTCGCCGTTGACGTCACCGAGCGCGATGCTCTCACCGCCCTCGATCTCCCGCCCCTCGCCGTCCTTGAGGTGGGTGAGCGGGGCGAGACCGTTCCGGGTGCCGTGCAGGTAGAAGAGGGTGTGCCCGACGTTCTGGTCGCCCGGGTCGTCGAAGTCGAACGGACCGGTCAGCACGACCACGTCGCTGATGCCGTCCCCGTCCACGTCCCCGCTCGCCACGTCCAGCACCTGCACATCGGCGTCGGTGAACGAGCTGTCCTGGCTGCGGGCGGGCACCCCGGTACGGCTGAACGGCCCCGACTCCAGCGACGAGGGCCCCGCCAGGTCGGCGTGCCCGTCCCCGTCGAAGTCACCGGCGACGACCCGCGCGGAACCGCCGAGGACCGCGCCCGGCAGAATCGTCCCGCCGGAAAGCCCGCTCTTGGCGCCCCACAGCACGGTCACACTGCCGTGCCGGGCCGTCCCGCCCTGCGTCCACTGCTCACCCGCCGCCGGGACCACCAGGTCGGTGTAGCCGTCGCCGTCCAGATCGCCCGCGGTGAGATGGGCACCGAAGTGATCTCCCGCCTCGGGAGTGCCGGGCACACCGGAGGTCGCCTGCGTGAAGACCTTCTTGCTCGCGAGGTTCAGCCCGTGCGCCGACCCGTACACGACAGCCACATACCCGGCGGCCTTCTTGCCGCCTACCGTGGCGGCCGGCGCCCCGGTGGCGAGGTCCTCGTACCCGTCACCGTTGAAGTCCTGCCGCACGCTCTTCACGACCGAGGCGTGCGCATCGGCGACCGGCGAGACGACGGCGGCCCCGGCAAGCAGGGCGATGGCGACCACCACAGCACGCCGCGATCTGGGCACAACAACGGACTGGGACACGTCGACTCCGGGAATCTGAAGGGCAGTTGACGGCGGCTGGGATCCAAGATCCTCATTCGCGTTGCCCAGTACGACTCACCGTGAGTCAAAGGGGTTGCCCTGAGACACCCCGCGAATTCCCCCGCCGTTCACCTGTTCAGCCCGTCCGGCGTTCGAGGACGAGGCCGTTCAGGCCGAAGCGGGGGCCTGGGGGCGGCAGCCCCCAGTCGTCACCAACCCGCCGCGCGCCTACTCACCGAACGGTTCGAAGCCGCCGTACTCCTGAAGGGCTTCATCGCGCTCGGCCTGCCGATCGCGACGCCGCTGCGCCGCGGGCCTGGGCGCCTCGAACCGGTGGTCCTCGCCGCGCCGGCCCAGCATCTCCGCCCCGGCCATCACCGACGGCTCCCAGTCGAAGACGACGGCGTTCTCCTCGGGTCCGATGGCGACACCGTCGCCCGACCGGGCCCCCGCCTTCATCAACTCCTCCTCCACACCGAGGCGGTTGAGGCGGTCCGCGAGATACCCGACGGCCTCGTCGTTGTTGAAGTCGGTCTGCCGCACCCAGCGCTCGGGCTTCTCGCCCCGCACCCGGAACAGCCCGTCCTCCTCGCGCGTCACCGTGAAGCCCGCGTCGTCGACGGCCTTGGGCCGGATGACGATCCGCGTCGCCTCCTCCTTCGGCTTCGCGGCGCGCGCCTTCGCCACCAGGTCGGCCAGCGCGAACGACAGTTCCTTCAGCCCGAGATGGGCCACTGCCGACACCTCGAAGACCCGGTACCCGCGCGCCTCCAGATCCGGCCGCACCATCTCGGCGAGATCCTTGCCGTCCGGTACGTCGATCTTGTTCAGTACGACGATCCGCGGCCGCCGGTCGAGCCCGCCGTACTGCTTGAGCTCCTCCTCGATGACATCGAGGTCGGAGACGGGATCCCGCTCGGACTCCAGCGTCGCCGTGTCCAGCACATGCACCAGCACACTGCACCGCTCGACGTGCCGCAGGAACTCGAGGCCCAGCCCCTTGCCCTGGCTGGCGCCCGGGATCAGCCCCGGTACGTCCGCGATGGTGTACACGGTCGACCCGGCCGTCACGACACCCAGGTTGGGGACGAGGGTCGTGAACGGATAGTCGGCGATCTTCGGCTTGGCGGCCGACAGCACCGAGATCAGCGAGGACTTGCCGGCGCTCGGGTAACCCACCAGCGCCACGTCCGCGACCGTCTTCAGCTCCAGGACGATGTCCTGGACATCGCCGGGGACACCGAGCAGCGCGAACCCGGGCGCCTTGCGGCGCGCCGACGCGAGCGCCGCGTTGCCGAGCCCGCCGCGGCCGCCCTGCGCGGCGACGTACGAGGTGCCGTGTCCGACCAGGTCGGCGAGCACATTGCCGGCCTTGTCGAGGACGACGGTGCCGTCCGGCACGGGCAGCACGAGGTCCTGGCCGTCCTTGCCCGAGCGGTTGCCGCCCTCGCCGGGCTTGCCGTTGGTGGCCTTGCGGTGCGGCGAGTGGTGGTAGTCGAGAAGAGTCGTCACGGACTGGTCGACGGTGAGGATGACGTCACCGCCGCGCCCGCCGTTGCCGCCGTCGGGTCCGCCGAGCGGCTTGAACTTCTCACGGTGGACGGAGGCACAGCCGTGACCTCCGCTACCCGCGGCGACATGCAGTTCGACGCGGTCCACGAAGGTGGTCATGGTGGGTGCCTCCAGTTACGTACGGGTGTTACTCATGTCAACACGCGAAAGGCGGACCCGCCTTCCCACACGGGAAGTGAGGTCCGCCTCGCGAAGCGTTCGGGCTTCAGCCCCGAGTCAGGAACCGACTCAGGCGACCGGAACGATGTTCACGACCTTGCGGCCACGGTGGGTACCGAACTCCACCGCACCGGGCTGCAGCGCGAACAGCGTGTCGTCGCCGCCACGGCCGACGCCCGCGCCGGGGTGGAAGTGGGTGCCGCGCTGGCGGACGATGATCTCACCCGCGTTGACGACCTGACCGCCGAAGCGCTTCACGCCGAGCCGCTGGGCGTTCGAGTCGCGACCGTTCCGGGTGGACGATGCGCCCTTCTTGTGTGCCATCTCTCCTCAGTCCCTTACTTCGCAGCCGTGGGGATCTCAGTGACCTTGATCGCCGTGTACTGCTGGCGGTGGCCCTGACGACGGCGGTAGCCGGTCTTGTTCTTGTAGCGCAGAATGTCGATCTTCTGGCCCTTGTGGTGGTCCACGACCTCGGCCTGGACCTTGATGCCGGCCAGCACCCACGGGTCGCTGGTCACAGCGTCGCCGTCGACAACGAGCAGGGTCGAGAGCTCGACCGTGTCGCCAACCTGGGCGGTGGAAATCTTGTCAACCTCAACGATGTCGCCGACAGCAACCTTGTGCTGGCGACCACCGCTGCGCACGATGGCGTACACGCGGATCTCACTCTCTCGCTCGGGAACGGCACCCCCGCAGTCCAGCCACCCGGCACGGGCAGCCTCTCCGGAGCACCCAGTGCCCTGGAGGAATGAGGTTTACGGGGATGTGGCGCGCCCATATCCAAGGACACGCCGACGGTCAAGGTTACGGGGCCGTGGCCGGAGGGGTCAAACCGGGCCGGGCCCCACACGCGTGCGGCCGGTCACAGGGACCGGCCGCACAGCGCACTGCTCAGCTCTCGTCGCTGCTCAGCTCTCGTCGGCGGCGGCCGAGACCGCCGTCTTCTTCGCCGCCGTCTTGGCCGCGGCCGTCTTGGCGGTCTTCGCCGCCTTCTTGGCTGTGACCTTCTTCGCCGCCGTCTTCTTGGCAGCCGCCGTCTTCTTGGTGGCGGCCTTCTTGGCGGTGGCCTTCTTGGCCGTCTTGCGAGCTGCCGTCTTCTTGGCCGGAGCCGCCTCCTCGGCGCTCTCCTCCGCGGCAGCCGACTCATCCGCAGCCGACGGGACGACCACGACGGCCGTCTCCTCGGACGCGGTCGGCGCGGCCTCCTTGCGCACGGCACGGCGGCGCGGGCGGGCCGGAGCGGCGCTCTCGGCCGGGGCCTCGGACTCCGCGACGGCCTCCGCCTCCACCGCCGGTGCGGCCTCCGCGACCGGCGCGGTCTCGGCGACCGTCACCACGGTGGCCTCGGCCCCCGCGGGCGACCCGGCCGGCGCGGACACCTTGCGGGTCGCACGACGGCGCGTACGCCCCTTGGGCGCGGCCTCTTCCGTGGCCGGGGCCTCGGCCGGAACCACGGCGTCCTCCACGGCCGCGGGCTCGGCGAGCGCCTCGGCGGCGGGCTCCGGCTGCACCGGACGCTCCGCCTCTTCCTCGGCCGTCACGTCCTGAGCGGTCGGCACCTCGGCCTCCTCGTGCCGCGGTGCCTCACGCCGGGGCGCACCCGCCGGAGCGGACGCCCGACGGCTCGCGCGGCGCCGTGAACGGCCACGGCCGACCGCGGCCTCCGCCTCGGCGACGCTGCTGTACAGCTCCTCGTCCGGCGCGAAGGCCGGCTCGGACAGCGCGACCGGTGCCGCGACCTCGGCAGCGACCTCTTCCTCGGTCTCCTCGACGGCCTCCGGAGCCTCGACGGCCGCCACGGCCTCGTGCTCGTGCACCTGCCCGTCGCCGCCACGACCGCGCTTCTTGCGCTTGCCGCCGCCACCGGGGGAGGTCGGCTGCTCCATGTGCACGATGACACCGCGGCCGTTGCAGTGGACGCAGGTCTCGGAGAAGGACTCCAGCAGACCCTGGCCGACCCGCTTGCGGGTCATCTGCACGAGCCCCAGCGAGGTCACCTCGGCGACCTGGTGCTTCGTACGGTCGCGGCCCAGGCACTCCAGCAGGCGACGCAGCACCAGGTCCCGGTTGGACTCCAGCACCATGTCGATGAAGTCGATCACGATGATGCCGCCGAGGTCGCGCAGCCGCAGCTGGCGCACGATCTCCTCGGCCGCCTCCAGGTTGTTCCTGGTGACCGTCTCCTCCAGGTTGCCGCCCTGGCCGGTGAACTTGCCGGTGTTGACGTCGACGACGACCATCGCCTCGGTCCGGTCGATCACCAGCGAGCCGCCGCTGGGCAGCCAGACCTTGCGGTCCAGGGCCTTGGCGAGCTGCTCGTCGATCCGGTACGTGGCGAAGACGTCGACCTCACTGGTCCACTTCGACAGGCGGTCGGCGAGGTCGGGCGCCACGTGCGAGACATAGCCGTGGATGGTCTGCCACGCGTCGTCGCCGCTGACGACGACCTTGGTGAAGTCCTCGTTGAAGATGTCGCGGACGACACGGACGGTCATGTCCGGCTCGCCGTACAGCAGCGTCGGGGCGTTGCCGTTCTTCGACTTCTTCTGGATGTCCTCCCACTGCGCCTGAAGCCGCTCCACGTCGCGGCGCAGCTCGTCCTCGCTCGCGCCCTCGGCGGCGGTGCGCACGATGACGCCCGCGTCCTCGGGGACGATCTTCTTGAGGATGGTCTTCAGCCGCGCGCGCTCGGTGTCGGGCAGCTTGCGGCTGATGCCGGTCATCGAGCCCTCGGGGACATACACGAGGTAGCGGCCCGGGAGGGAGACCTGGCTGGTCAGACGGGCGCCCTTGTGTCCGATCGGGTCCTTGGTGACCTGCACGAGCACGGACTGGCCGGACTTCAGGGCGGACTCGATACGGCGCGGCCCGTTGGCCATGCCGAGCGCCTCGAAGTTGACCTCACCGGCGTACAGGACGGCGTTGCGGCCCTTGCCGATGTCGATGAAGGCGGCCTCCATCGACGGCAGCACGTTCTGGACCTTGCCGAGGTAGACGTTGCCGACGTACGAGGTCGACTGCTCCTTGTTGACGTAGTGCTCGACGAGCACGCCGTCCTCCAGGACGCCGATCTGCGTGCGCTCACCGCTCTGCCGGACGACCATCACACGCTCGACGGCCTCGCGGCGGGCCAGGAACTCGGCCTCGGTGATGATCGGGACGCGCCGGCGTCCCTGCTCGCGGCCTTCCCTGCGGCGCTGCTTCTTGGCCTCGAGACGCGTGGAGCCCTTGATGGACTGCACCTCGTCGGACGGCTCGGCACCCTTCTCCCGCGGGGGACGGGGCTCGCGGACCTTGACGACGGTGCGCTCGGGGTCGCCCTCGCCGGGCTCGGTGTCCACGGAGGTGTCACCGGCACGACGACGACGGCGGCGACGACGACGGCTGCTGGAGCTGGAGCCGCCGCTCTCGGCGGACTCGTCCTCCTCCTCGTCGTCCTCGACCTGCTCGGCGGTGTCCTCGGCATCCTGCGCGGCCTGTACGGCGGCGAGCTCGTCGGACTCCTCCGACTCGTCCTCACCGGCGGACTCGGCGGACTCGCCACGACGACGGCGACGGCCGCCGCGGCGACGGCGACGGCGCGAACCGGTCTCCTCGGACTCGTCGTCGACGGCGTCCTCGGCCGACTCCTCGGCCTCCTCCGCCTCGTCCTCCACGGCGGTCTCGACGGCCTGCGGCTCGGTCTCCTCGCCGAACGCGGCACCGCGGCGACGGCGCCGGCGGCGCGCCCCGGGCTGCTCCTCGGGGAGCTCCTCCGGCTCGGCGGACCCGGACTCGGCGGCCGCTTCGGCGGCGGCCCGCTGCGGCGTCTGGAACTGCGGCTCGGTGAACACGGGCGCCTGGAACACGGCGACCGCGGGCCGGGCAGGCCGACGCGGACCCTCGTCCTCGGCGCTCTCGGTGCCCTCGACGGCGGCGGCCTGCGCGGGCTCGGCGAACCCGGTGGCGGCCTTGCGGGCGGTGCGGCGACGCGTACGCCGCGGCGCGCCGTCCTCCTCGGCCGGCTCGGCGGCCGGAGCGGCGGCGGGCTCTTCGACAGCGGGCGCCTCTTCGACGCCGGCGGTCTCCTCGACCGGCGGGGACACACGGCGCGTGGCACGACGACGCGTACGGCGCGGGGCGGCGTCCTCGGCCGGCTCGACGGCCTCGGCGGCGGGCGCCTCGGCCGCGGCGGGCTGCTCGGCGTCCTCGGCAGCGGTCGCATCGACGGTCACGGGCGCCTCGCCGGGCGCCGACACACGGCGCGTGGCACGACGACGGGTCCGGCGCGGAGCGGCGTCCTCGTCGGACTCTGCGACCGCCTCGGCAGGGGCCTCGGCGACGGCCGCGCTCTCCGGCTCCTCGGCCGGAGCGGCGGCGGGCACCACGGTCTCGGCCGCCTCGGCGGCAGCGGGCGCCCCGGCAGGCGCGGACACCCGGCGGATCGCACGACGACGCGTACGCGCGACGGGCGCAGGCTCCTCGACGGCCTCTTCGGTCTCCTCGACCTCGGCTGCCTCTTCGGCCTCTTCGGGCTTCTTCTCGCTGTCCCCGTCGGCCGGTATGGCCGGCGCGACGATCTCCTCCGGGGTTTCGGAGGCGGCCGCGGCGGGGGGACCCGCCGGGCGCGAGGCGGCACGGCGCCGACGACGCGGCGGCAAGGTGTCGCTGGGGGTGTTCAGTTCGGAACCCTCAGTGGGTTCGGTCGGTTCGAGCATGCGGGCATTTCTCCCGTCAGGCTCCCGGGCGCCGCGCCTGGTCCGGCGTTGATCGCCGGTGACGTCCGCGGCTCGCGCGATGCGCGGTGCCGCCGTCCGGGGCGCGGGCGCCGCACGGGAGCTCTCTGTGTCCTGTCTCGCCGGTTCCGTACACCTATTGCGTACGGCCTGGCGAAAGTCTTCTGTGTCGGTGCGCTGCCCGACCCAGGTGGCTCCCGAGTACGAGGGCGGCGCTTCGACGTCCGTCCTTCGCGGGACCTTCCTTACGCCGACGCCTTCGCGGCGGCAGCGGAATCGGCCATGGGGGCCGTCGCTGCCTCGCGGTCGGGCGCGAGCGGGTCGGTCACCGTGCCGGTCTCTTCATCGAACAGCCCCTGCGCCAGCCTGGTCACCGCTGCGGGGACCGGCGGCGCCAGGTCGGCCACGGCGCGGAGACCGGACAGGACGTCGTCGGGTCGTACGGCAGGCGTCACGTGCCGAACAACCAGCCGCAGTATCGCACAGGGCTGGTCGGTCGGCCTATCAGCCGGATCACTATGCGTTTCAAGATGTACGACCGCGGGGCGGGCGTCGAACGTCCGGACGCCGTTCTTGGTCATGCGCTGGACCTCGACGGCGTCGGCGGAGTTGAAGGCCTGCGCGGCCCGCTCCGCCTCGGCCGGGTCCACGCCATCCAGCCGCAGCTCCCACACGGAAGCCGTGAGCCGGTCGGCGAGGCCGGAGGTCCGGGCCTCGACCGCGTCGACGACGTCGAGCCCGGCGGGCAGCGACTCGTCGAGCAGCAGCCTCAGCTTCTCCGGATCCCGCGCCTCGGTGAGGGCGATCTCCAGATACTCCGCCTCACTGCCCGTGCCGGTGGGTGCGGCATTGGCGTACGACACCTTCGGATGCGGCGTGAACCCCGCCGAGTACGCCATGGGCACCTCGGCGCGGCGCAGCGCACGCTCGAAGGCGCGCTGGAAGTCACGGTGGCTGGTGAACCGGAGGCGGCCGCGCTTGGTGTAACGCAGTCGGATGCGCTGCACCGCGGGTGCGGGCGGCGGGCCTTCGGGCTGTCGCTTGCCCAGTGTCGTTCAGTCCTTCGTGAGAGCGGTCGTACTGCTACCAAGAGTACGTGTCTCGCGGGCCGGAGGTTCCCGCCGGGCCACAGCCTCCCTCGGCTCGGGCTCCCCGAAGAGCATCCGGCGGAAGTCGGCACGCGCCTGCCGCGCGGACTCCCGGGCGGAGGCGAGCGCCAGCCGGGTGGCCCGACCCACACTGCGCGCCGCCTCGGCGGCGGGCCGCAGCACGGCATCCCGTACGACATGCCCGACCGGGGTGAGCACGGTCCGGTAGACCCAGCGCGCCGGCTCCACGAAGATCCACCGGAAGAGGGTTGCCAGAGCCCGCCCCACGGCGAGCGAGATCCGCCCGGCCACCCGCCAGGCATGCCCGATCGCCTGCCCCACCTCGCGCCCGACGACGGCGAGGAACCGCCCGACGGGCACCAGTACCCACCGCCACAGGGCGAGGGCGGGCAGCACGAACAGCACCCGGCCGACCCAGTACAGGCCGATCCCGACCCCGGTGGCGACCACGCCCGCGAGCCACGCGATCGCCCGGCCGACCGGCGCGAGCACGCGCGCGTACACCCACACCGCGGGAACGACGACGAGATACCGCACCAGCCACGCGACACCGGCGAACACACCGGTCCCGAGCAGGGCGAACACCGCCCCGATCCCCCTGAGGACCCACATCACACCCTGCCCGAGGGGCGTCAGCACGCGCGCGTACACCCACACCAGGGCCTGTCCGAGCGGGGTGAGCACATACCGGTGGAACCACTTCAGCGGCACCACGACGAGCACGTTCCCGAGCCACCCCAGTGCCCTGCCGACAGGCACGAGGACGTACCGCCACAGCCCCACGAAGGGCCACACGAACACGGCCCGCCCCACCCACAGCAGCGCCCGCCCCACGGGCCGCAACAGGGTGTCGTTCAGAAACCGCCCGGTGACGACGAGCGCGTCCCACGCCATCCGCACCGGCACGACCAGCACGAGCACGACGATCCGCACCGGAAGGCGGATCGCCACGACCAGGCACCCTTCGGGCGACTGCCGCGCGGGCTGCTGTCCGGGGTGTCCGACGGGCGGCTTCTGCAGATCCATACCCACACAGACGCCGGGGCGGCCCGTCCGGATCCCGCGGCGGAACACCGATGAGTTCCGCGGCCCCGCGCGGTCTACCCCGCACCAGCGAAAGTCAGGCGCGAACTCTGTGAGGGGAACCATGATCCACCAAGCCCTGCCACCCGTCGTCGACACCGCAACGTGGGAGCGCAGGCTCGCCACACTGCGGGCCCGGGAGAAGGCAGCCACGCGGGAACTCGACGCCATCGCCGCCGAGCGTCGCCGGCTGCCGATGGTCGAGATGCCCGACTACACCCTCGAGGGCGAGGACGGCCCGGTCCGGCTGGCGGACGTCTTCGACGGCAGGAGGCAACTGATCGTCTACCACCACATGTGGTCCGCCGGCCAGGAATGGCAGTGCCCGGGCTGCACGGGCTTCACCTCGCAGTACACGCGCCTCGAATTCCTGGCCAACTACGACGCCCGATTCGTCATCGTCACCCAGGGTCCGATCGAGGAGGCACTCGCCTACAAGCGGCGCGTCGGCAACCGCATGACCTGGTACTCGACCGCCAACAGCCCCTTCGGGTCCGACGTCGGCGCACCTCCCGACGGCGGCTTCGCGGTCAACGTCTTCCTCCGCGACGGCGACACCGTGTACCGCACCTGGCACACCAACGGCCGCGGCACCGAGCAGATCGGCCACAGCTTCGCGCTGATCGACCTCCTCCCGTACGGCCGCCAGGAGGAATGGCAGGACTCACCCGAGGGCTGGCCCCAGTCCCCCACCTACAGCCGGTGGGCGACGTCCAAGGACATCGCCGCGCTCTACGGCCCGGGTTCCGGCGACAGCTGAGCCCTGGCGTCGGCCCACGCCCGGACCGCCTCCGCATGCTCACGGATCAGGGACATACGGGCCTCCCATTCCGCTCCGCTGCGGTGGTCCGGGTGGGCGGTGATCTGCCCGCCGTGCTTGCGGTAGGCGAGTCCGGTCTCGCCGATGAACCAACCGTCCGCCAGGGCGTCCAGACCGAGCAGCAGCCCGGTGTCGCCCGAGGCGGGCAGGGCCATCCATCCGCCCAGCAGCGCCAGCAGGGAGCGCCTGACGCACAGGGTGGCGGGGTGGACCTGCGGCCGGTGGTGCTCGCTCCAGAAGCAGAACGCGCTTCCCCTGGGGAGCCGGCCGGGTTGCGGGTCGCTCGATTCGAACGAGACGGTGCTGCCGTCCTCGAGGAGATCGACCACCCGCGACGTGGTCCAGCCGACCGAGGCGTCCTCCTCCAGCACGGCGAGGTCCCTGGCGAGGGTGCCGGCGGTGAGCTGGTCGTCGGCGTCCAGCGTCTTCACATAGGCACCGGTCGAGCGCGCGAACGCCATGGTCCGCGCCACGTGCGGGCCACCGGAGCGGGACGCCGAGATCCGGATCCGCGGATCGTCGGCCGGCAGATACGCCTGTGCGCGGACGTCGCTGCCGTCCTCCTGTACGCACCACTCCCAGGACCATCCGCGGGGAAGGTCCTGGCGGAGCAGCGAGGCGTAGGCGTCGGGCAGGAAACGGACAGCGTCGCCGTGCACCGGCGTGACGACGGAGACGACGAGGGTCACGTCAGTGCGTGTGACCACTCGAAGCGGGCGCCGGGCCTGCGTTCTTGACCGTCAGCGGCAGCAGCTTCTTGCCCGTCGGGCCGATCTGGATGTGCGTGTCCATCTGCGGGCACACCCCGCAGTCGAAGCACGGCGTCCACCGGCAGTCCTCGACCTCCGTCTCGTCGAGGGCGTCCTGCCAGTCCTCCCAGAGCCAGTCCTTGTCGAGGCCCGAGTCGAGGTGGTCCCAGGGCAGGACCTCCTCGTACGTCTTCTCGCGGGTCGTGTACCAGTCGACGTCCACGCCGAAGGCGGGCAGCACCTTGTCGGCGCAGCTCATCCAGCGGTCGTAGGAGAAGTGCTCGCGCCAGCCGTCGAAGCGGCCGCCGTCCTCGTAGACGGCACGGATGACGGGGCCGATCCGGCGGTCGCCGCGGGAGAGGAGGCCTTCCACGATGCCGGGCTTGCCGTCGTGGTAGCGGAAGCCGATCGAGCGGCCGTACTTCTTGTCGCCGCGGATCTTGTCCCGGAGCTTTTCGAGGCGGGCGTCCGTCTCCTCCGCCGAGAGCTGCGGGGCCCACTGGAAGGGCGTGTGCGGCTTGGGGACGAAGCCGCCGATGGAGACCGTGCAGCGGATGTCGTTGGAACCGGAGACCTCGCGGCCCTTGGCGATCACCTTGGTCGCCATGTCGGCGATCTGCAGGACGTCCTCGTCCGTCTCGGTCGGCAGGCCGCACATGAAGTACAGCTTCACCTGGCGCCAGCCGTTGCCGTAGGCGGTGGCGACCGTCCTGATCAGGTCCTCTTCCGAGACCATCTTGTTGATGACCTTGCGCATGCGCTCCGAGCCGCCCTCGGGGGCGAAGGTGAGGCCGGAGCGGCGGCCGTTGCGCGTGAGCTCGTTCGCCAGGTCGACGTTGAAGGCGTCGACACGGGTGGAGGGGAGCGAGAGGCCGATCTTGTCTTCCTCGTAGCGGTCGGCCAGGCCCTTCGCGATGTCGCCGATCTCCGAGTGGTCCGCGGAGGACAGGGAGAGCAGGCCGACCTCCTCGAAGCCCGTCGCCTTCAGGCCCTTCTCCACCATCTCGCCGATGCCCGTGATGGAGCGCTCGCGGACCGGGCGGGTGATCATGCCCGCCTGGCAGAAGCGGCAGCCGCGCGTGCAGCCGCGGAAGATCTCCACCGACATCCGCTCGTGGACCGTCTCGGCGAGCGGGACCAGGGGCTGCTTGGGGTAGGGCCACTCGTCGAGGTCCATGACCGTGTGCTTGGAGACGCGCCACGGGACGCCCGACTTGTTCGGTACGACACGGGCGATACGGCCGTCGGGGAGGTACTCGACGTCGTAGAACGCGGGGATGTAGACCGAGCCCGTCTTCGCGAGACGGAACAGGACCTCCTCGCGGCCGCCGGGGCGGCCCTCCGCCTTCCAGTCGCGGATGATCTTCGTCATGTCCAGCACGGCCTGCTCGCCGTCGCCGATGATCGCCGCGTCGATGAAGTCCGCGATGGGCTCGGGGTTGAAGGCCGCGTGGCCGCCGGCCAGGACGATCGGGTCGTCGAGCGTCCGGTCCTTGGACTCCAGGGGGATCCCGGCGAGGTCGAGGGCCGCCAGCATGTTGGTGTAGCCCAGCTCCGTGGAGAAGCTCAGCCCGAACACGTCGAAGGCCTTCACCGGCCGGTGGCTGTCCACCGTGAACTGCGGGACGGCGTGCTCCCGCATCAGCGCCTCCAGGTCCGGCCACACGCTGTAGGTGCGCTCGGCGAGGACGCCCTCCTGCTCGTTCAGGACCTCGTAGAGGATCATGACGCCCTGGTTGGGCAGGCCGACCTCGTAGGCGTCCGGGTACATGAGCGCCCAGCGGACGTCACAGGACTCCCACGGTTTGACCGTGGAGTTGAGCTCTCCGCCGACGTACTGGATCGGCTTCTGCACATGCGGGAGCAGAGCTTCGAGCTGCGGGAACACAGACTCGGCGGCCGCAGCGACTTCGGCAGACATCTCGCGAACCTTCGTGGGATGGGCTGATGGGACGACCTGAACTGACAGGGGTGACCATCTAGCCTAACGCGGCCGTGCACCCACCCCGACCGCTCGGCCCACCCGGGCCGCTAGACCTGCATCCCGTCCTTGACCTCCTGCCAGACCCCCGGCAGCTGTACCTCCACGGCCGTGGCGCGCGCCTCCTCGCGCCCGTAGAGCACTCCGTATGTGAACGAGCTCTCCCCCGCCGCATGCGCCACGGCGGACAGCTCGCGCAGGGTCTGGCGGGTCATGAAGCTGTCCTGGTGGTCGCCGAGCAGAGTCTGGAGGGACTTCATCGACTTGATCAGCGCGGTGGCCGGGCTGCCGAGAGGTGTTGCGGCCGCCTCCGCCGCGTACCGCGTCCGCTTGGCTTTCTTGCGGGCCTCATGCAGGGCGAGGTCGCGGTCGTGGCCGGGTTCCAGGGCGAGGGCCTGCTCGACCAAGGCGGACAGCTTTCCGAAGTCCTTCCGTACGGCCTTGGCGATCACCTTCTCCGGCTTTCCCGCGGCCGCCTCCAGCAGCGGCGGGTCCGCGACCAGAGCGTCCAGGCCGTCCAGCAGTTTCAGATAGCGCTGGGAGTCCAGGACGCCGGTCAGGCGGCGGCGCGATCCGCCGCGGCGGGCGTTCATCCAGGTGCGCAGCCGGGTGCGGATCGGACCGGAGAGCAGCGTCCTGGGCAGCTCGTCCAGGGCTGCCGCGAGGCGCTCGGTCAGCACCTCCCGGTCCCGGTCCACGCCGAGCTCACCGGCCAGCCACTTCAGTTCCTCGCCGATGGGGTCGGTGACGGTACGGTCCAGCACCTTGCCGTACGAGCGGAAGGCGCTGCGCATCCGGCGGGTCGCGACCCGCATGCGGTGCACGGAGTCGTACACGTCCTGCCGTACGGCGGGGTCGAGTTCGACGATGGCGTCGCGCTGCTCGCGGACATAGGCGAGGACGTGGTCCCCGGCCGTCACCGGCGGCTTGGCCTGCTGCTTCTTCGCGCGCTTCTTCTTCGGAGCGGTCTCCGCCAGGGCCCGGGCCAGCTTGGAGGCCGATGCGGACGGCCGTACGCCGGCCTTGCGCAGCCGCTTGTCGACCTTGTCCAGGAGGGCGGGGTCGCCGCCGTCGGCGAGTTCCACCTCCAGCTCGGTCCACTGGGCCGAGCCGCCCTTGCCGGTGAGCCGTTCGGCGTGTACGGCGTCCACGCTGACCTCGGCGAGCACCCGGCCCCCGGTGTCGACGAGGTCGCGCAGGTCGCGGTCGGAGCGCAGCC
Organism: Streptomyces sp. NPDC001137; assembly: GCF_040298885.1. Lineage (NCBI taxonomy): Bacteria > Bacillati > Actinomycetota > Actinomycetes > Kitasatosporales > Streptomycetaceae > Streptomyces > Streptomyces sp. NPDC001137. Next base: position 343,406 of record NZ_JBEPBA010000008.1, read on the forward strand.
GCACCACGGGCAGCAGCTCGGCGTCGCGGACCCGGGAGCGGACCAGCCCGGCGAGGCTGCGCGGGACGGTGTCGGAGAGCGGGGCCTGGATCTCGTCGCGGACACCGGGGGCGACCGGGAACTTCAGGTGCCAGCCCGCGTCGGAGCCGCCGGTGCGCCGGCGCAGGGTGATCGCGGACGCGGCGAGACGTTCGTCGGAGGTGTCGTAGTAGGTGGCGTCCAGGTGCGCGACGCCCTTGTCGACCACCGCGTCGATCCCGGCGACGCCGGTCAGGTCGGGCAGGCCGCTCTCGTCGGACTCGTACTTCCGCTCGATCTCCCGCTTGGTGTCCGCCATGAACCGAATCTAGTTGCTGCGGAACTGCCGCGACAGAGGGGCGCAACGGCCGAAGGCCTACGCGGACATGGGCCTCTGCACCCTGATCGACTGCAGCAGCCCCACCGCCATCCACACCGCGAACATCGACGAGCCGCCGTACGACACAAAGGGCAGCGGCAGGCCCGTGACCGGCATGATGCCGAGGGTCATGCCGATGTTCTCGAAGGTCTGGAAGGCGAACCAGGCGACGATCCCGGCGGCGACGATCGTGCCGTACAGCTCGGTCGAGTCGCGGGCGATGCGGCAGGCGCGCCACAGCACCACGCCGAGAAGGAAGATGATCAGCCCCGCGCCGACGAAGCCCAGCTCCTCGCCGGCGACCGTGAACACGAAGTCGGTCTGCTGCTCGGGCACGAACTGGCCGGTGGTCTGCGAGCCGTGGAAGAGGCCCGCGCCGGTCAGACCGCCCGAACCGATCGCGATGCGCGCCTGGTTGGTGTTGTAGCCGACGCCCGCGGGGTCGAGGCTGGGGTTGGCGAAGGCCGCGAAGCGGTTGATCTGGTACTCGTCCAGGATGTGCAGCTGCCAGATGGCGATGCAGCCGACGACGCCGGCCGTGATCAGGCCGAAGACCCAGCGGTTGGAGGCGCCGGAGGCGAGCAGCACGCCCAGGATGATCGTCACCAGGACCAGGACCGTGCCGAGGTCGGGCATGAGCAGCACGATCAGGATGGGTACGGCGGCAAGGCCCAGCGCCTGCAGGACCGTGCGGTGGTCGGGGTACTTCTTGTCGCCCGCGTCCACCCGCGCCGCCAGCAGCATCGCCATGCCGAGGATGATCGTGACCTTCACGAACTCGGCGGGCTGGAGGGAGAAACCGCCGCCGAAGACGATCCAGTTGCGGCTGCCGTTGATGGTGGCGCCGAGCGGGGTGAGCACCAGCAGGATCAGGAAGACCGAGGCGCCGTAGAGGATCGGGACGGCGGTGCGCAGGGTGCGGTGGCCGAGCCAGATCGTGCCGGCCATCAGGGCGAACCCGATGCCGGTGTTCATGATGTGCCGGATGAGGAAGTAGTACTGGTCGCCCTGGTTGATCTCGGTGCGGTTGCGGGTCGCCGAGAAGACGAGCACCGAGCCGATCGCCGAGAGCGCGAGGGCCGCCAGCAGCATCGGCCAGTCCAGCCGGCGGGCCACCGAGTCACGGGCGAAGAGCCGGGTCCAGCCCGCGCGCCGCGGGCCGTATCCGGGGACGGAGAAGCTGCCTGCACCGGTCATGTGAGCATCCTCCGGCTTCCCCGCCTGCGCGGCCGCCTGCGGGTGGTCCGGTTGGTCGACGTGGGCGAGGGTGCGGTCGCGGCGGGCTGGCTCGCGCCCGGGGAGGGGCTGGCGTTGTCGCCCGCGTGCAGTTCCTTGGCCGGGTCCTTGGGGACCTTCGGCGAGGCGATCGTGCCGTCGGTCTTGACCTTGGGCAGGCCCTTCTGCGGGCTGGGCAGCAGTGCCTTCTTGCCGTCGATCGAGCCGTCGGGCTGGACGCCGTAGAGGGCGCTGTAGATGCTGCGGACGGCCTCACCGGAGGCGCCGGAACCCGTACCGGCCTGGGCGATCGTCATGACGACCGAGTAGTCCTTGGAGTAGGTGGCGAGCCACGAGGTGGTCTGCTTGCCGTAGACCTCCGCGGTACCGGTCTTGGCGTGCAGCGTGATCTTGTCCTGCGGCCAGCCCTTGAACTTCCAGGCGGCGGTACCGGCGGTGATGACGCCCGCGAGGGCCTTGTCGATGCCCTTGTGCGTGGCCTCGCTGATCGGGAGCCTGCGCAGGACCTTGGGCTTGATCTCCTTGACCGTCCTGCCGTCGGCGCTGATGATCGCCTTGCCGATGGTCGGGACGTGCTCGGTGCCGCCGTTGGCCAGGGCCCCGTAGATCATCGCCTCCTGGATCGGGGTGAGGAGGGTGTCACCCTGGCCGATGGAGTAGTTGATCGAGTCGCCCTCGCGCATCTTGAAGCCTTCGAGGCAGCCCTCGTACTCGATCCTCTGGACGTAGGTGCCGCCCTTCTTGCCGCTCTTGCACCAGGCGTCCTTGTTGGCCTTCCAGTAGTCCCGCTTCCACTGGCGGTCGGGGACGCGGCCGGTGACCTCGTTCGGGAGGTCGATGCCGGTCGGCTTGCCGAGGCCGAACTGGTGGGCGGTCTTGTAGAAGTAGTCCTTGGGCTGGCCCTTCTTCGGGTTGATCCCGCCGTCCTTCTTCCACTCGCGGTCGGCGAGGCCGTAGAAGACGGTGTCGCAGGAGACCTCCAGGGCGCGGCCCAGCGAGATGGGGCCGAAGCTCTCGCCCTCGAAGTTCTTGAAGACCTGGCCGCCCACCGAGTACGAGCTGGTGCAGGGGTAGCCGCCGTCCCAGGCGTAGCCGGCCTGGACCGCGGCGGCCGTGGAGACCACCTTGAAGGTCGAACCCGGCGCGGACTGACCCTGTATGGCCCGATTGAGCAGCGGGTAGTCGGAGTCCTTGCCGGTGAGCTGCTTGTAGTCCTTGGCGGAGATGCCGCCGACCCAGACGTTCGGGTCGTACGTCGGCGCGGACGCCATGGCGACGATACGGCCGGTCTTGGCCTCCATCACGACGACGGCACCCGAGTCGGCCTTGTACTTCTCGCCCGTGACCTTGTCGTACTGACCGCGGGCGATCTTCATCGCGTTGTGCAGCTCGTACTCGGCGACGCGCTGGACGCGGGAGTCGATGCTGGTGACGAGGGTCGAACCGGCCTGGGCGGGATCGGACTTGGCCTTGCCGATGACGCGGCCGAGGTTGTCGACCTCGTAGCGGGTGACGCCGGCCTTGCCGCGCAGCTCCTTGTCGTACTGGCGCTCAAGGCCGGAGCGGCCGACCTGGTCGGAGCGGAGATAGGGCGAGTCGGTGTCCTTGGCCTTCTGGATCTCCTCGTCGGTGACGGGCGAGAGATAGCCGAGGACCTGCGCGGTGTTGGACTTGCCGGGGCCGGGGTAGCGGCGCAGCGCCTCGGGCTCGGCGGTGATGCCGGGGAAGTCCTCGGAGCGCTCGCGGATCTGCATGGCCTGGCGGGGCGTGGCCTCGTCGGTGATGGGGATCGGCTGGAAGGGCGAGCCGTTCCAGCAGGGCTGGGGCGTCTTGGCGTCGCACAGCCGGACCCGCTGCATGACCTCCTTGGGCTTCATGCCCAGGACCCCGGCCAGCTTGGTGAGGACCGCCTTGCCGTCGTCCTTCATCTTCAGCAGGTCGGTGCGGGAGGCGGAGACCACGAGGCGGGTCTCGTTGTCGGCGAGCGCCACACCGCGGGCGTCCAGGATGGAGCCGCGTACGGCGGGGTCGACGACCTGCTGGACGTGGTTGCCGGACGCCTCCTTGGCGTACTCGCTGCCCTCGCGGATCTGCAGGTACCACAGCCGGCCGCCGAGGGTGCCGAGCAGGGAGAGGACGAGGATCTGGATGACGACGAGCCGGATCTGGACCCTCGGGGTCCGTCCGGTCTCGGGAATGTTGGTCACTGCGGCTGCCTCCCCCTCTCAGTGTGTGTACGTGTCATATACGACGGAGCTGTGAATGGCGCCCGCCGCCAACTCCCGCCTGCTCACAGCCGCTTGACCCCCTTGATGCGGCCCACCCGGGCGGTGCGGGTGCGGGCCTTGGTCTTCAGGCTGCCGAGGCCGCCACGCTGGCCGCCCAGCTTGAGGCCCGTGCCGGCGGAGATCCAGCCGGAGGTGATGTCGGTGGCCGTCTTCGACGGGGAGCTCGCCTCGGCGAGCGGGTCGTTGTCCGCGCGCCGGGCCAGGGCCATGATCCCGGGGACCACGAAGGGGGCGAGCAGCAGGTCGTACAGGGCCGCCGAGAACAGCAGGCTGACGAGGCCGACATGGCGGGCGGCGGTGTCGCCGACGAGGGCGCCCACACCGGCGTACAGCAGGGTCGAGCCGATGGCGGCGGCGACCACGACGAGCATGGGACCGGTGGCCGACTTCAGCCGTCCGTTCTCCGGTCTGGCCAGCCCGGCGAGGTAGCCGATGACGCACAGCACCAGGGCGTAGCGGCCGGCGGCGTGGTCGGCGGGCGGGGCGAGGTCGGCGAGCAGGCCCGCGCCGAAGCCGACGAGGGCGCCGCCGACATGGCCGTAGACCAGGGCCAGGCCCAGCACGGTGAGCAGCAGCAAGTCGGGGACGGCGCCCGGGAGATGGAGCCGGGCGAGGACGCTCACCTGGACCACCAGGGCTACGACGACCAGGGCCGAGGAGAGCAGGATCCGGTTGACGCGCATGGGGATTCAGCTCCTACTGCTGCTGGGTCTGGCCGTCGAGGGACGCGCTCGGGGACGGGGTGACCGTGACGGTGACCGTCGGGGTGGGCGTCGGCTTGGGCTTGTCGGGGAGCACCGTGTCGCGCGGGTCCTTCTTCGGGGTCTCCACGACGACGCCGACGATGTCCAGCTTGGAGAAGCTGACGTACGGCGTGACATAGAGGGTGCGGGTCAGGTTGCCGCCGGACGGGTCGACGCGGGAGACCACACCGACCGGGACGCCCGGCACGAAGGGCTTGTCGGCCTCGGAGCCGAAGGTGACCAGCCGGTCGCCCTTCTTCACGTCGGCCTTGGAGTTGAGCAGTTCCACTCGGAGCGGGCGGTCGCCCTGCCCGGTGGCGAAGCCGAGCTCGTCGCTGCCCTCCATGCGGGTGCCGACGGTGAAGTCCGGGTCGTTGGCGAGCAGGACGGTGGAGGCGTCGGGGCCGACGTTGGTGACCCGTCCGACCAGCCCGTCGCCGTTCAGCACGGTCATGTCCCGCTTGATGCCGTCGCTCGCACCGACGTCGATGGTGATCGTCCAGGAGAAGCCCTGGGCCGCTCCTATGGCGATGACCTGGGCGCCCTTGATGCCGTACTGGCCCTCGGCGGAGACCTTCAGCATCTTGTCGAGCTGCGCGAGGCGGCTGCGGTTGCGGTCGTCGCTGCCGAGTTTCGCCTTGAGGGCCGCGTTCTCCGTCTCCAGACGGGCGAGCCGGTCGTGCCGGGTGCCCGAGTCACGGACCGCGGAGACGGCGTTGCCGACCGGGTCGACCGCCGACGACACGCCGTCCTCGATCGGGCCGAACACGGTGGCCGCGACCTGGCGGGCACCGTCGACCGGTGAGTCCTCCCCGCCGCGGATGTCCACCGTGATCAGCGCGAACGCGATGGCGATCAGCAGCACCAGGAGCAGCCGGCTCTCTCGTGTGTCCCTCACGTGCGGCGGCCGTGCCTTCCTCATAGGAATGTGCAGAGGTTCAGGTGTTCAGTTCAGCTGGGCAGTTCCAGCGGGCAGAGGCTTATGGGCGAGCTTATGCCTCTATATCAACTGCCTCTATATCAACGATCCGCCGTACGAGAGGAGATCGTCCCGTACGGCGGAATCGAAGAGTTATGTCATCTGCGCGGCTGGGCGTCCAGCACCTGCTGGAGCGCCTCGAACTCCTCGACGCACTTGCCCGAACCGAGCGCCACGCTGTCCAGCGGGTCCTCGGCGATGTGGATCGGCATCCCGGTCTCCCGGCGAAGCCTTTCGTCAAGGCCGCGCAGCAGCGCCCCGCCGCCGGTCAGCACGATCCCCCGGTCCATGATGTCGCCGGACAGCTCCGGCGGGCACTTGTCGAGGGTGGTCTTGACGGCGTCCACGATGGCGTTGACCGGCTCCTCGATCGCCTTGCGCACCTCGGCGGCGGAGATGACGACGGTCTTGGGCAGTCCGGAGACGAGGTCCCGGCCGCGGATCTCGGTGTGCTGGTCGTCGTCGAGGTCGTACGCCGAACCGATCGTGATCTTGATCTGCTCGGCCGTCCGCTCACCGAGAAGGAGGGAGTACTCCTTCTTGATGTGCTGGATGATCGCGTTGTCCAGTTCGTCGCCCGCGACGCGGATGGACTGGGCGGTGACGATGCCGCCGAGCGAGATGACCGCGACCTCCGTGGTGCCGCCGCCGATGTCCACCACCATGTTGCCCGTGGCCTCGTGGACCGGCAGGCCGGAGCCGATGGCCGCCGCCATCGGCTCCTCAATGATGTGCACCTGACGAGCCCCGGCCTGCGAAGACGCCTCGATCACGGCGCGGCGCTCGACGCCCGTGATGCCGGAGGGCACGCACACGACGACGCGCGGCCGCGCGAGATACCGCCGCTTGTGGATCTTCAGAATGAAGTAGCGGAGCATCCGCTCGGTGATCTCGAAGTCGGCGATGACACCGTCCTTCAGCGGTCGTACGGCAACGATGTTGCCAGGGGTCCGACCGATCATCTTCTTCGCCTCGGCGCCGACCGCGAGGATGCCACCGGTGTTGGTGTTGATCGCGACGACGGAAGGTTCGTTGAGTACGATCCCGCGACCCCTGACGTACACCAGCGTGTTGGCGGTCCCGAGGTCGACAGCCATGTCACGGCCGATGAACGACATTGAGTTCCCCATCAGGATTCGTCTGGCCTTCCTGGGAGCTTTTGAGGGCTTTTCAGGTCGGCGAAGTGGGTGCTGTGACGTGAAGGCTTCCATCGTAGACGCGCCTGCACGAACACTGCGCGAGGGTCTTCGCCATTGTCAGCAGATGAAGTGCCGCCTCGCTTGTGGAGACGGCCCATCGGGGGCACTCGTTCCCCCGATCGGCACGCATATGCCAGAGGACGGCCGGAAACTCTCGGCCGCCCCAGGTCAGAAGGGCGAGCGACCTGACGGTCACTCAAAAATTCATAGGTTTGTCGCTCAACCGCGACCGGGGAAAAAGATCTTCACCTCGCGCTCGGCGGACTCCTCGGAGTCGGAGGCGTGGATCAGGTTCTCCCGGACGATCACACCGTAGTCGCCGCGGATGGAGCCGGGGGCGGCGGCGATCGGGTCGGTCGGGCCGGCGAGGGCGCGCAGCCCCTCGATGACCCGCTCGCCCTCGACGATCAGCGCGACGACCGGGCCGGAGGCCATGAACTCCACCAGCGGCTCGTAGAAGGGCTTGCCCTTGTGCTCGCCGTAGTGCTGCTCCAGGGTCTCCTGGTCCAGGGTGCGCAGCTCCAGCGCGGTGATCTGCCAGCCGGCCTTGCGCTCGATACGGCTGATGATCTCGCCGGTCAGGCCACGGCGGACCGCGTCGGGCTTGAGCAGGACGAGGGTGCGCTGGGTCACTGCGGGCTCCTATGGAAGATCAAGGATCGTGCGGGGGTGTTCGAAGATTACAGGGCGTGGCCTGACCCTTGTCACACAGCGTCAGGAGTGGAGGAGCCCGACGAGCCCGTCTGCGCCGCGGCGAACCGCGCCTTCGCCTCGTCGATCTTTCTTCCGTAGTGCACCGAGGCCCACCACAGGGCCGCGAAGACCGCGCCCAGGAAGAACATCGTCGGGACGACGAAGCCGGAGGCGACGAGGGCGGCCTGAAGGGCCCAGCCGAGGGCGATGCCGCCCGGACGCGTCACGACGCCGCACAGCGCCACGCACAGGAGCATCGCGATGCCGCTGACCGTCCACACCGTCGATGTGGCGAGGTCGGGGTCCTTCATGGCGACGAGTCCGGCGAAGCCGATCACGAAGAACTCGCCGATCAGGGTCGAGGCACAGAGCGTACGCACGGGTTGTCAGCCCCTTCCCAGCAGCAGCCGGGCCTCGCCGACCGTGATGACCGAGCCGGTCACCAGCACCCCGCCGCCCGCGAACTCGCCCTCCTCCTCGGCCAGCGTGATCGCGGCCTCCAGGGCGTCCGGCAGCCGTGGTTCGACCTGGACGCGGTCGTCGCCGAAGACCTCCACGGCGATCGCGGCGAGCTCGTCCGCGTCCATCGCTCGGTGGCTGGAGTTCTGCGTGACGACGACCTCGGCGAAGATCGGCTCGAAGGCTTCCAGCAGTCCTCGTACGTTCTTGTCGCCACTCGCGCCGACCACACCGATCAGCCGGCTGAAGTCGAAGGCCTCCCCGATGGCCTCGGCGGTGGCGCGGGCGCCGGCCGGATTGTGGGCGGCGTCCAGGACGACGGTGGGCGAGCGCCGTACGACTTCGAGCCGCCCCGGCGAGGAGACGGCCGCGAAAGCCTTGCGGACGGTGTCGATGTCGAGCGGCTCGGGCCGCTGGGAGCCGACCCCGAAGAACGCCTCCACGGCGGCGAGCGCGACGGCGGCGTTGTGCGCCTGGTACGGCCCGTGGAGCGGGAGGTAGACCTCGTCGTACTCGCCGCCGAGGCCGCGCAGGGTGAGCAGCTGTCCGCCGACCGCGACCTGACGTGCCACGACCCCGAACTCCAGGCCCTCCCGTGCCACGGTGGCGTCCACGTCGACGGCCTTCTTCAGCAGCACCTGGGCCGCGTCCACCGGCTGTTGGGCCAGGATGACCGTCGCGTCCTGCTTGACGATGCCGGCCTTCTCGGTGGCGATCGCGGCGGGCGTCTCACCGAGGCGGTCGGTGTGGTCGAGGTCGATGGGGGTGACGACGGCGACGTCCCCGTCGATGACGTTGGTGGCGTCCCAGGAGCCGCCCATTCCCACTTCCACCACGGCGACATCCACGGGCGCGTCCGCGAAGGCCGCGTAGGCCATGCCGGTGAGCACCTCGAAGAAGGACAGCCGGTACTCCTGCTGTCCGTCGACCATCTCGATGTACGGCTTGATGTCCTCGTACGTCTCGATGAAGCGCTCGGCGGAGATCGGGGCGCCGTCCAGGCTGATGCGCTCGGTGATCGACTGGACGTGCGGCGACGTGTACCTGCCGGTGCGCAGTTCGAAGGCGCCGAGGAGGGCCTCGATCATGCGGGCGGTGGAGGTCTTGCCGTTGGTGCCGGTGATGTGGATCGAGGGGTACGAGCGCTGCGGCGCGCCCAGGACGTCCATCAGCGCGGAGATGCGGCTGACCGAGGGCTCCAGCTTGGTCTCGCCCCAGCGGGTCGCCAGGTCGGCCTCGACCTCGCGGAGAGCCTTGTCGACCTCCGGATCCTCGGGGCGCGCGGGCACGTCTGCGTGCGGCTGTCCGCCCTGGGTGCGCAGGGTGCGGCTGCCGGCCTCGATGATCGCGAGATCTGGGTCCCGGTCGGTCTCGGCCGCGATGATCTCGTCGAAGGGGTCGCTTTCACTCACGGGGCCAGTCTACGTACCCAGCCTGCGGGCAGTCGTGCCGCTGGGGCGGCGCCCGTCCCAAGGAAAGGCGGCACCCCGCAAGCGCGGGCGAGCGACCCCACCGTGACAGCAACCGAAGGCCCCCGGAGCCGAACAGCTCCGGGGGCCTTCCTCGACGTAAGAAAAGCTACGCGTCCGGCAGCCGGTCCAGCTGGGCCTGAATGCGGGCGATGTCCTCGTCCGCCTTCGCAAGGCGCCCGCGGATCTTGTCCACCACGTTGTCCGGCGCCTTCGCCAGGAACGCCTCGTTGCCCAGCTTCGCCGTGGCCTGGGCCTTCTCCTTCTCGGCGGCCGCGAGGTCCTTCGCGAGCCGCTTGCGCTCCGCCGCGACGTCGATCGTGCCGGACAGGTCGAGGGCGACCTCGGCACCGCCGACCGGCAGCGTCGCCGTAGCCGTGAAGGACTCACCCTCCGGCTGCAGACGCAGCAGCTGACGGATGGCCGCCTCGTGCGGAGCCAGCGCCGTGCCGTCCAGGGTCAGCCGGGCCGGAACCCGCTGGCCCGGCTGCAGACCCTGGTCGGCGCGGAAGCGGCGGACCTCGGTGATGACGGACTGGAGGGTCTCGATCTCCCGCTCCGCCGCCGTGTCACGGAAGGCGCTGTCCTTCGGCCAGTCCGCGATGACGATCGACTCGCCGCCGGTGAGGGTGGTCCAGAGCGTCTCCGTGACGAAGGGCACGACCGGGTGGAGGAGCCTCAGGGTGACGTCGAGGACTTCACCGAGGACCCGCTTGCTGACCTCGGCCGCCTCGCCGCCCGCCTGGAACGTCGTCTTGGACAGCTCGACGTACCAGTCGAAGACCTCGTCCCACGCGAAGTGGAACAGCGCGTCGGAGAGCTTCGCGAACTGGAAGTCCTCGTAGAACGCGTCGACTTCGGCGACGACGGAGTTGAGGCGGGAGAGGATCCAGCGGTCGGTCGCGGACATCTTCGAGGCGTCCGGCAGCGGGCCGTCCACCGTCGCGCCGTTCATCAGCGCGAAGCGGGTGGCGTTCCAGATCTTGTTGGCGAAGTTGCGGGAGCCCTGGACCCAGTCCTCGCCGATCGGGACGTCGACGCCGGGGTTGGCGCCGCGGGCGAGGGTGAAGCGCAGGGCGTCGCTGCCGTACTTGTCCATCCAGTCCAGCGGGTTGACCGCGTTGCCGAAGGACTTCGACATCTTCTTGCCGAACTGGTCGCGGACCATGCCGTGCAGGGCGATGGTGTGGAACGGCGGGGTGCCGTCCATCGCGTACAGGCCGAACATCATCATCCGGGCGACCCAGAAGAAGAGGATGTCGTAGCCGGTGACCAGGACGGAGTTCGGGTAGAACTTCGCGAGCGACTCGGTCTGTTCGGGCCAGCCCAGGGTGGAGAACGGCCACAGGCCGGAGGAGAACCAGGTGTCGAGGACGTCGGTGTCCTGACGCCAGCCCTCGCCGCTCGGCGGCTGCTCGTCCGGTCCGACGCAGACGACCTCACCCTCCGGGCCGTACCAGACCGGAATGCGATGGCCCCACCACAACTGCCGTGAAATGCACCAGTCGTGGAGGTTGTCGACCCAGTCGAAGTACCGCTTCTCCATCTCCTGCGGGTGGATCTTGACCTTGCCCTCGCGGACCGCGTCACCGGCGGCCTTCGCGAGCGGACCGACCTTGACCCACCACTGCATGGACAGCCGCGGCTCGATGGTGGTCTTGCAGCGCGAGCAGTGGCCGACCGAGTGGACGTAGGGCCGCTTCTCGGCGACGATCCGGCCCTCGGCGCGCAGCGCGGCGACGATCGCCGAGCGGGCCTCGAAGCGGTCCAGGCCCTGGAAGGGGCCGTGGACGGTGATCACGGCGTGCTCGTCCATGACCGTGATCGCCGGGAGGTTGTGGCGCTGGCCGATCTCGAAGTCGTTCGGGTCGTGGGCCGGGGTGACCTTGACGGCGCCGGTGCCGAACTCGGGGTCGACGTGCTCGTCCGCGACGACCGGGATGGTGCGGTCGGTCAGCGGGAGCTTGATCTGCTTGCCGACGAGGTGCTTGTAGCGCTCGTCGTCGGGGTGAACGGCGACGGCCGTGTCACCGAGCATGGTCTCGGCGCGGGTGGTGGCGACGACGACCGTCTCCTCCCCCTCGCCGTACTTGAGGGAGACCAGCTCGCCGTCGTCGTCCTGGTACTCGACCTCGATGTCGGAGATCGCCGTCAGACACCGGGGACACCAGTTGATGATGCGCTCGGCGCGGTAGATCAGCTCGTCGTCGTAGAGGCGCTTGAAGATGGTCTGGACGGCCTGGGAGAGCCCCTCGTCCATCGTGAACCGCTCGCGCGACCAGGCGACACCGTCGCCCAGGCGCCGCATCTGCCCGGAGATCTGCCCGCCGGACTCGCCCTTCCACTGCCAGACACGCTCGACGAAGGCCTCACGGCCGAGGTCGTGGCGGGACTTGCCCTCCTTGCCCAGCTCACGCTCGACGACGTTCTGGGTGGCGATACCGGCGTGGTCCATGCCGGGCTGCCAGAGCGTCTCGAAGCCCTGCATGCGCTTACGACGTGTCAGCGCGTCGATGAGGGTGTGCTCGAAGGCGTGCCCGAGGTGCAGGCTGCCGGTGACGTTCGGCGGCGGGATGACGATGGTGTACGGCGGCTTGTCGCTCTTCTCGTCAGCCTCGAAGTAACCGCGCTCTACCCAGCGCTCGTACAGCCGCCCCTCTACGTCGGCCGGCGCGTACTGGGTCGGCAGTTCGGTGTCGGGCGCTGATGGCTGCTGCTGAGCGTTCTCGGTCACGGGGTCAGTTTAGGGGTGTCCCGGGGGTGTCCCGAAACGCGTTTGTTCTGTAACGGTGCGGCCCCCGCCGGAACGCGCGCTCGGGGTCTGGGCCAGGATGTCAGGACCATATAAAGCATCTGGAGGGGAACCCAGAAATGAGTCACAACCAGCCGGGCCCGTACGGCGGGCAGCCCCAGCAGCCCGGACCGTACGGCCAGCCGGGCCCCTACGGCCAGCAGCCGCCGCAGGCTCCTCCGGCCCAGCCCGGCTACGGCTACCCCCAGCAGGCCCCTCCGCCCCAGCCCCAGCCCCAGCCGGGTTACGGCTACCCGCAGCAGGCTCCCCCGGCCCAGCCCGGCTACGGCTACCCGCAGCAGCAGCCGTACGGCCAGGCGCCGTACGGCCAGCAGCCCTACACCGTCCCGCAGCCGCCGGTGCCCGGCGGGGGCGGCGGCAAGAAGGCGGGCCTGATCATCGGCGCTGTGGCGGTCGTGGCGGCCATCGGGGTCGGGATCTACTTCGTCGTCGGCGGGGGCAGCGGTTCCGGCAGCGGAAGCAGCATCGCGGACGACGGAGCGCACAAGCTGGTGGCGCAGGCGACGGTGCTCGGCGGTGAGTACAAGAAGAGCGGCAACAGCGAAAGCGGCACCATGACCAGCGACGACGTCAAGGACGCGGAGTCGTGGGGGATCGAGAACCCCAAGGATGTCAGCGCCGGTTACACGTCGGGGTCGGGCCTCACCGCGAAGAACCTGTTGTTCGCGGGCGTGTACGGGACCATCGACGACCCGGAGAAGGCCGTCGACGCGATGTTCGCCAAGACCAAGGAGGACTCCGGGTCCTCCTCGACCAAGGGCAAACTCCTCGGCAGCCCGCAGGAGATGAAGCCGGCCGGCTTCTCGAACGGCATCATGAAGTGCCAGTACGCCGAGACCACGACGGCCGGTCAGACCACCAAGATGCCGTTCTGCATCTGGGGTGACCACAGCACGCTCACCTATGTGATCTCGTACGATCTCGGGGCCTTGACCTCCGGCAAGGCCACCTCGCTGGACGACGCGGCCGACCTGGCCGCCAAGCTCCGCAACGACGTCCGCGTCAAGGCCTGACGCCTACGTCTCGACCACGAAGGGGCCCCGGTCGGTCGACCGGGGCCCCTTCGCCGTGTGCGGGACGGCGGTTACGCCGTCTTCTGCTCGCCCGGGCCGCGGCCGCGGGCGTCGCGCGGGATCAGGGTGGGGTTCACGTTCGAGTGGACGACGTCCGCCGTGACCACCACGCGGGCGACGTCCTTGCGGGACGGGACCTCGTACATGACCGACATGAGGACCTCTTCCATGATGGCCCGAAGCCCTCGCGCGCCGGTCTGGCGGAGGATCGCCTGGTCGGCGATGGCCTCCAGGGCCTCGCGCTCGAAGTCGAGTTCCACACCGTCGAGTTCGAACAGGCGCTGGTACTGCTTCACCAGGGCGTTGCGGGGTTCCACCAGGATCTGGAGCAGGGCCTCGCGGTCCAGGTTGTGGACCGAGGTGATGACCGGGAGGCGGCCGATGAACTCGGGGATCATGCCGAACTTGACCAGGTCCTCGGGCATGACGTCCTCGAACTGGTCCTTCGCCTCCAGCTCGCGCTTGGAGCGGATCGTCGCGCCGAAGCCGATGCCCTTGGCGCCGGCCCGGGACTCGATGATCTTCTCCAGGCCCGCGAAGGCGCCGCCCACGATGAACAGGACGTTCGTCGTGTCGATCTGGATGAACTCCTGGTGCGGGTGCTTGCGGCCGCCCTGCGGGGGCACGGAGGCGGTGGTGCCCTCCAGGATCTTCAGCAGGGCCTGCTGGACGCCCTCGCCCGACACGTCGCGGGTGATGGAAGGGTTTTCACTCTTCCTCGCGACCTTGTCGATCTCGTCGATGTAGATGATCCCGGTCTCGGCCTTCTTGACGTCGTAGTCGGCCGCCTGGATCAGCTTGAGCAGGATGTTCTCGACGTCCTCGCCGACGTAGCCGGCCTCCGTCAGCGCCGTGGCGTCGGCGATGGCGAACGGGACGTTCAGCATGCGGGCCAGGGTCTGGGCGAGGAGGGTCTTGCCCGAGCCCGTGGGGCCGAGCAGCAGGATGTTGGACTTCGCCAGCTCGATCGCGTCGTCGCGTCCGTTGGCGCCGCCGTTCTCGCCGGCCTGGACGCGCTTGTAGTGGTTGTAGACCGCCACCGAGAGGGCCTTCTTCGCCGGCTCCTGGCCGACGACGTAGCCCTCGAGGAACTCGTAGATCTCGCGGGGCTTGGGAAGCTCCTCCCAGCGCACCTCGCTCGTCTCCGCGAGCTCTTCCTCGATGATCTCGTTGCAGAGGTCGATGCACTCGTCGCAGATGTACACACCAGGCCCTGCGATGAGCTTCTTGACCTGCTTCTGGCTCTTGCCGCAGAACGAGCACTTGAGCAGATCGCCGCCGTCACCGATGCGTGCCACGGTGTGCTTCCCCTTCGCCTGGGAGACGCCTGAATCCAGCGGCTCCTGGTGCTGCCTTAATCCGACGGTACCTTGCCGGGCCCCCCGTTCGGGCCCCCCTTGGCGCGGTTCACTTTGACGTGCAGCGTGTCAAAGCGCACTTTCCGTGCCAAGGGGCGGCAGACGATACAGCCTCCGACTAGCGGACGGCCGCGTTGTTCATCTTCCGGGTGGAGATGATCTGGTCGATCAGGCCGTACGAGAGCGCCTCCTCGGCCGTGAGGATCTTGTCGCGCTCGATGTCCTCGCGGATCTTCTCGATCGGCGTGGTGGAGTGCTTGGCGAGCATCTCCTCCAGCTGCGCGCGCATCCGCAGGATCTCGTTCGCGGCGATCTCCAGGTCGGAGACCTGGCCGCGGCCCGTCTCGCTGTAGGGCTGGTGGATCAGCACGCGGGCGTTCGGCAGCGCCATGCGCTTGCCGGGCGTACCGGCGGCCAGCAGGATGGCCGCGGCGGAGGCCGCCTGGCCCATGCAGACCGTCTGGATGTCCGGCTTCACGAACTGCATCGTGTCGTAGATCGCCGTCAGCGCGGTGAAGGAGCCGCCGGGGCTGTTGATGTAGACCGAGATGTCCCGGTCGGGGTCCATCGACTCCAGGCACAGCAGCTGCGCCATGACGTCGTTGGCGGAGGCGTCGTCGATCTGGACGCCGAGGAAGATCACGCGCTCCTCGAAGAGCTTCGCGTACGGGTCGTACTCGCGGATGCCCTGCGAGGTGCGCTCGACGAAGCGCGGGATGACGTAACGGGACTCCGCCGTGGGGCCCGTGTACTCGGCGCGTGAGCGGTCGTACAGGCCGCTGCCGGGGAAGTCGTTCACTGTCTGTCTCCTAGGAGCTGAGGCGGTCGGCTGGGGGCTGTGCGGGGCCGTACGGGCCCCGCGGCGGGGCTCAGGCCCCGGTACCGCCGCCGCCCGGCATTCCGGCGGCCGTGGGGATGACGTCGTCGATGAGGCCGTACTCCTTGGCCTCGTCGGCGTCGAACCAGCGGTCGCGGTCCGAATCGCGGGTGATCTGCTCGACCGACTGGCCGGTGTGGAAGGCCGTGAGCTCGGCCATGCGCTTCTTGGTGTGCAGCAGCCGCTCCGCGTGGATCTTGATGTCGGAGGCCGAACCGGCCAGGCCGGCGGAGGGCTGGTGGATCAGGATCTCGGCATTCGGCAGCGCGAAGCGCTTGCCGGGGGTGCCCGCGCTGAGCAGGAACTGACCCATGGAGGCCGCGAGGCCCATGGCGATGGTCACCACGTCGTTCTTGATGTACTGCATGGTGTCGTAGATCGCCATGCCGGCCGTGATCGAGCCGCCCGGGCTGTTGATGTACATGTAGATGTCCTTGTCCGGGTCTGCGGCAAGGAGCAACAGCTGCGCGGTGATCTTGTTCGCGATGTCGTCGTCGACCGGCTGGCCGAGGAAGATGATCCGCTCGTTGAGCAGTCGGTTGTAGACATGGTCGCCGAGGCCACCGCCGATGGAAGGCTCGCCGGCGGCGGAGGGCATCAGATTCGTCACGTATCCACCTGCTCGTCTTACGACGGCGCCGGGCCGTCTCACGTTTCCCTGCGGGGCTGGAGCCGTTCGGGGACTCCACTGCCCTCGTATTCATGGACCCTAACGCGCGGGTCCCTTCGGGGAATCCCGCGAAGGGGGGTGTTCGCCGGGGGCGTAGCGTCGTGAGTACTTTCCGTTCGTCGGCCACTGCGGGTAGTGGGGGCCGTTCGCGCCCACGCGGCGGAGCCGCAAATCGACACAGTCCCGCGCCCCTCCAGGCCGGCCGCAGCTCCCCCAAGACGAAACGGGCCCCCGGGTGGTGTCCCCAGGGGCCCGTCATGCGTCCGTCAGAGGCGCCGTGGGCGTCAGCCCTCGGTCTTCTCCTCGTCCGCCTCGGTGGCGTCGGCCTCCGTGGCCTCCGCGGCGACCTCGGCGGCCGTCTCGACCTCGTCCTCGTCGTCCAGGTCGATGACCTCGCCGTTGGTGTCCTTGACCGTGGCGGCCTCGACGACGACCGCGAGGGCCTTGCCGCGGGCGACCTCGCCGACCAGGAGCGGGACCTGGCCGCCCTCGACGACGGCCTGGGCGAACTGGTCGGGGGACATGCCGGAGGAGGCCGCGCGCCGCATGAGGTGCTCGGTGAGCTCCTCCTGGTTGACGTTGAGCTTCTCCTGCTTGACCAGCTCGTCGAGGACGAACTGGGTCTTGATGCCCTTGACCGCGGCTTCCTTGGTCTCGGCGTCGAACTCCTCGACCGTCTTGCCCTGGATCTCGAGGTACTTCTCGAGGTCGAGGCCCATCTGGCCGAGCTGGTGGTGCTCGAGGTTGTGCTTACGGGTGTTGATCTCGTCCTCGAGCAGCTTCTCGGGGACCGGGACCTCGACCAGCTCGAGCAGCTTCTCCAGGACGCGCTCCTGGGCCTGCGTGGCCTGGTCGTACTGCTTCATGTTCTCGAGGCGCTTGCGGCTGTCCGCCTTCAGCTCCTCCAGGGTGTCGAATTCGGAGGCGAGCTGCGCGAACTCGTCGTCCAGCTCGGGCAGTTCGCGGGCGGCGACCTGGGTGACCTTGACGGTGACCTCGGCCTCCTTGCCGGCCGCGGAGCCGCCCTTGAGCTCGGAGGTGAAGGTGGCCTCCTCGCCGGCGGACAGGCCCTTGACGGCGTCGTCGATGCCGTCGAGCAGCTCGCCGGAGCCGATGGTGTAGGAGACGCCGCTGGCGACGCCGTCCTCCAGGACCTCGCCCTCGACCTTGGCCTCCAGGTCGATGGTGACGACGTCGCCGTCCTCGGCGGCCCGCTCGACCGGGGAGGTCGAGGCGAAGCGCTCGCGGAGCTGCTCGACCGACTTCTCGACGTCCTCGTCGGTGACCTCGACGGCGTCGACCTCGACCTCGATGCCGGAGTAGTCCGGGATCTCAAGGGCGGGACGGACGTCGACCTCGGCGGTGAAGTTCAGCGTCTCGCCGTCCTTCAGCTCCGTGATGTCGACCTCGGGCTGGCCGAGGACGTTCAGGTCGGCCTCGTTGACCGCCTCGGTGTAGAACTTCGGAAGCGCGTCGTTGACCGCCTCCTCCAGGACCGCACCGCGGCCGAACCGCTGGTCGATGACGCGCGCCGGGATCTTGCCCTTCCGGAAGCCCTTCACCGTGACCTGCTGGTTGATCTTCTTGTACGCCGCGTCGAGGCTGTCCTTGAGCTCCTCGAAGGGCACCTCGACAGTGAGCCGAACCCGGGTCGGGTTCAGGGTCTCCACGGCGCTCTTCACGGTTCGGTCTCCTTGTGGCTGACTTCTTGGTTTCTGCCGGAGCCAGACTGGTCCGGCGGATTTCGCCGCCCGGAGGACGTCCTAAGGATCTCCAGTGGTGGTCCAGTGGATTCCTGCGGATGAGACACACGGGCGCGCAGCTTGCATAGTAACCGCAGCCGCTGAACGCCCCAAAGGCGATCATGCGAGGTGATCGCCCGGGGTGACCGGTGTTGACCGGTCCGTGGTCGGGGTGGCGGGATTTGAACCCACGGCCTTCCGCTCCCAAAGCGGACGCGCTACCAAGCTGCGCCACACCCCGTCAGGTGCGACACGTAGGGTACATGCCCGCAGGCAGTGCGGCTGCCGCATTTACGGGGTGTGCACCGAGGGGGTCCGACCCGCTACGATGCCTCCTGTGCCGTGGTCACCTGACCTGCGGCGCGCGCCGTGCGGGCGTAGCTCAATGGTAGAGCCCTAGTCTTCCAAACTAGCTACGCGGGTTCGATTCCCGTCGCCCGCTCTCCACGCATCAGGGCCGGGCCGGAGGATCTTCCTCCGGTCCGGCCCTGATCGTTTCGGGTCCGGTACGTCCGGCTCGTAGAGCGTGCTCGCCCGCGGGCGCGGCACGGCGGCCTCCGCGTCCTGCGCGGGCGGGCCATCCGCCCGGATCAGAAGCTGATCGAGTTGATGGTCTCCGCTATCGAGTTCAGGAACCGGTTGATCGACGGGGCCATGCCGGTCGACGCGAGGAAGAAGCCGAAGAGCACTGCGACGATCGCCGGGCCGGCCTTGATCGAGCCTCCCCTGATCAACACCACCAGGATGATCGCCAACAGCAGCACCACTGACAGTGAAATGGCCACAACTGATCACACCCTCGGTCGGTCCGCTCTCCCGGCCCGGGGGTGCCAGCCCCGCGCACCCCCGCCAGAACCATCGTGCCACCAACGGAGCCGCCGTATGCGGCAGGTGAGGCATCGTCGGTCACACCTGTGCCGGACCTTTGCCTCGGCCATGCGGGCGCGGCACGTCCGAGGGCCCCAACACCCGTACCTCGCACAGCAATTCGACCGTGCACCCGCACAGGGAATTCACCGAGATCGTTTCCATGTCCACACAATGCGTTCGCAGGTATTTCGAATTGTTGTCACGGGCACAGCAAAGGTGCCAACACCGGCCCCGCGAAAGGCCAATGAAGCAGACATTCCACTGGAGTCGCCCCCTGGTCATATGCCCCGTTTAGTCAGGACGAGTCGTGACAACCAGGACATGTAATGGTGTGTTGACCGTCACCTCCATGAGGCTGTCAACTTCCCTTAATCTCGGGTACTCGAAGCCAATTGGCAGGAACGACGTGGGGAGTTTTACGAAAACCCACAGACGACGCTAGGGTGCCTCAAATGTTTCACGCTGCCTCGTCCCCCGCACGCGCAGCGAGGTCCGGGACCGTCTCCTGCAGTTTCCGGGGGGATGGTCTGTGACGAACTCGTTGCAACCGCACGGCCAGAACAGGGCGCCGCTCCCTCCGGCACAGTCGCCGGCGTCGGGAGTGCCGAGTCCACGCTCCCCGCAGAAACAGCAGAGCAAGCCTCCCAAACCCGGCAAACAGCGCGACTCGTTCTTCGACAACGCGAAGTACCTGGCGATCGTGCTGGTCGCGATGGGCCACTCCTGGGAGCCGCTGAAGGGTGACAGCCGCATCCTGGAGGCCGCGTACACCGTCGTGTACTGCTTCCACATGCCGGCGTTCATCATCATCTCCGGCTACTTCTCGCGCAGTTTCGACATGCGCCCCGACCGCCTCAGACGACTGGTCACCGGCGTCCTCGTGCCGTACGTCGTCTTCGAGACCGCGTACACCCTCTTCAAGCGCTACGGCGACCACGACCCGAGCATGACTGTCAGTCTGCTCGACCCCTGGTACCTCACCTGGTTCCTGATCGCCCTGTTCGTCTGGCGTCTGACGACCCCGCTGTGGAAGAGCCTGCGCTGGCCTCTGCCCATCGCACTGGGCGTCGCGATGTTCGGGTCGGTCTCGCCGGAGATCGGCAACGACCTCGACCTCCAGCGCGTCCTGCAGTTCCTGCCGTACTTCGTGCTGGGCCTGTGCATGAAGCCCGAGCACTTCCAGATGGTGCGCACACGGAAGGTGCGGATCATCGCGGTGCCGGTCTTCGCGGCCGCGCTGGCCGTCGGCTGGTGGGCCGTGCCGCGGATGAACACCGCGTGGTTCTACCACCGGGACGCCGCCCAGGAGATGGCCGCGCCCTGGTGGACCGGGCCGGTCATGGTGCTCGCCATGTTCGGCTGCTCGCTGCTGCTGACCGCCTGCTTCTTCGCCTGGGTGCCGCGCCGGAAGATGTGGTTCACGGCGCTCGGCGCGGGCACGCTCTACGGCTATCTGCTGCACGGGTTCCTGGTGAAGGCCGGTGAGTTCTACGGCTGGTTCGAGCCGGAGTGGATGCACCGGCCGCTCGGGGAGATCTTGGTGACGGTGGCTTTTGCCGGGGCCGTCACGTTGCTGTGCACTTCGCCGGTGCGGCGACTGTTCAAGGGCGTGATGGAGCCCGAGATGAGGTGGGCTTTCAGGCCGGACGCGGCGGAGGCCGCGCGGGGGCGCGGGGTGCGGCGCGAGCGCGAGATGGCCAACGCCTGAGGCACCCCTTCAGGGGGCTACTGCTGAGACAGGCCGAGAAGTGCACGCATCCGTGTGTACTTCTCGGTCAGTCTTTTGCGGGTCGACTCGTCGGTCAGGCGGGCCAGGCGCGCCGGATCCGCATTGTGGGCAAGGTCCGCTTCCTTCACCAACAGGGCGCCCGGAGTGGCGAGGATTCGGGCCGCGTACGCCTCTGGTGCCTCCCCCGCCCGCTTGGTGAGCGCCAGGACGATGTCCTTCGTGCGGGCGCTCAAGGGGGCCTCTTCCAGCCATTGCTCGGAGAGCGCGTCGTCCTCGACGGCGTCGTGGAGCCAGGCTGCCGCCGTCTGGTCCTCGTCGCCGCCCCGGGCGCGTACGCCCTCGGCGACGGCCCGGAGGTGCTCGGCGTAGGGGCGTCCCGCCTTGTCCGTCTGGCCTTCGTGGGCGGCACGGGCGGTGGCCTCGACTTCGGCGAGGGTCATCGGCACCCGAGGGGTTTCGGTCATCGGCTCAGCCCAGGCTCGGTGGCTGGGAGGTCGCAGTCGGGCCCTCCCGGCAGATCAGCAGCAGTGCGCGGTCGTCGTTCACGTCCTTCGCGACCGCCTCGATGAGGTGCCAGGCGGCGCCGTGGAAGCCGCCGGCGACATAGCGGTCGGCCTCGCCCGTGAGGCGGTCGATGCCCTCGACGATGTCCCGGTCGGAGGTCTCCACCAGGCCGTCCGTGAACAGCATCAACACGTCACCGGGGCGAAGCGAGCCCTTCACGGGGTCGAACTGCGCGCCGTCGTACACACCGAGGAGCGGGCCCTCGGCCGCCTTCTCCTCCCAGCGGCCGCTGCCCGCGCTGAGCTGGAGACCCGGCGGATGGCCCGCGGAGTAGAGCTCGTAGTCGCCGGAGTCGAGGTCCAGGACGAGGTGGATCGAGGTCGCGAAGCCCTCGTCCCAGTCCTGGCGGAGCAGATAGCCGTTGGCCGCCGGCAGGAACGCGTGCGGGGGCAGGGAGCCGAGGAGGCCGCCGAACGCCCCCGACAGAAGCAGGGCGCGCGAGCCCGCGTCCATGCCCTTCCCGGAGACGTCCGTCAGGACGACCTCCAACGTGCGGCCGCCGTTGGTGCGGGCGGCGACCACGAAGTCGCCCGAGAAGGACTGGCCGCCCGCCGGGCGCAGCGCCATCTCGCGGTGCCAGCCGACCGGCAGCTGCGGCAGCTTGCTCTGCACCCGGATGCGTTCGCGCAGGTCGAAGAGCATGGTGCCGCCGCGCCGCCAGGGCACACCGACCCGGCTGCGGAACTGGGCGATGAGCAGCCCGAAGAAGCCGCAGGCGGCCACCACCAGCACCACGCCAGGGGTGACACGGGAAGGGCCCTCCGTGTAGGGCCCCAGTTTCACCGACTCCACGATCAGTGCCGTGGCCGCGGCCGCGTACAGACCGAGCAGGCTCGCCGGGCGCAGCAGCAGGCCGCCCGCGACGATCGGCAGGACCAGGACGGCCGGTGAGCACCACACGGAGTTGGCGAGGGTGACGGCGGCGATCAGCGGGACGGTGAGGAGCAGACCGGCGAGCGCGACCCAGTCGGAGCCGTCCCCCCGGAAGTAGTCCACGGCGCTTCTGCGCAGGCCGACGCGGACCCGGTGCCACTCCATCTTCAACCGGGCCGTGAACGTCTCGGCTGCTGCGCGCCGCTCTCGTCCTGCTGCCATTAGTTCGGGACCCTATCCATCGGACCAGCTGCTTGGCACGGGAGGTCCCACTTGTCCCCCGTCCGAGGTTCAACTTCACAGTGAACTTCACAGAAAGCCGTCGCGGGTCCGCCAAGGCGAAATTCCCTCGCTCGTCCCGCAATGCCCTGGTAGGCATGGTTCATGGGGACTGACGTGACTGACCTGCGCGTGCTGCGCCGGGAAGACTGGGACGAGTGGTACGACAACCTGATCCGCGCCTTCGGCGGGGTTCCGGAGTCGGCCGAGGAGCGGGCGCTGTGGCGTGAACTCACCGAGACGGACCGTTCCATCGGTACCTGGGACGGTGATGCGTGCGTGGGGACGGCGGGCGCGTTCTCCTTCCGGCTGACCGTGCCCGGCGGGGCCGCGGTGCCCGCGGCGGGCGTCACCATGGTGTCCGTGGCCGCGACGCACCGGCGGCGCGGGGTGCTGACGTCCATGATGCGGCGGCAGTTGGACGA
Source organism: Streptomyces sp. NPDC001137 (assembly GCF_040298885.1). Lineage (NCBI taxonomy): Bacteria > Bacillati > Actinomycetota > Actinomycetes > Kitasatosporales > Streptomycetaceae > Streptomyces > Streptomyces sp. NPDC001137. The sequence goes on from NZ_JBEPBA010000008.1 coordinate 366,141, forward strand.
CGTACGGTCCTGGGGCGAGCCGCTGGCCGTCCTGACGGCGTCCGAACCCGCGATCTACGGACGGTTCGGGTACGGCGTCGGGACGTACCACGTCAACGCCGAGATCGACACGACGCGTGTACGGCTGTCCGTGCCGCCCGGCACCGATGACGTACGGCTGCGGTACGCCGAGCCGGCCGACGTACTCGACGCGTGCGAGGCGGTGTACGCCCAACTGGTCGCGCGGCGGCCCGGGATGGTGGCGCGGATTCCGGGCTGGGAGCGGCTGTGGGTGCTCGACCCGGAGAGCGAGCGCGACGGTGCGTCGCCGCTGCAGTGCGTGCTCGCGGAGCGGGACGGCGAGGTCGTCGGGTACGCGCGCTTCCGGGTCAAGGCGGACTGGGAGGCTGCCGGTCCCAAGGGGACCGTGGTCGCACAGGACGTGGACGCGCTGGATGCGGCGGCGCACGCGGCGCTCTGGCGGTTCCTGTTCGAGATCGACCTCACGTCGAGGATCGACGCACGGCGGCGGCCGCTGGACGAGCCCTGGCAGCACATGGTGTCCGACATCCGCCGCTGCTCGCTGCTGGTCCGGGACTCGCTGCACGTACGGCTGGTGGACGTGGGCACCGCGCTTCAGGCGCGCACGTATCAGACGCCGGTGGACGTGGTGCTGGAGGTCGAGGACGCCTTCTGCCCCTGGAACGAGGGCCGCTGGCGGCTGACCGGCGACCCGAAGGGCTCGTCGTGCGAGCGTACGGCGGACGCTGCCGATCTCGCCCTGTCGGTACGGGAGTTGGGCTCGGCGTACCTCGGCGGTGTGTCGCTCGTGTCGCTGGCGGCGGCCGGCCGGGTGCGCGAGCTGCGCCGGGGCGCGCTGGCGGAGGCGTCGCCGGCGTTCGGCTCGCCGGTGACGCCCTGGCTGCCGCACGGCTTCTAGCGGCGCGTCAGCGCTGTTGGCAGGCGGGGCACCAGAAGAGGTTGCGGGCGGCGAGGTCGGCGGTGCGGATCTCGCCGCCGCAGATGTGGCAGGGCAGGGTGGCCCGGCGGTAGACGTACACCTCGCCGCCGTGGTCGTCGACGCGCGGCGGGCGGCCCATGGCCTCGGGGGTGTGTTCCGGGCGGACGGTGTCGATGCGGTTGTGGCGGACGCCCTCGTGCATCAGCTCGACCAGGTCGGACCAGATCGCGTCCCACTCGGCGGGGGTGACGTCCCTGCCGGGGCGGTAGGGGTCGATGCCGTGGCGGAAGAGGACCTCGGCGCGGTAGACGTTGCCGACGCCTGCGATCACCTTCTGGTCCATGAGGAGTGCGGCGATCGTCGTACGGCTGCGGGAGATTCGGCGGTACGCCGTCCGCGGGTCGGCGTCCTCGCGCAGGGGGTCGGCGCCGAGGCGGTCGTGTATCGCCTGCTTCTCGGTGTCCGTGATGAGCGCGCAGGTCGTCGGGCCGCGGAGGTCGACGTACGACGTGGCGTTCGCGAGGCGGAGGCGGACGGTGTCCGTGGGTGGGGGCGGCGGGGCATCGCCGAAGGTGACCTTGCCGAAGAGGCCCAGGTGGATGTGGACCCAGTCCGTGTCCCGGAAGCCGAGGAAGAGGTGTTTTCCGTGGGCGTCGGTGTGGGTGAGTTCGGCGGTGTCGAGGAGTTCTGCGGCGTCGGAGAATTTGCCCTGGGGGCTGGTGACGTGGGGGCTCGTGCCGAGGAATCTTGTGGCGTAGTCCTTGGCCAGGCGGTGGATTGTGTGCCCCTCTGGCACGGTGGCTCCTGTTCGTCCGGGGGTGGGGGCTGAGGGCATGGTTTTCGCCCCCGCCGCCCCTACCCGTTCCCGTCCCCAGGGGCTCCGCCCCTTCGACCCCGCCAGGGGGCTCCGCCCCCTGGACCCCCATCGGCCTGAACGGCCTCGTCCTCAAACGCCGGACGGGCTGAAAGACTCAAACGCCGGACGGGTTGAAAGACTCAGGCACCGGACGGGCTGAAAAGATTACTGCTGCGGGTGGTGGGGCGGGATGGGCGGGAGGTCGCCCGTCGTCTCGTAGGCCGCGAGCATGTCGATGCGGCGGATGTGGCGGTCGTCCTCGGAGAACGGGGTGCCCAGGAAGGTCTCGACGAACTTTGTCGCCTCCTCCTGGGTGTGCATGCGCGCGCCCACCGCCACGACGTTGGCGTTGTTGTGCTGGCGGCCGAGGGAGGCCGTCTCCTCGCTCCAGGCGAGGGCCGCGCGGACGCCCTTGACCTTGTTCGCGGCGATCTGCTCGCCGTTGCCGGAGCCGCCGATCACGATGCCGAGGGAGTCGGGGTCCGCGGCCGTCCGCTCCGCGGCGCGGAGGCAGAAGGGCGGGTAGTCGTCCTGGGCGTCGTAGATGTGGGGGCCGCAGTCGACGGGGTCGTGGCCTGCCGCCTTGAGCCACTCGACGAGGTGGTTCTTGAGTTCGAAGCCGGCATGGTCGGAGCCGAGATACACGCGCATGGTTCCGAGTGTGACATGGCTGTTTCCGGGCGGCAGCCTCGGGTGCCGCACCGGTCACAGCACCACGAAGCTGTCCTTGACCTTGTCGTAGGTCCTGAGGGCCTGGGTTTCGGTCTGCGGCTGGTACCAGGTGTTGATCTGGTAGGACTTCCCGTCCTGGTCGAAGCCCAGCAGCCGGGCGTGCCAGGGGGTGCCCTTCAGGGTGAAGGTGTACTCCCAGACCACGGCCGGGTTGCCGCGGAACGTCGTCTTCTCCAGGCGGATCTTCCGGTAGTCCTGGCCCTGCCGGGCGCCCTGCTCCGACTTCTGCCAGCTCTCCATCAGGTCGCCGCGGGCGAGGGACGACTTGGCCACCAGTTCCTGTGCGCCGTCGGGGGACGTGTAGTGCACCTCCGCCCCTGTTTTCAGGTCCCGCCGCCAGCCCCGCGGCGGCGCCCAGGCGAACCCGCCGGCCTCCCGGTGCGCGCCCGGGGGCAGGCTCTGCGGCCTGGACGTGCCCTCCACTGTGGGCGACGGGCTGCCGGGGGGTGTCGTGGCGGAGGTCGTCGGTGCGGTCGAGGAGTCCGCGTGGTCGCCACCGGGTTTTCCGGAGTTCGTCAGCAGGAGTACGGCGACGACGGCACCGGCCGCCACCAGACCGACGGCGGCCACGAGTGCGGCACGGTGGCCGCCGGGCCGCTGGGGTGCGGGGGGCCGCTGGAGTGCGGGGGGCGCGGAGTTGGCGGACGAGGTCTCGGAGCGGGCCCCCGAGCGCGGTTCGGAGCGGACTTCGGTGGAGGCGTTGGGGAACTGCACGGGTCCTGAGGGTGCCGAAGGTGTGGGGAACACTTCCGGAGGGCGGGGTGGTGGTGCCTCGGGGATGGGGGTCGGCGCCGGAAAGCGGTCTCGGCGCAAGTCGTGGGTGTCCGGCAGCTCTCGGGGCACCGCGTCGTTGATCGGGGCGGGCGCGGGTTGCCTGGGGTCGCGTGCGGCGCGTACCAGACGGGTGTCCAGGTAGACCGGGGTGGGCCTCTCGGCCCCGCCGGGCTGCTCCGGCTCCCGCTCCGCTTCGGCACGCGCGGTCCCTTCGGCCGCGGGAGCGCCCGCCGGGCCCGGATCCGTGCCCTCGACCGGTTCGGTCCCGGGTGGCTCCGGGGAGTGGGAGGGCTCTTCCGTGTTCGTCGGCCGGCCGGACTCGGGCCCCGCCCCCTGCCCCGCCGCAGCCGCACCGTCGTCCTCTCCCCCGCCCACGGGAAGGGTCGGCGTGGGCGCCGGGTATGCGATCGGGCGCAGGGCCTCCTCGAGATCGTGCAGGGCCGGGCGGACCAAGGGGTCCTTTTCGAGCAGGGCCGCCAGGATGTCGCTCAGGGGGCCTGCCGCGGCGGGGAGTTCGGGCTCCTCGTAGAGGACCGCGTGCAGTGTGGCCAGGGTCGTTTCGCGGGAGAAAGGGGAATGGCCGCCCAGGGCCGCGCAGAGGGTCGCGCCCAGCGACCACACGTCCGACGGCGGGCCCTGGGGGCGGCCGGAGATGCGTTCGGGGGCCATGTAGTCGGGGGAGCCGACGAGCATGCCGACCATGGTGAGCGCCTTGGCGTCCTGGATCGCGGCGATGCCGAAGTCGGTGAGGACGATGCGCCGGCCGCCGTCCTCCACCAGGACGTTCCCCGGTTTGATGTCCCGGTGCAGGACACCGCGTGCGTGCACCTGGCGCAGCGCCTCCACCAGACCGAGCCCGATCCGGGCCGTCTCGCCCGGCCCCAGCGGCCCCTCCTCCACCATGATCCGTTCGAGGGAGCGGCCGACGACCAACTCCATGACGATCCACAGGCGTTCGCCCTCGTCCACGACGTCGTAGACCCGCACCACATTGGGATGGTCGATCCGGGCGGTGGCCCTGGCCTCGCGGAGCGTGCGTTCGCGGCGGGTGCGGGTGTCCTCCGCGTCCAGTCCGTCGATGCGCATCTCCTTGACGGCTACCTGGCGGTCGAGCATCTCGTCGGCGGCCCGCCACACCCGCCCCATTCCTCCCTGGCCGATGCTTTCGACCAACCGGTAGCGTCCCGTCACCAACAGCCCTGGAACTCCGCCGCTTCTCTCATTCCCCGGCAATCCGCTGCACCCCCCTCAGCCACCGAAATTCCCTCGGCTACCTCAATTACCTCGAACGCACCCCGACTGAAACACAATGGTCACACTTCATGACGTACCAGCATAGTGCGGAGAAATCTTGTGGTAGCTCTTCAAGTACTGCGAATTCAGGCGCAGCCAAGGGGGATGTGAACATGAGTTCTCGTCGCACGACGACCATCGCGGGATCGCTGGTCGCGGCATCTTTCTCGGCGGTGATGATCCTTTCCTTCACCGCCAGCGCGGACGACCAGGGGCCCGGCAGCAGCAAGGGGGGAAAGGCCGTCGACGAGGCACCGGCAGGTGTGAAGCTGACCACGCTCCTGCCCTCCAGGATCTCGGTCGACAACGGCTCGCAAAAGACGGCTCTCACCGCCACGGTGAAGAACGGGGGGACCAAGGACAGCGGAAAGATCCAGCTTTTGGTCGTCGGTTTCGACGGCCTCACGGTCAAGAGCGTTCAAGGCTGCTCCCAGATTGACGGAAAGAACCTTCCGGCCGGTTCAAACAGCGGTTTCTCCTGCCCGATCGACAATCTCGCGGCCGGGAAGTCGAAGTCGTTTGCCGTCGACGCCACGTACGACCTGCACAAGACCGGCAAGATCTGCCTGCCGGTGCAGTCCGGTGACGGGAAGAAGACGTACTGGCAGCAGGGACCGGTTCCGTTCGGTACGACCAATCCGTCGCCGAACGCGCCGGCCACCCCGCTGCTCCTCGGCACCGACAACAAGCCGGTGGCCCCGAGCGGCGGCAAGGAGTTGCCCAAGACCGGTGTCGGGCGCGATGTCCTGCCGCTGGGGGCGGCCGGTGCCTCGCTGATCGCGGCCGGTGCGGCGGGCCTGTGGTGGTCCTCCCGGCGGCCCACCCGGCAGCGGCTGGGCGGCTGAGCACCCTGGGCCGGCCGGTCGCGAAGCGCCCGCATAACCTGACGGCACTTGTCAGGTTATGCGGGCACGATCCGTTGCATGAACTCCGCCGACCACACCACTGACCTGCTCGTCCTCCGTCCCGGCGAGCCCGGCTACGAGGACGAACTCGCCGGTTTCCAGACCGGTTTCGCCCAGCGGCCCGCCGTCGTCTTCGCCGCCGCCTCGGCCGACGACGTGATCGCCGCCGTGAGGTACGCGGCCGAACACGACCTGCCGGTCGGCGTCCAGGCCACCGGGCACGGGCTGCCCGGCGCCTCGGAGGGCGGGGTGCTGGTGACGACGAAGCGGATGGACCGGGTGATCGTCGACCCCGAGGCGCGTACCGCCCGCCTCCAGGCCGGCGTCCGCTGGGGGCAGGTCGTGGCGGCCGCCGAGCCGTACGGCCTGGCTCCGCGAATGGGGGCACCTCCCACGCTTTAGGCAGTGGGGGAGGCTCGGCGCCGGGCGTCGGCGCCGTGTCCTACACGCTGGGCGGCGGACTGGGCATCCTGGCAAGGGAGTTCGGGTACGCGGCCGACCATGTGCGCTCCCTGGACCTCGTCACGGCCGACGGCCGGCTCCGGCATGTGACCGCGGGGTCCGACCCCGACCTGTACTGGGCGCTGCTCGGCGGCGGCCACCACTTCGGCGTCGTCACCGAGCTGGAGATCGGCCTCGTGCCGGTGCGGACGCTCTACGGCGGCTCGCTCGCGTTCGACGGCCGCCAGGTCGACCCGGCGGCCCTGCTGCGGGCGTACGAGGAGTGGTCGCGGACCGTACCCGAGGGGCTGACCTCGTCCTTCGCGGCCGTACCGTATCCGGACGTCCCGGCGCTGCCGCCGCAGCTGCGCGGCCGGTACGTCGTCTCCGTGCGTGTCGCGTACACCGGCACCGACGGTGAGCGGCTCCTCGCCCCGCTGCGGGAGTCGGGGCCGGTGCTCGCCGACTCCCTGCGGGAGATGCCCTATGCCGAGAGCCACACCATCCACAGCGACCCTGACTTCCCGCACGCGTACTACGGGGACAGTGCGGTGCTGAGCGAGCTGGACGTGGACCGGGCCGGTGCGGTCCTCGCCGCCGCCGGACCGGATGCGGGCGGTCCGATGTGCGTCCTTCAGATCAACCACCTGGGCGGCGCGCTCGCCCGGTCCGCACCGAACTCGGTGCCGTACCGCGAAGGGCGCTTCCTGCTACGGCTGTTGACGGTCGGCGACCGGGACGCGGCGCGCGCGGTGCTGGATCCGGCGTTCGCGCCGCTCGCTCCGGTCACGATGGGGCGTGCGCTCAACTTCGCCTTCGGCGCCGGGGACCGGACGGACGGACTGTACGACGCCGGAACGCACAAGAGGCTCGCCGAGCTGAAGTCGTCGTACGACCCGGCGAACCTCTTCCGTGGGAACTACAACCTCAGCGCTTGTCGATGAGCTTCCAGGCGGTGGGCATGACGCCCATCGCCAGGGCGGCCTTGAGGGCGTCGCCGATCAGGAACGGGGTGAGACCGGCCGCGATCGCCGCGGACGCGGACATGTCGGCGGCGTAGGCCAGGTACGGGACGCCCACGGCGTAGATGATCGCCTCGCCGAGCAGCATGGTGCCCGCCATGCGCGGCACGGACCGGTCGGCGCCGCGGCGGGCCAGGGCGCCGACGACGGTGGAGGCGAGGAGCATGCCGAGGATGTAGCCGAAGGAGACGGAGACACCGGAGCTGCCGCCCGCGAACCACGGCACACCGGCGAGACCGGCCAGCGCGTACAGCACGAGCGAGGCGAGGCCCCGGCTCGCGCCGAGCACCGTGCCGACCAGCAGCGCGGCGAAGGTCTGGCCGGTCACGGGCACCGGGGAGCCCGGGACGGGCACGGAGATCTGGGCCGCGAGACCGGTGAGCGCGGCGCCGCCGAGCACGAGTGCCATGTCCCGGACGCGGGACGCGGGCAGGAGGTCGGCGAGGACCTCGCGGGGGCGGGCGGTGGCGGCAGCGGTGCTCATGGGGACTCCGCGGGTGACGGGGACATGCAGGGACACGGTGACGCTATCCCAGCGAACTCGAGCCGATCACCGTCAGCGGTCGACAAAGGCGGGAACGCGGGCTTGGTGGGCTCCGAACAAACGATGCTGGTTACACGGGGGTTCGCGTGACACCGGTCACTGAGGCAGGGAGGCCGTGCTCACCTCGCAGAAGACGGGCAGGTCTGTAGGGTCCCCCCAAATGAATCCTAGTGGTCTGGCCGGATTCACCTTTTCTGGCCTACCCTTCGAGCCATGGTTGCCCAGGCCCGGAACTTCACGTCGCGTCGCTATGTCGACCTGCGACGCCAGGGCGCTGCCACCTGTCGCCGTCCGGTGTGAGGCGGGCCGCGGCGCGCCTCGACCTCCGAGACGTGTCGGCCCCGTTCCCGAGGACGGTCTCCCATGCCCTCTGCCATGGCATCTCCCCTTGCGTCCCCCTCCACTTCCACCCGCCGCCGTACCAGCGCGAGCGTTGTGCTGCGGTCCGTGCTGGAGCACGGTCCGGTGGCCCGCAGCACCATCGCCCGGCTGACCGGGCTCTCGCCGGCGTCGGTCACGGACTACTGCGCCCGGTTCACCGAACTGGGCCTGATCCGCGAGTCGGCCGCGCCCCGGCAGTCGAACGGGGTGGGCCGCCCGCACGTCCCCGTCGACCTGGACGACTCCCGGTTCGTGGTCGGCGGGGTGCATGTCGCGGTGCCCTACACCACGGTCGCGCTGCTCGATCTGCGCGGCCGGGTGGTGGCGCGACGCGAGCTGAAGCACGAACGCACCGATCCCGGGTGGGTGCTCGCCCGGGCCGCCGAGGGGCTCGGGGCGCTGCTGGCCGGCAACCCCCGCTGCCGAGCTCTCGGTGTCGGCGTGGCCGTCGGAGGCTGGGTGGACCGGGGGTCCGGGACCGTCGTGGAGCACGCGCTGCTCGGCTGGCGTGAGGTGGCGGTGCGCGAGGTGCTCGGCGAGCGCACCGGGCTGCCGGTCCATGTGGACGGCCACGCGCGGGCGCTGGTCAACGCGGAGCGGCTGTTCGGGCGGGCGCGGGGCAGCGGGAGCATGCTGCACCTGTTCGTCGGCAATGTCGTCGACGCGGCGTTCGCCACCCATGACGAGGTGCACCACGGGCCCCGCTCCCAGGCGGGCGCCATCGCGCATCTGCCGGTGCCGGGCGGCACGGAGCCCTGCGCCTGCGGGCGGACCGGCTGCCTGCAGGCCGAGTTGAGCGAGCGGACGCTGTGCCGGCGGGCGGGCGAGGCGGGCGTGGCGGACGGCGTGAATCCCATGCATGTGGTCGCGGCGGCCGCCGCGGACGATCCCGAGGCGGTACGGCTGCTGGTGCAGCGGGCGGGTGCGATCGGGCGGGCGGCGCGGCTGCTCCTCGACGTGCTCAATCCGGAGACGGTGGTCGTGACGGAGGTCGGGATCATCCACCGGGAGGACTGCCTGAACGCGTTGCGCGAAGGGGTCGGCGACGAGCGCGCGGCTGCCGTCATGCCCACGAGTTTCCCGGATTCGGTGCTCGCCGTGGCGGGCGGTTCGGTGGCCCTCGACGTGCTCTACCGGGATCCGCTGGCCGCTCGACCTGAGGCTATTTAATTCAGAATCGCCGAATGTTGACACGGCTCACCGCCGACCAGGAACATCGTACTCATGAGCCCGATCGTGAGCTGTCGCACCCTTTGTTGCTGACACGTTGCCGCGTGTGAAGCGCTCATTTCTCCCTGCGTAAATACCGCGGAATTCCCTCCCCCTGGCATTCTTCTGCCGGAATTCCGCCTGCGCTCCTCCCCTCCGCGCTCCTGGCTTTTCTGCGCTCGTTCCCTCTGAACCTCACGGAGTCCTGCCATGCCTTCCTCCGCCGTGCCCGGTGTCGACCGACGGCTCTTTCTCACTTCAGTGCTCGGTGCCGCAGCCGGTGTCGCCGGTCTGACCGGCTGCGCGGGCGGCAGCGCATCCGCCGACAGCAAAGGCGTCTCGACCGCGCCGCTCGCCGACAAGGTTCCCTCCGGTACGAGCCTGAAGATCGCCTCCTATCAGAACACCGAGCAACTCCAGTTCAAGCTGGCCAAGCTGGGCGACCTGCCCTTCGAGGTGTCGAACTGGCTGAACATCGGCGCAGGGCCGGATGTGATCAACGCTTTCCGCGCCAAATCCCTGGACGTCGCGAACAACGCGGGAATCCCGCCGATCCAGGCGCACTACCAGGGCTTCGACGCGAAGATCGTCGCAATCAACATCACCCGTAAGCCGAATTACCTCTTCGCCACCAAGCCCGGCAGCGACATCCGGTCAGTCGCCGACTTCAAGGGCAAGAAGCTCGCCTTCTCGCAGGGCCAGGCCCAAGGTGTCGTACTCCTGCGGGCGTTGAAGAAGGCGGGACTCAAGTACGACGAGGTCGACCTTGTCCCGCTGACCAGCAACCAGTTCCTGACCGCCCTGCAGTCCGGCCAGGTGGACATCGCGCCGCTCCCCAACCAGCAGGCGCCCGCCTATCTCGGGCAGTACGAGTCCAAGGGCGCCCACGCCATCACGACGGACGTCGTCGACCTCCTCAACCTGCTGTGGGCGCCGACCTCCGTGCTCAACGACTCCGCGAAGGCCGCCGCGGTCGCCGCGTACATCCCCTACTGGGCCAAGGGCCAAGTCTGGACGTACGAGAACCCCGACGCCTGGAACGAGGAGTTCTACGTCAAGACCCAGAACCTGACCCGCGCGCAGGCCCGGGGCATCAGCAAACTCGCCAACAAGCCTCTGTTCCCGCCGAGTTGGACCGAGGCGATCAAGTGGGAGCAGGAGACCGCCGATCTGCTGGCGGAGGGCGGCTTCGTGAAGAAGTTCGACGTCTCCTCGCTCTTCGACCACCGCTTCGAGTCCATCGCCGCCAAGGCCGTGCCGGCGGAGTACCGGAGGTGACCGCCATGACCACCACCACGCCCACCGCACTCCCGGCACAGGTCCAGGAGCAGAGCCGTCCGGTACGGCCCCGCCGCGGCCTGTCCCCCGGCAGGCGGCTGCCCGCCTCCCGGCTGATCGGCCCCGCCCTCTTCCTCGCCCTGTGGGCCGCCGCCTCGGCCGCCGGACAGCTCGACCCGGCCGCGATCCCCGCGCCCTGGACGGTGCTGCGGACCGCCGGCCGGCTGTGGAGCGCCGGGACGCTGCCCACGGACATCCTGACCTCCCTCGAACGGGCCGCGTACGGCTTCACCATCGGTCTCGCGGCCGGTGTCGTGCTGGCGCTGGCCGCCGGGCTCAGCCGGGTCGGCGAGGCGCTGATCGACGGGACGGTGAACCTCAACCGGGCGATCCCGACGCTCGGTCTGATCCCGCTGTTCATCCTCTGGCTGGGCATCGGCGAGGCGTTCAAGATCGCGATCATCGCGATCGTCGTCTATGTCCCGATCTATCTGAACACGCACGCCGCGCTGTCCGGCATCGACAGCCGCTTCGTCGAACTCGCCGAGGTACAGGGGCTGTCCCGCTTCCGGTTCATCCGCCAGATCGTCGTGCCCGGCGCCCTGCCCGGATTCTTCGTGGGACTCCGGCTCGGGGTGACCGGCTCCTGGCTGGGCCTGGTGGTCCTGGAGCAGATCAACGCCACCAGCGGGCTCGGCTACATGATGTTCCAGGCCCAGAACTACGGCCAGTCCGACGTCATCCTCGTGGGCCTGCTCGTCTACGGGATCTTCGGCCTGGTTTCCGACAGCGCGGTCCGTCTCGTCGAACGGAGGGTGCTGTCATGGCGCCGCACACTGAGCAGCTGACCCGGCCCGCCGTCCAGCTCCGGGGCCTGACCAGGTCGTTCGAGGGGCGGACCGTCCTCGACGGCATCGACCTCGACCTCCCGGTGGGACAGTTCACGGCCCTGCTCGGGCACAGCGGCTCCGGCAAGAGCACGCTGCTGCGGGCGATCGCGGGCCTGGACCACAAGGTCGCCGGCAGTGGCCGGCTCACCGCCCCCGAGAAGGTGTCCGTGGTCTTCCAGGACTCCCGTCTGCTGCCCTGGCGGCGGGTCCTGGACAACGTACTCCTCGGCCTGGACGGCAAGGATGCCGAGCGGAAGGGCCGCGAGGCCCTCGCCGAGGTGGGCCTCAAGGGGCGCGAGCGGGCCTGGCCGAGCGAGCTGTCCGGCGGCGAGGCGCAGCGGGCCGCGCTCGCGCGGTCGTTGGTCCGCGAGCCCGAACTGCTGCTGGCCGACGAGCCGTTCGGGGCGTTGGACGCGCTGACGCGCATCAAGATGCACGCGTTGCTGCGGGAGCTGTGGAAGCGGCATCAGCCGTCCGTGCTGCTGGTCACCCATGACGTCGACGAGGCGATCGTGCTCGCTGATCGGGTGCTGGTGCTCGACTCCGGGCGGATCTCGGTCGATCTGGCCATCGAGCGGGATGCGGCGGCGCGCGGCGAGTACCGGGAGCGGTTGCTCGCGGCGCTGGGTGTCACCGAGGGGGTGGGGTGACCGTCCGGGGGCTGCCGCCCCCAGGCCCCCGCTTCGGCCCCGAAAGGGCCTCGTCCTCAAACGCCGGACGGGCTGAATTTGCGCACCCGGCGCTCAATGAAGCCGGCCTCGCTGAAAAACCGTAAAGGACACCCCATGCCCCGCCAGCTCCATCTCAACGCCTTCCTCATGAGCACCGGCCACCACGAAGCCTCGTGGCGGCTTCCCGAGAGCGATCCGTATGCGCATGTCGAGCTGGACCACTATGTGCGGCTCGCCCGGATCGCCGAACGCGGCACCTTCGACTCCCTCTTCCTCGCCGACGGGCCGCAGCTGTGGGGCAATCTCGCCCAGCGTCCCGCGGGCGCCCTGGAGCCGCTCACCCTGCTGACCGCGCTGGCGACGGCCACCGAGCACATCGGGCTGATCGCCACGGCCTCCACCTCGTACAACTCCCCCTACAACCTGGCCCGCAAGTTCGCCTCCCTGGACATCATCAGCGGCGGGCGGGCCGGCTGGAACATCGTCACCACGGCGGGTGCCGAGGCCGCGCGCAACTTCGGTCTGGAGCACGAGCCCGCCCACGCCGACCGGTACGCCCGCGCCGCCGAGTTCCTCGACGTGGCGCTGAAGCTCTGGGACAGCTGGGAGGACGACGCCATCGTCGGCGACAAGGCGGCCGGCGTCTGGGGCGACGACGCGAAGATCCATCCGCCCCGGCACAAGGGGACGTACTTCAGCGTCGAGGGCGCCCTCAACGTGCCCCGCTCCCCGCAGGGTTACCCGCTGCTCGTGCAGGCGGGGTCGAGCGAGGACGGCAAGGCGTTCGCGGCGCGCTACGCGGAGGCCGTGTTCACCGCCCAGCAGACCCTGGCCGACGCCCAGGCCTTCTACACCGACCTCAAGTCCCGTACGGCGGCCGCCGGCCGGGACCCCGGGCAGATCAAGGTGCTGCCCGGCATCGTGCCGGTCATCGGGTCCACGGAGGCCGAGGCGCGGGCGAACGAGCAGGTCCTGGAGGACCACATCGTGTACACGCACGGCGTGGACCGCCTGGAACGTCTTCTCCAACTCCCGGAAGGGTCACTGGAGTTGGATGCCCGCCTGCCGTCCGACCTGCCGCCCGAGGACGCCATCGAGGGCGCCAAGAGCCGCTACACCCTCATCGTCGAACTCGCCCGGCGCGAGCGCCTCACCGTCCGGCAGCTGGTCGGCCGGCTCGGCGGCGGACGCGGCCACCTCACCTTCGCGGGCACGCCCGAGCAGGTCGCCGACGCGGTCGAGACGTGGTTCACGCAGGGCGCCGCCGACGGCTTCAACATCATGCCCGCCGTGCTGCCCTCCGGGCTCGACACCTTCGTGGAGCAGGTCGTCCCGATCCTGCGTGCCCGAGGTCTGCTCCGCACCGAGTACGGCCCCCGCCAGACCCTCCGGGAGCGCTACGGCCTCCCCCGCCCCGCCAACCAGTACTCCACCCAGGAACCCGCCCTCGTCTGAAAGGACCGGCCCCTCCCATGTCCAACATCGAAGTCCAGAAGGTCACCGCCCACATCGGCGCCCGTGTCTCCGGCGTCGACATCTCCAAGCCGCTCGACGAGGAGACGACCGCCGCCGTCCGTGAGGCCCTGGGCGTCCACAAGGCGCTCGTCTTCGACGACGTGCACCTCGACGACGCGGGCCAGCAGGCCTTCGTCCGCCACCTCGGCGACGTCACCACCGCCCACCCGACGGTCTCCTCCGTGGACGGCGTCCCGAACGTCCTGCCCGTCGACAGCGAGCGCGGCCGCGCCGCCAACCACTGGCACACGGACGTCACCTTCGTCCTGAATCCGCCGCAGGCCAGCACCCTGCGCTCGATCACGATCCCGCCGTACGGCGGCGAGACCCTGATCGCCAACTCGGCGGCCGCCTACCGCCAACTCCCCGAGTCGCTCCGCCAGTTGGCGGACACGCTGTGGGCGGAGCACACCAACGACTACGACTACGCCGTACCGGAGGAGGAGCTCGACGAGCAGCAGGCCGCCCAGCGCGCCCAGTTCACCTCGATCAAGTACCGCACGGTCCACCCGGTGGTCCGCGTGCACCCGCTGACCGGTGAGCGCGGGCTGTTCATCGGCGGGTTCGCGCAGCGCATCGTGGGCCTGTCGCCGGGCGAGTCGCGCAAGATCCTCGACCTGCTGCAGGCGTATGTCACCCGGCCGGAGAACATCCTGCGCCACCGCTGGTCGGAGAACCAGCTGGTCCTCTTCGACAACCGCATCACCCAGCACTACGCCATCGACAACTACGACGGTCTGCCGCGCCGTCTGCACCGGGTGACCGTCGCCGGTGACATCCCGGTCGGCATCGAGGGCAAGGAGAGCTACTCGATCGAGGGCGACGCCTCGCACTACACATCCGTAGCCGCATAGTCACAGCACGTACCGGGCCTGTCCGGATAATGGGCGGCCTCTCCTGCTGAGCGGAGAGGCCGCCCAGACTGTGGGCGTTTTTGCCCATCTCATGGACTGGACGAGCCGCGCCCATGCCCAGCAGCACCACCGAGGTCGAGTCGCCGCCGCAGGCGGACGCCGACGCCACCCTGTCCCACGGCCTGAAGCAGCGCCACCTGTCGATGATCGCCCTCGGCGGGGTCATCGGCGCCGGTCTGTTCGTCGGCTCCGGCGCGGGTATCGCCGCCGCCGGACCCTCCATCGTCGTCGCCTACACCCTCTCCGGTCTCCTCGTGATGCTGGTGATGCGGATGCTCGGCGAGATGTCGGCCGCGTATCCGTCGTCGGGTTCGTTCTCGGCGCACGCGGAACGGGCGATCGGCCCGTGGGCGGGCTTCACCGCCGGCTGGTCCTTCTGGGTGCTGCTCTGCACTGCCGTCGGGCTGGAGGGCATCGGCGCCGCGAAGATCGTGACGGGCTGGCTGCCGCACACGCCCGAGTGGGGCTGGGTGGCCCTGTTCATGGTCGTGTTCTGTGTCGCGAACCTGGCCGCCGTGAAGAACTTCGGCGAGTTCGAGTTCTGGTTCGCGGCCCTGAAGGTCGGCGCGATCAGCCTGTTCCTGGTGCTTGGCGTCCTCGCCATCGCGGGCGTGCTCCCCGGCACGGACGCCCCGGGCACGGCGAACCTCACCGAGTTCCTGCCGAACGGCAGCGAGGGCCTGATCGTCGGCGTGCTCGCCTCGATCTTCGCGTACGGCGGTCTGGAGACCGTCACCATCGCGGCGGCCGAGTCGCAGGACCCGGTGCGGGGCGTCGCGAGCGCCGTCCGCACCGCGATGTGGCGCATCGCGCTGTTCTACATCGGCTCGATGGCGGTCATCGTGACGCTCGTCCCGTGGGACTCCAAGGATGTCGTCGAGAAGGGCCCGTACGTCGCCGCCCTCGACCACCTGGGCATCCCGGGCGCCGGACAGCTGATGAACGTGGTCGTCCTGGTCGCCCTGCTCTCCGCCATGAACGCCAACATCTACGGCTCCTCGCGCATCGCCTACTCCCTGGTCCAGCGCGGCCAGGGCCCGAAGGTGCTGGGCCGGGTGTCGGGCGGTGTGCCGAGGATCGCCGTCCTCGCCTCCTCCGTCTTCGGCTTCGTCTGTGTCGTCCTCAGCTACTGGCGCCCGGACGACGTCTTCCCCTGGCTGCTGAACATGATCGGGGCGGTGATCCTGGTCGTCTGGATCTTCATCGCGGTCAGCCAGCTGCGGCTGCGGGCCCGGCTGGACCGTCAGGCGCCCGAGAAGCTGGTGGTCCGGATGTGGGGGTTCCCGTGGCTGACCTGGGTGGCGCTGGCGGCCATGGCCGCGATCTTCGTCCTGATGGCTCGGAAGCCCGGCACCCGGGTGCAGCTCTACTCCACCGGCGGGATGACGGCCGTCCTGGCGGCGGTGGGGTACGCCTGGCAGCGGGCCAGGCGCTGACGACAGTCGCCCCGAGCAGGAAGCCCCCGTGTACGCGCGGGGGTTTTTTGTTGCTAGCGTGTAGTTGCAAGTCACTTGCAATAAGAGTTCTGGAGGGGACCCCCATGCCCGTCTACACGCTGCCCGACCTGCCGTACGACTACTCCGCGCTCGCGCCCGTGATCAGCCCCGAGATCATCGAGCTGCACCACGACAAGCACCACGCCGCGTATGTGAAGGGCGCCAACGACACGCTGGAGCAGCTGGCGGAGGCGCGGGACAAGGAGTCGTGGGCGGCGGTCAACGGGCTGGAGAAGAACCTGGCCTTCCATCTGTCCGGGCACATCCTGCACTCGATCTACTGGAACAACATGACGGGTGACGGCGGCGGTGAGCCGCTGGCGGCGGACGGCGTGGGCGAGCTCGCGGAGGCGATCGCCGAGTCCTTCGGGTCGTTCGCCGGCTTCCGGGCGCAGCTGTCGAAGGCCGCCGCCACCACCCAGGGCTCGGGCTGGGGCGTCCTCGCGTACGAGCCGCTGAGCGGCCGGCTGATCGTCGAGCAGGTCTACGACCACCAGGGCAATGTCGGGCAGGGCTCGGTGCCGATCCTCGTCTTCGACGCCTGGGAGCACGCCTTCTACCTCCAGTACCGCAACCAGAAGGTGGACTTCGTCGAGGCGATGTGGCGGGTCGTCAACTGGCAGGACGTGGCGCGCCGTTACGAGGCGGCGAAGTCCCGTGCGGACGTATTGCTGTTGACGCCCTGACGCAGACATCGAAGCGTCCTGCTCGTGATCGTCTTCTCACCTTTCACGTAGCGGGCGGATGAAGAGGAAGGCCCTCGCGAGGACGTGACTCGCGAGGGCCTTCCTTGTGGCCGGAAAGGCCACTTGACGCCGGCCGCCCGAAGCCCGTGGCCAGCCACTTTCGTCACCGTTCCGCAACAGGCGTGAACCGCCCCGGCAGGCGCCTCGTAGAGCCGGGTGTGAGCGGCCGAGCGGCCGCGGCGATCCGGAACGAGAGAAGGAACCGACATGGCCGGCGGCAACATCAAGATCAGCCCCGACGAGATGCGGGAGGCGTCGACCTGGCTCCAGCACCAGAAGGAACTGATGCAGCAGAGCCTCCACGAGGCCAACACCAAGATGGACGAGATGGTCGAGGCGGCCTACGCGACGCCGGGCTCCGAGAGCAAGTTCCGTCCGTTCTGGGAGGAGTACAAGAACGGCACCGAGAAGGCGATCGAAGGCCTTCAGGGCGTCAGCGAGTTCATCAAGCAGGTCGCCGACGCGTTCGTCGACACCGACGACCAGACGTCCGGCGCCATCGGCTGACTTCTCGGCCACGGCCGGGTTCCGTGGCGCTCCGGCGCCACGGAACCCGGCCGGTGCAGGGAGAGAAAGGGGCGTCATGTCGCGCATTCAGATACCGGTGGACGAACTCGCCGACACCATGGCCGCGTTGCAGGACATCCGCGAACGGATCGACAGGACAGCGAAGTTGAGCAATGTCGGTTCGGACGACGATGTGGGCGACCACGGTCTGATCTCGGCCGTCAACGGCTTCGACGACGCATGGTCGGCCGGCCACGAACGGGTCCAGGAGAACGTGGACACGTTCAAGCAGGCCGCGCAGGGCATCGTCGACAACTTCACCGACACGGACAACGAAGCTGCAAAGGCGTTGGATGAACCTGCTTGAGGCACAGGACGGGGACGGGCCGCCGCGGCTGCTGCCCTCTGATGAGCGGCCGTCGGGCGCTCCGGCGCGCTACACGCTGAAATACCCGTCCACTTGGGCGCACCTCGACCTCGACCCGAACACCAGGGATGTGGCGATCCGGCGCCGGATCGAGGAGCAGGCGAAGGGTGTGGAGGTCGAGCGCGAGCGGGTGGACGCCCTGATCCGGGAGACCCGCAGGAGCGCGCGCGAAGCCTATGCCCAGGGCGCCCTTCAGGTCGGCTACCTGCTCGGGTTCCTGCCGGACGGCAGCACGCTGAACGCCACGGCGATGGTGCTGCGGACCCGGATCCCCGAGGGTGAGCCGACCGATCTGCCGCAGATGATGCTCGCCGCGGGCGTGCAGAACAGCCGGACCTCGGTCGGGCGGGGTTCCGACCTGAACCGTGTGGAGATCATGGAGCTGCCCGAGGTGGGCAGCGTGGGGCGGATGACCTCGCTCGAGGACTTCGACTACTTCGGGCAGGCCACGATCCGCACTGCCGTGCACCAGGTGGTGATCCCCGTGCCGTCGAGCCGGGACCTGATGATCCTCGCCAGTACGACGCCCAACATCAGCCTGGCGGAGAAGTTCTTCGAGGTGTTCGACGCCGTCGCCGGGACCTTCCGGTTCCACGACTCCGAGGACCCTGTGCAGGACGCCGTCGCCGGCGCCGAGAACGGGAAGTGAGGGCGGGACATGGCACGGCCACCGCTGGCCGACTGGGAATCGGTGTTCGGCTTCTCGTCGGACCCGACACCCGGCGACCCCGAGATCCTTGAACGACTCGCCTCCGAGTACCGGTCCATCTCCAACGACGCCCAGTCCGCCCACTCCGTCGTCGCCCGACTGGACTCCGACGAGCTCGGCGAGGGCAAGTCCATGGAAAAGCTGCGGACACAGCTCAAGGAACTGCCCACCCAGGTCGGCAAGCTCCAGTCGTCCTACGAGGCGGCCGCCGACGCGATCGCGAAGTACGCCATCAGCCTCCGGGAGTGCCAGGACCAGGCGGACCGCGCGCTGGAAAGGGGCCGCGAGGCGAAACAGCGGCTGGACTCGGCGATCGAGGTGGCGTCCGCGGCGAGCGCCCATGTGAAGAGCCTCGACAGCGCGGAGCCCCCGCCCCCCGACGACGAGGCGGCCCGGAGCAACGCCCGGCGTGCCATGGCTGACGCGAAGGAGGCGGAATCCTCGGCCGCGCAGTCCGTCGAGTCGGCTCAGGCGGAGCTGGACGCGGCCCGGCTGCTGGCCCTCGACGCGCAGGAACTGCGCACTTCCGACGCGGGTGTGGCCAAGCGCGAGCTGGAGGAGGCCGAGGGCGAGGCGGTCAAGGGAAAGAGCTTCTGGGACAAGATCGGGGACATCCTGAACCAGGTCTTCTCCATCATCGGAACCGTTCTCGGTGTCGTCGCCATGTTCGTCGCCGGTCCCGTCGGTGTCGCGCTCGCCGCGGGCGCTCTCCTCTTCGGAGCCGCTTCGCTGGGCCTCACGATCGGGAAGGGGGTCGATACCGGGCACTGGGACATCGTGGGCATCGTCCTGGGAGTGGTGGGGCTCGCCACGGGCGGGATCGCCGTCCTCGCCAGCAAGGGCATCGGCGCCCTGGGGAAGGTCGGCCTGGGGCAGTGGATCAAGAACCTCTTCAAGAATTTCTATCCGACGGAGATCTTCGCGACGGCACCGGTGATCGAGCTCGACCTCATCGGAGGGGGAGCCACCGCCATCGTCCCGGCCACCGTCGTGGTCGGCGCCCGGCCGGCGCTGTCGACGCTGGACGGCATCCTGAACGGGCTGGGGCTCATCACCAGCATCGCCGGCCTCATCTACGGGCCCCTCGAGTTCTCCGGGCACGCGCCGGGCGGGGGTGTGGACGCGTGAGGCCGCTCACCGGGCGCTGATCCGACCCGGGACATGCCCCAGGCTCCGAGGGCTCCCGCCGACGTCAACGGCGGGAGCCCTCGGTCCGGATGGACGACCGGTCAGTCCCCGGCCGCCGGGAGCACCGTCTCCGGGACCTGGACGGTGCGCAGCACGCCGTCGCCCAGGTGCAGGATCGCCCGGCCCGGGCGGGTAGCACCCAGGCGGCTGCGGGGCACCTTGACGCCGATGAGTTCGCCGTCGCTCATGTTCTGCGGCTTCAGCAGCAGGCCGCACCGGTGGCGGCGGGCCTCGGTGTGCCAGCCGGAGAACCCGGAGGAGAGCCGGTCGGTCTGCCCGGCGATCACCAGGCCCCGGCGCATCTCGGTACCGGACTTGGCGATCCGGGTGAGGACGGCCTCGGCCTTCGTCTTCAGCAGCAGGTCGCCGTCGTCCAGGAGCACCACGGCCCCCCGCCGCGAGGACGCCAGCGCCTCCTCCAGCGCGATGGGGTCGATGTCGGACTCGTCGAACACCGCGAGGACCCCGGGCCGTCCGGCGAGGCGGCGCAGCGGCGACCTGGCGGGCGCACCGACGACGACGGGCATCCCGACCGACAGCAGCGACAGCGCCAGCGTCGCCAGCACCGTGCTGCGGCCCGAGCGGGCGGGGCCGGCGACGAGGAAGGTCGGCGTGAGACCGAAGTCCGGTCCGTACGCGGTGAGTTCGTCGCCGCCGACACCGGCCAGGGCCCAGCGCGCGGACTTCAGCGGCTGCGGCACGTACCGGACCGCCTCCTCCCAGGTGAGCCGGTCCGGCAGGGTGTCGACGCGGAACGGCCGGGAGGCGGCCGGCAGGTGGGCCGCATCCCGGCGGCACTGCTCGGCGATCTTCTGGAGCGCCACGGCCTGCGCCTGGCCCCCCGGGTCGTTGGTGAGGAGTGCGACCTGCGCCTCGGCCTTGTCGGCGGCGCGGAAGGCACGGCCCGGCGGGATCTCGTCGGGCACGTTCCGCTGGGTGATCCCGATCATGCCGTACTCGGACTTCTCGTTCAGCTTCAGCACGAGCTTGTCCTCGGTCGAGCCGTTGACCCGGCTGGAGAACAGCGCCCGGTCGCCGGTCACGACCAGGTGGATGCCGACGCTCCCGCCGTCCCGGAGCAGGGTGAGCACCGCGCTCAGCAGGTTCCCGGCGTCGTACTCACCGAGCTGCTTGTCGAAGACCTCCCAGCGGTCGATGAAGAGCACGATGTGCGGCGGCCGTTCCTCCTGAGGCAGGCTGCGGCGCAGCTCCGGCAGGTCGGCACTGCCGTGCGCGGCGAGCAGCTCCTGGCGGCGCGCGAGCTCCGCCGTCAGCCGGGCGAGCAGCCGGGCCACCCGGTCCGGCTGGGTGCGCTGGGTGACGGCGCCGCAGTGCGGCAGCCCCTCCATCGCCAGCAGGGCGCCGTTGCCGCAGTCGATGCCGTACATGTGCAGCTTGTCCGCGGAGTGGGCCCGGGCCAGGGTGCCGGCGATCGTGCGCAGCGTCTGCGACCTGCCCTGCCGGGGTGAGCCGATGATGTGCAGGTGGCCGAGCGTCGCGGGGTCGATCACCAGGGGGAGCCGGGCCTGTTGGGCGGGCAGGTCCACCACGCCGTACGCGACGGGCGCGAGGTCGTAGTCCGAGGGCGGGGCCGGCGGCAGGTCGCCGGTGACGAGCTGCTCGGGCAGGGGCGGCAGCCAGGGGCTGTGCTGCGCGGGGATGCCCAGCTCCCGGTCCGCCTCGCGGATCGCCGTGACGAGTGCCGTGAGGTCGGTCTCCACGTCGGCGGGGGCGGCCGCGGCGCGGGGCCGCGGCGGGAGCGGTTCGCCGAGCCGCTCCCAGCCGACCACCACCGCCCAGGGCGCGGGCAGCGAGCTCGCCGTGGCGCCGGGCCGGCGGCCGCCGACCCGTCCGGACTGGAACGGCACGAGGGAGTTCTGGCCCAGGCGCACATAGGCGCGGCCGGGTGTGCTCTGCGAGATCGACGCGGCCTCGGGGGAGTTGAGGACGTCCTGGCTCTCACCGGCGTCCGTCACCCGGAGCGCGATGCGCAGGTTGGTGTTGGCGCGGATCTCCGAGGAGACGACGCCACTGGGGCGCTGCGTCGCCAGGATCAGATGGATGCCGAGGCTGCGGCCCCGCTGCGCGATGTTGACCAGGCCCTTCACGAAGTCCGGCAGGTCACGCACCATCGAGGCGAACTCGTCGATGACGATGAGCAGCCGGGGCATCGGTGTGCGGCCGGCCGGGTCGCGCTCCAGCAGTTCGACGTAGTCCTCGATGTCCTTGGCACCGGCCTCGGCGAGGACGTGCTCGCGCCGGGTGAGTTCCGCCGTGAGCGACACCAGGGCCCGCTCGACGAGATGGGCGTCGAGGTCGGTGACCATGCCGACGGTGTGCGGCAGATCCACGCAGTCCTTGAACGCCGAGCCGCCCTTGTAGTCGACGAGGACGAACGTCATCGCGTCCGGACGGTTCGCCACCGCGAGCGAGGCGACCAGGGTCTGGAGGAGTTCGGACTTGCCGGACCCGGTGGTACCGGCGACCAGCGCGTGCGGACCGTCGCGCCGCAGATCCAGGAAGAACGGGCCGTCCAGGGAGACGCCGACGGCCGCCCGGGTCGAGCGGCCCCCTGCCGCCCAGCGCGCCTTGACACCGGCGGCCTGCGGCGGGTCGAGGGCGAGCACGTCGAGCAGCCGCGCGGCGCCGGGGAGCACCGCGGCCTCCTCGTCGTCCCCGCCCGGGTCCCGCAGCGGGCCCATCGCCCGGGCCAGCGAACGGCACCAGTCCAGGGACACCCCGTCGGGCCGGATGCCGCCGACGGTGCCCTTCCCCGAGCGTCCCAGCCGCACGGTCTGGCCGGGTTCCTCGACGACGACGGCGTGGCACTCCTCCGGCAGGAGTCGCTCCTCGGCGTCCAGGCAGATCGCGCGGACGCCGACGGACGGTCCGTCGCGCAGGATCTGCGCCACGCCGGGCAGCGAACGCAGCCTGCGGGCCCCGTCGAGGACGACGAGCACGTCCGGTCCGCCGGGCCGGCCGCGGCGGTCCTCCCCGCCGGCGCGCTCGGCGATCAGCGCGGCCAGTTCGGCGACCCGCCGGGCGCAGCTCTCCGTGCCGTAGCCGATGCTCGCCGGGATGTCGCCGGACTTCTTGCGCACATGCGGCAGCCAGCGCAGCCAGGACCAGGCGTCCCGGCCCGGGCCGCCGGTCGTCAGCAAGTGGATCTGGAGGTCACGGGGGCTGTGCAGGACGGCGGCCTGGGCGACCGCCCACCGTGCCACGGCGCGCGCGGCCGGGCCCTCGCCGGCGATGCCCAGCACGTCGTGCTCGCGCAGCGGAACGGTCACCGGGACGTCGTACGCGGTCCGCGGGTCCTGGCGGCGGTGTTCGTCCTTGGTCGGGTCCTGGAGCACCACGTCGGAGGGCAGGTCGGCGGTTCCGATGCGCAGTTCCAGGAAGTCGGCGTCGGTGGTGCGGCGTTCCCACAGGCGGCGCCGGGGGCCGACGGCGGTCAGGACGACCTCGGCCGGGTCCGGGAAACCGCGGCGCCGGGCGGTGCGTTCGGCCGCCAGGGCCTGCTTCGCCTCGCCCTCGATGCGTGCCTTCTTCTCCTTGTAGGCGGCGACCGCGTCCGCGTGGGACTGGCGTCCGCTGCGCCGGTTCACCAGGTAGTTGCCGAGGATCGCGACCGGGGAGAGCAGCCCGAACAGCAGCATCGACAAACGGCCGAAGACCAGCACGCCCGCCCCCGCCATCACCAGCGGCGCAAGCGCGGTGATCCACGGCATCGGGCGGGCTGCGGGCGTCGCGGGCGGGGAGGGCAGGACGAAGCGGGTGGCGTTCGCCGGCGGCCGCAGCCGCGGCGGTCTGTTGTAGTCCTGGCCCGTGCCGTCCTCCGACGGTTGCAGGGCCGCGTCCGGCGGCCCGGGCAGGGCGAGTTCGAGCAGGCTGCCGCCGACGAGGAGCTGTTCGCCGACCGCCCAGGCGGTGGGCTCACCGAGGTCCTCGCGGTCCAGTTGCAGGGGGCCGCCGTCCGCGGACTCGTCGGGTGCCACCCGGCAGCGCCCTCCGGGGCTCACCGTCAGGACGGCGAACGGACGGTCCGGTACGGTGCCCAGCACCTGGGCGGTCCCGTCGTGCGCCAGCCCGATCCGGTACTCGCCGATGCCGAGCCGGCGCACCGCGCCCGCCCCGGGCCCGCCGACCGCACGGACCTCCACCAACCCGTCCGGTTCGGCCGACGAGCTGCCCGCCGGGCGGCCCAGGCCGACGACGGCCGCATGGTGCAGCGGCGCGTCCCGCAGCGTCAGGTCCGCCGGCAGCAGCCGGTCGCCGGCGTACAGGCCGAGGCCCTCCGGGGGCCGCTGGACGCCGCCCGCCTCGGCCAGCGCCACCGCGACGGCGCTCAGGGGCGTGTCGGGGTCGGCGTCGAGGTGGACGTCGAACGCGTCACCGTCCCCCTCCACCACGGTCAACATCAACGACACGGAACGTCCTCCAGCCTGCGTGAACGGGGGCCGCGGGAGTGGGGCCAGTCGGCTCCCGGGCCACTGAAATGGCCTACGGGGCCGGCCCGCGGATGGTTCACGAACACACTGGTGAACCATCCGCG